>NZ_CP034998.1:4222500-4569280 GCF_002531755.2 Rhizobium acidisoli | reverse complement strand
AATGCCGCCTTTCAATTCCACCGGGCGGCTTCCGCTAAAATAGCCGCCCGATCATTCCCCGCTTTGGCGAGCTGACGGCATCCTCATGAAGCCGCTTACCTGCCGGTTCACTCAAACATGGCGCAGAACACCGTTGCAGGGACCGCGTTCATGCGGCAACCTTCACCGGCTTCCGTGCCAGGCTGGCGGTCGATCCTCGTTTTCAACCGATCAGCCCGTACGCAATATCACTTTAACCTTCTCCGGCGACCTCGCCTTAAACGTGTGGCCACTGAAGGCACAAAACATCCCTGCCCGTAACAGCCACGTTACGGCCCAAATCCGTCGAGTGCTTGAAAAAACGGAAGCGCAAGGCTCCGTAACAAATGGCACAAACTTATCGCCCTGCCGACGTGGCAGTTAAGACCGAGCCTCTGCAGGTGATGTCCGCGCCCTCTGTTGGAAGCCATTTAGGCAGGATCAAAAGGCAATATCAACGATGAATTTTACGCAAAATTAAGAAGCGGGCATTGACTCCGCCTGCCCTTTTCGGGCGTCACACCACCGTCAAAAAAGAATCGCTTTTGAATCAAGGAGATTCCCCGTTCGGGCTATTTTGACACGCATGGAAAGAAAAAAAATAAAAATCTTCTTGACTCCCCCCTGGTCCCGGAAGGTCGGGGCAGAGTCGCGTGGCGTGAAAGCATCCTTGCGCAAGTCTTTGTTTTTAAACAATTTTTCCTGTCATGGCGCTGACACGAAACAGTCGCAGGATTAACCATAGAGGGGCTGATCCGCGGAATCGAAAAAGCCCGGTAAAATTACCGGGCTAATCATAACGAGGAAGACCTTAACGGAAGATTACGCGGTCGCGGTGACCGAAAGAGCCTTCACACGAGCGGCCAGGCGCGAGACCTTGCGTGATGCCGTGTTGGCATGCAGCACGCCCTTGCTGGCGGCGCGGGCAAGCTCGGGCTGAGCCGCCAGGAAAGCTTCCTTCGCCTTGGCGGCGTCACCGGATGCGATGGCCTCTTCGACCTGGCGAACGAAAGTACGAACGCGCGAGCGACGAGCCTTATTGACGTCGGTACGGCGGGCGATCTTGCGGGTCGCTTTTTTCGCCGAAGTTGTATTGGCCATGGATGCCTCTCTCAAGAATTCGAACAAACTCCGCCATTACCGCGGGCCCTGCGGCCACAAAATCCAGCAATGCGGGAGCAATCGCGGAAAACCAAACCGGCTTTCCGAACCATGGGCGGGCATATAACTCTAAAGCCGGCCCACGTCAACGCGGATTTTCAAGCTTTGCGGCCGGAACCGCCTAAAAGCGTTCAACGGTGCTTAAAAGCCGGTTTGCGCTTCTCGACGAAGGCCGCCATGCCTTCCTTCTGGTCGTCGGTGGCAAAGAGACTGTGAAACAGCCGGCGTTCGAAGCGGAGCCCCTCCTCCAGCGTCGTCTCGAAGGCGCGGTTGACCGCCTCCTTGGCCATCAGCACCGAAGGCTGAGAAAGCGAGGCGATCTTTTCCGCCGCCGCCAATGCCTCCTCGAGCAGACGCTCGGGCGCCACCACACGCGATACAAGTCCCGAGCGTTCGGCTTCCGCCGCATCCATCATGCGGCCGGTCAGGATGAGATCCATCGCCTTCGCCTTGCCGACGGCGCGCGTCAGCCGCTGCGAGCCGCCCATGCCGGGAATGACGCCGAGGGTGATTTCCGGCTGGCCGAACTTCGCCGTCTCCGAGGCGATGATGAAATCGCACATCATCGCAAGCTCGCAGCCGCCGCCGAGCGCAAAGCCGCTGACGGCGGCGATCACCGGCTTGCGGGCCTTGGCGACCTCGTCCCAGCCGCTGATGAAATCGCTCTTATAGATATCGGCGAATTGAAGCGCCTGCATCTCCTTGATATCGGCGCCGGCGGCAAAGGCGCGCTCGGAACCGGTGATGACGATCGCGCCGACGGCCTCGTCGGCGTGGAAGGCGGCATAGGCCTCCTTCAATTCCTTCAGCACGGTGGAATTCAGCGCGTTCAGCGCCTGCGGTCGGTTCAGCGTGACGAGGCCGACATTGCCTCGGGTTTCGACGATCAGGGTCTCATAGGCCATGCTGTTCTCCCGTTCTTACTTCTGGCAGGTGGCGCAATAGAAGGTGGAGCGGCCCGCCTGGACGATGCGGGCGACCGTACCGCCGCAGCCGGGCGTGCGGCAAGCCTGACCTTCGCGATCATAGACGGAGAAGGAATGCTGGAAATAACCGAGCGATCCGTCGGTCTGGATATGGTCACGCAGCGACGACCCGCCGGCGGCGATCGCATCGGCAATGACATCGCGGATCGAGGCGACAAGCAGGTTAAGCTGCTCTTTCGGCCGCCCGCCCGCGGTCACCAGCGTGCCGGCGGCGCGGATCGGCGAAAGATGGGCGCGCCACAGCGCCTCGCAGACATATATATTGCCGAGACCGGCAATGTTCTTCTGGTCGAGCAGCGCACTCTTCAACGGCTGCGCCTTGTGGCGGAAGCGCTCGGCGAGATAGGCGGCGCCGAGCTCGTTTCCCGTCGGCTCCGGGCCGAGATCACGGAAGAAGGGATGGGCGGCAAGGTCGGCGCGCCCCACCATATCCATGAAGCCGAAACGGCGCGGATCGTTATAAACGACACGGCGCGGACCGGCTGGACTTTCCAGATGAAAGACGACGTGGTCGTGCTTCTCGTCCTTCGAGCGGGCATGGTGGAATTCGCCAGGCGTGGCCGCTCCAGCGCCCTCCTCGATGCGACCCTCCTCGATGCGAAAAGAGCCGGACATGCCGAGATGGGAAATCAGCGTGTTGCCGTCGTCGAGATCGACCAGCAGATATTTGGCGCGACGGCCAAGGCTGACGATGGTGCGACCGGAAACCCTGTCGGCGAAAGCGTCGGGAAAGGGAAAGCGCAGATCGCCGCGGCGCAGCTCAAGCTTGGCGACACGAGCACCCTCCATCGCCGGCGCCAGGCCGCGTTTTACCGTTTCGACTTCTGGCAATTCCGGCATCTTAACCCATCTGTATCTAACGTGTTTCAACCGAGGACGATGTGCGCTATAGCGCCAGTGGTCCGCGGAGAGCGCGGCCCAGTGATAACGTCGCGCGCGGTCTTTCGCTATGGCCTGCGCGGCTGAATATCGAGGAACGGAGCAGTCTGATGCCTGAAAGCCGCACTTCCGCCGATGGCGGCATGGAGACCTCCTACGGCTTCCGCGAGGTGCCGGGCGGCGAGAAGCAGGACCTGGTCAACCAGGTGTTCCACAAAGTCGCCAAGCGCTACGACATCATGAACGACGTCATGTCGATGGGCATGCACCGCGCCTGGAAAGACGCGATGATTTCGGCGCTGAACCCGCGCAAGGAGCCGGGCTACAGGGTGCTCGACGTTGCCGGCGGCACCGGCGACATCGCCTTCCGCATCGTCGAGGCCTCGGGCCGGCAGGCGCATGCGACCGTGCTCGACATCAACGGCTCGATGCTCGGCGTCGGCGCCGAGCGGGCGGAAAAGAAGAAGCTTTCCGGCAATCTCACCTTCGTCGAGGCGAATGCCGAGGAACTGCCTTTCGAGCCGGCGAGCTTCGACGCCTATACGATCGCCTTCGGCATCCGCAACGTACCGCGGATCGATGCCGCACTGTCGGAGGCCTATCGCGTGCTGAAGCGCGGTGGACGACTGCTGGTCTTGGAATTTTCCGAAGTCGACATGCCGCTGCTCGACAGGATCTACGACGCCTGGTCGTTCAATGCCATTCCGCAATTCGGCAAGGCGATCACCGGCGATGCCGAACCCTACCAGTATCTGGTGGAATCTATCCGCAAGTTCCCGAACCAGGAGAATTTCGCGGCGATGATCCGCCAGGCCGGCTTTTCGCGAGTCACCTACACCAATTACACCGGCGGCATCGCCGCGCTGCATTCCGGCTGGAAGCTCTGAGGGCATGAGGGAAGAAAACACCAACCTCGGCCGGCGGGGCAGTGCAGCATGAGCACGTTCGGGGCCTATTTCCGCCTTTGGCGCGTCGGCTGGGTGCTTGTGCGTGAGGGCGTCGTCTCAGCTCTGCCTTCCGAAGGCCTGCCGCCTCCGGTGGCGCTCGCCAAATCCTTCGTGACGATTTTCGAACGCAGCAAGGCGCGCCATCAAAAGCGCAGCGACCGGTTGGCGCACGCCGTCGAGCGGCTCGGCCCCTCCTATGTAAAAATCGGGCAGTTCCTGGCGACGCGGCCGGATGTCGTCGGCGTCGAATTCGCCAACGACCTGTCGCAGTTGCAGGATCGGATGGCCTTCTTCCCCTCGGCTGCGGCCAAGGCCAATATCGAAGGCTCGCTCGGGCGGCCGATCGACGAGCTCTATGCGAGCTTCGGCGAGCCGATCGCCGCTGCCTCGATCGCCCAGGTGCATCCTGCCGAAGTCGAAACATCGGAGGGCCGCAAGAAGGTCGCCGTCAAGATCGTGCGGCCCGGCGTGCGCCAGCGCTTTGCCCACGACATCGAGGCGATGTATCTCGTCTCCCGTATGCAGGAGCGTTTCCTGGCCTCCAGCCGGCGGCTGCGGCCGGTCGAGGTGACGAAGACGCTGGAGCAGACGACGAAGGTGGAGATGGATCTTCGCCTGGAGGCGGCCGCCCTCTCCGAAATCGCCGAGAATACCGAAAGGGATCCCGGTTTCCGCGTGCCGAAGGTCGACTGGGAGCGCACCGGGCGCGACGTCATCACCATGGAATGGATCGACGGCACCCGCATGTCCGACGTCGAGGGGCTGCGCGCGGCCGGCCACGATCTCAACCTGCTCGCCGACACGCTGATCCAGTCCTTCCTGCGCCACACGCTGCGCGACGGCTTCTTCCATGCCGACATGCATCCGGGCAATCTCTTCGTCGATGCGGACGGCATGATCGTTGCGGTCGACATGGGCATTGTCGGGCGGCTCGGCAAAAAGGAACGGCGGTTCCTCGCCGAAATTCTCTATGGCTTCATCACCCGCGACTATATCCGCGTCGCCGAGGTGCATTTCGAGGCGGGCTATGTGCCGGGCCACCACAATGTCGAGAGTTTCGCCCAGGCGATCCGGGCGATCGGCGAGCCGATCCATGGACAGCCGGCGGAGACGATCTCGATGGGCAAGCTGTTGACGCTGCTGTTCGAAGTGACTGAACTCTTCGACATGGCGACACGGCCGGAGCTGGTGATGCTGCAGAAGACCATGGTCGTCGTCGAAGGCGTGTCGCGCATGCTCAATCCGCGCTTCAACATGTGGAAGGCCTCCGAGCCGGTCGTCGGCGACTGGATCCGCACCAATCTCGGCCCGAAGCGGATCGCCACCGATCTGAAGGATGGGCTGAAGGCGGCAGTGAAGCTTGCCGAAGCCGTGCCGGAAATTGCGGCGAAGACCGAAAAATTCCACCACCAGCTTCTGCACATGAGCGAACACGGCTTACGCTTCGACGCTGAGACGGCGGATGCGATCGGCAAGGCCGAGGCGCGGCACAACCGCTCCGCCAGGATCGCCCTCTGGGTGATCGCATTGATGCTTCTCTATATTGCCTGGATGCTGAGCTGATCCGCCTGTCAAAAACATGCTGTGTTCGGCATTTAGGATATCCCATGTGACGGAGGGGCCGCTTAATCTCGTAATCTAGGAGATATGGCACATGCAGCACGAACGCCCTGGCATCGAACTTTCCGGACGGCCGCTCGGTTTTGCCGAGATGGTGGCGATCGGTGCGGGCAAGGCGACGATTTCGGCTTCGGCCACCGGCATGGCCCGCATCGCCATTGCCCGCGAGATCGTCGAGGATGCGATCGCCTCCGGCATGCCCGTCTACGGCTCGACAACCGGCGTCGGCGCCATGAAGGATGTGGAATGGTCGGCCGACGAACTCGACACCTTCAATCTCGGCCTGGTGCGCGCCCATCATTTCGGCACCGGCACGCCGTTTTCCTGCAATGTCGTGCGCAATGCCATGGCGATCCGCGTCAATACGGCCCTGACCGGCCAGGTCGGCTGCACGCCGGAGCTGATCGAGGCCTATATCACCATGCTGAAAGCCGATCTCATCCCGGTCGTGCGCCGCACCGGCTCGATCGGCTGCGCCGATATCGGCCTGATGGGGCAGATCGGCGCGGTGCTGACCGGGGTCGGCGAAGCGATCTACCGCGGCAACCGCATGCAGGCGGCTGAGGCTTTCCGGGCGGCCGGGCTGGAGCCGGTGCGGATGGCGCCGCGCGACAGCCTTGCCTCGCTCAGCATCAATGCGGTGAGTTTTGCCGCGGCCGCGGAAACGACGCGCAATGCGGCGGCCTCGATCCGCATCCTGCTGGCGACGGCGATGATGGCGGCCGGCGCGCTCGGTGCATCGCGTGATCCCTGGAAGGCGGTGCGCCATGTCGGCACGGCGCGTGAGGCGCTGATCGGCGCCTGGCTCTGCAACGCCTCCGACGACTGGAACTGGCCTGTTGCAACGCATGTGCAGGATCCGCTCAGCCTGCGCATGATCGCCCAGGTGTTCGGCGCGGTCATCGAAAACCTCCTGTCAACAGGCCATAAAATCCTTGCCGCCACCGGGCGTTCGGACGACAATCCGGTCGTGGTCGAAGGCCGGGTGATGACCTCCGGCGGTTCGCTTCCGCTCGACGTGACGATCCTGCTCGAATCAGCAGCCCTCTGCATGGCGCATGCGGCGCGCAATGCCTTCAACCGCTGCGTCATTCTCGGCAACGGCCAGCGGCGCGACCTGCCGGTCAATCTCGTGCCGCCGGGGCGGATCGCCACCGGATTCGGGCCGATCATCAAGCTTGCCGGCGAGATTTTTTCGCGCGTGCTGTCGATGTCCAATCCGGTGTCGGCGCAGTCGCTGGTGGTGGCGGCGGGGCTGGAGGACGAGGCGGCCTTCCTGCCGCTGGTCATCGAGCGCTTCGAGCGGCAGATGCAGGCGTTGAAGCGCCTGGCAGCGCTGGAGGCGCTGCTCTCCGCCCAGGCGATCGACATCCTCGGCGATGAACCGAAGGGCGTCGCCGCCATGCTCTACGAGGTCGTGCGCAAACATGCGGATTTCTATATCGTGGACAGGCCGCTTTCGGCTGAGGTGGAGGCAATCGAGGAGGAGCTCGGCTCGGACGACTTCCTGTCGAGACTGACCGCACAGGTTCCGATCGCCTCCTTCGACGATTTCTTTGCGCTCGGATCACTGGAGCATATCGAAGAGCGGCTGACCCGCCACGAGGCGCAGGCCATCTGAACTCAGCTTTTGGAGGAGGCGACATGGACTTCGATCTCGTTCTGCAGGGCACGGTGGTGCTGCCGGACCGCATTGTCGAAGCGGGTTATATCGCAGTGCGCGACGGCAGGATCGCCGAGGTCGGCCTCGGCGTGCCGCCTGCGGCGCGGGAACGCCACCTGCTCGGCAAAGCACTCATCCTGCCCGGCGCGATCGACGCGCAGGTGCATTCGCTCTCGCAGAAGGACCAGGAGGATTTCATCTGGTCGACGCGGTCGGCAGCGGCCGGCGGCGTAACAACGATCGTCGACATGCCCTATGACGAGGGTGATCTCGTCTGCTCGGCCGCAGCGGTCAAACGCAAGATCGAGCATGCCGGCCAGCAGGCACGCGTCGACTTCGCGCTTTACGGCACCGTCGACCCGGAAGAAGGCCCGGCGCGGATCGGCGAGATGGTCGAGGCAGGGGTTGCCGCGTTCAAATTCTCGACCTTCGGCACCGACCCCAAGCGTTTTCCACGCATTCCGCCGGCCCTGCTCGACGCCTGTTTTGCGGCGATCGCGCCGACCGGGCTGACCGCAGGCGTGCACAATGAGGATGACGAGGCGGTGCGCAGCTATATGGCTGAGGTGAAGGCAAGCGGCATCACCGACTGGCGGGCGCACGGCCTGTCACGGCCGCCGATTACCGAACTGCTGGCGATGCATACGATCTTCGAAACGGGTGCCGCGACCCACTGCCCCTCGCATGTGGTGCACTGCTCGCTCGGGCGCGGCTATGACATCGCCCGCGCCTATCGCCGCGACGGCTTTGCGGCAACGGTCGAATGCTGCATCCATTATCTGACGCTCGACGAGGAAAACGACGTCAAGCGCCTCGGCGGCAAGGCGAAGATCAATCCGCCGCTGCGGCCGCGCGCCGAGGTGGAGACCCTCTGGCGGAAGGTAGCGGCGGGTGATGTCTGGCTGGTCTCGACCGATCACGTCAGCTGGTCGGAGAACCGCAAGACCAATCCCGACATGCTCGCCAACGCCTCCGGCGTTCCCGGCCTCGAGGTGATGGTGCCGCTCTTCGTCAAAGGGGCACTCGAACGCGGCATTCCGCTGACCTGGGCAGCCAGGCTGATGGCGGAAAATCCGGCCAGGCATTTCCGGCTCGACCATATCAAGGGCGCGCTGACGCCGGGCAAAGATGCCGATATCACCGTGCTCGAACCGAAGGACAGCGTCTATGACGCTGCGGCCAGCGGCAATAATGTCGTCGGCTGGAGCCCCTATAACGGCATTCGCCTGCCCTGGACCGTTTCCGCCACCTATCTCAGGGGCGAGAAGATCGCCGAAGACGGCAAGGTGCTGGCCGAGCCCGGCAGCGGACGGTTCGTGCGGCCGTTGCCGCGCCAGGTCATTGCGGGAGCTCCTGCATGAGCCGCAATCTGCCCGTCAATGCCGGCCGGATCGCCGGGGATATCGAGGCGCTGGCCGCAATCACCGAGCCGGGGCACCCCTGGACGCGACGGGCCTTCTCGCCGCTCTTTCTCGAAGGCCGGGCCTTCATCGAAGCGCAGATGAAGGCGGCGGGACTGGAGACGCGCATCGATGCCGCCGGCAATCTGATCGGCCGGCGAACGGGCCGCAAGCCCTGGCTCGGCACCATCATGGTCGGTTCGCATTCCGACACGGTGCCGGACGGCGGCCGTTTCGACGGCATTGCCGGGGTGATCTCGGCGCTGGAGGTGGCGCGTGCGCTCGGCGACCAGGCGATCGAACTCGACCACGATCTCGAAATCGTCGACTTCCTTGCCGAGGAGGTCAGCATCTTCGGCGTCTCCTGCATCGGCAGCCGTGGGATGACCGGGCAATTGCCGGAAGCCTGGCTTTCCCGGGTCAGCGGCGGTCTCGACCTTGCCGCGGGCATCGCTGAGGTGGGCGGCGAGCCCGGCGTGCTGGCGCAGCAGAAGCGGCCGGATCTCGCCGGATTTCTCGAGCTTCATATCGAGCAGGGACCGGTGCTCGAAGCCGAAAGGGAGGATATCGGCATCGTCACCGCGATTGCAGGCATCACCCGCATCGAGATCACCGTCGAGGGGCGGGCTGATCATGCCGGTACGACGCCGATGGACCGGCGGGCGGATGCGCTGGTGGCAGCCTCACAGCTGGTGCTCGACATCCGCAACGCCGCCGCTGAACTCTCCAAAACGCCGGGCCACTTCGCGGCGACGGTGGGTGAATTCAGGATCGAGCCGAATGCCGCCAATGTCGTGCCGTCGAAAGTGGTGCTGCTGATCGATGGCCGCGCCGAGATTCGTGCCGACATGGAGGCTTTCTGCCGCTGGCTCGACGGTCATGTCGAAAAGCTGGCCACCGCCTATGGCGTCACGATCGAGACGCCGAACCGAGTGTCCGACAATATGCCGACACCGGGCGATGCCGGCCTGCTATCGACCTTGGAGGCTGCCTGCGAACGCGTCGGCGCCAAATATCGGCGCATGGCTTCCGGCGCGGGACACGATACCGCCTGGATCGCCAAAGTGGCGCCGGCGGCGATGATCTTCGTGCCCTGCCGGGAAGGCCGCAGCCATTCCGCTGACGAATGGGCAGAGAATGACGATATCGCGCTCGGCGCCGCCGTCCTGTTCGAGGCGGTGTGCGAGATGGACAAGGATTTGACGCGGGAGAAGGCCGATGGGACGCATACTGGTTGAGAAGGACGTGGAAGCCGCGGTCAAGGGCGGCTCCGTCTATGCCGCCGGCGGCGGCGGCTGGGCCGATCACGGACGGATGCTTGGGCTTGCCGCGGTCAATGTCGGCAAGCCGGAGCTGGTTTCGATCGAGGAGCTCCGGGACGACGACTGGATCGCGACGGCTGCGGCGATCGGCGCGCCGGCCTCCACCACGCCCTGGGAAATGCAGGGCATCGATTATGTCAAAGCGGTACAACTCCTACAGGAGGCGCTCGGCGAAAAGCTCTCGGGCCTCATCATCGGCCAGAACGGCAAATCCTCGACGCTGAACGGCTGGCTGCCCTCGGCGATCCTCGGCACCAAGGTGGTCGACGCGGTCGGCGATATCCGCGCCCATCCCACCGGCGACATGGGCTCGATCGGCATGGCCGGCTCGCCGGAGCAGATGATCCAGACCGCGGTCGGCGGCAACAGGGCCGAGAACCGGTATATCGAACTGGTGGTGAAGGGCGCGACGGCGAAGATCTCGCCGGTGCTGCGCGCCGCCGCCGATCAATCCGGCGGCTTCATCGCCAGCTGCCGCAACCCGCTGCGCGCTTCCTATGTCCGCAGCCATGCCGCACTCGGCGGCATCTCGATGGCGCTGGCGCTCGGCGAGGCGATCATCGCGGCGGAAAAGCGCGGCGGCTCTGCTGTCATCGATGCGATCTGCAAGACGACGGGCGGACATATCCTCGCCGACGGCGTCATCTCCCGAAAAGACGTCGTCTACACCAAGGAAGCCTTCGACATCGGCACGGTCATCGTCGGTTCGGGCGCAACATCGGTGACGCTGCATGTGATGAACGAATATATGGCCGTGGACGATGCCGATGGCGAGCGGCTTGCAACCTTCCCCGCGGTGATCACCACGCTGTCGCCGGAGGGTGAGCCGCTCAGCGTCGGCCAGCTCAGGGAAGGCATGCCCGTCTTCATCCTGCATGTGCCGAAGGAGATCATCCCGCTGTCGGCAAGCGTGCTTGATCCCACAGTTTATCCCGTCGTCGAAAAGGCGATGGGGATCGAGATCGCCCGATACGCTTTGGAAACGAAGGCCTGAGCCATGACGCGCGATCCCGGCCTCGAAGAACTGCTGCGCGAGGAACTCGGCGATCGGTCGGGGGTGACCGAAAAATCCATGTTCGGCGGCCGGGCCTTCCTGCTGAACGGCAATCTTCTCTGCGGCGCGCGCAGCGACGGCATGCTGATCCGTCTCGGCAAAGGCAATGACGGCTGGGCGTTGGCGCTGCCGGGCGTGATCCAGATGCTGTCCGGCGAACGGATAATGCAGGGCTGGGTGCGGGCCACGGCCGAGGTTTATGGCGACGATCGGCTGAGACGGCGTTTGCTCGATGGCGCGCTCGCCTATGTGGAATCGCTGCCGGAGAAGTAAAGACTGAGCTTTCCCCTTCTCCCCAGCGGGGAGAAGATGTCCGAAGGACAGATGAGGGGGTGAGCGGCAAGGCCGCGAGTGCCCGAGCGCAAGCGAAGGCAAGCAAAGGCGTACCGTATGGCCCCCTCATCCGACCCTTCGGGCCACCTTCTCCCCGCTGGGGAGAAGAGAAAGAGCAGAGACGCAAAAAGGAAACCACCATGCCGAAGGCCAATCCACGCCATCCGAAATTTCCGATTCCCGGCGGGCCGGAGTTGCGCGCCAAGGGCTGGCGGCAGGAGGCGCTGCTGCGCCTGCTCGAAAACGTGCTGTCCGTCGGCGAGGATCCCGACAACCTGATCGTCTATGCCGCGCTCGGCAAGGCGGCCCGCAACTGGGCAGCGCACAAGGGCATCGTCAAGGCGCTGACCGAGATGGAGGAGGACCAGACGCTGCTCATCCAGTCCGGCAAGCCGATCGGGCTGGTGCGGACCCATGCCAAAGCGCCGCTCGTCATCATGGCCAACTGCAATATCGTCGGGCAATGGGCAAAAGCCGAAGTGTTCTACGAGCTGCAGCGCAAGGGACTGATCTGCTGGGGCGGACTGACGGCGGGCGCCTGGCAATATATCGGCAGCCAGGGCGTCATCCAGGGGACCTACGAGATCTTCATGCGCATTGCCGAACGGCGCTTCGGCGGCGATCTCGCCGGCCGCTTCGTGCTGACGGCCGGGCTCGGCGGCATGGGCGGGGCGCAGCCGCTCGCCGGCCGCATGGCGGGTGCTGCCATCCTCTGCGTCGACATCGATCCGGAACGCGCCCGCAAGCGCCAGCAGATCGGTTATCTCCAGGAGATCGCGCCCGATCTCGATACCGCCCTTGAGATGATCGATGCGGCGGTGAAAGAGAAGCGGGCGCTGTCCGTCGGGCTCGTCGGCAATGCGGCCGAGGTCTATCCCGAAATCGCCCGCCGCGGCATCGTGCCCGATATCGTCACCGACCAGACTTCGGCCCACGACCTCGTTTACGGCTATGTGCCGAAAGGCATGGACCTCGATCAGGTCAGGGGATTGCGCGACGACGGCCAAGGGCAATTGATGGCGGCAAGCCGCGCCTCGATCGTCGAGCATGTGACGGCGATGCTGGAGTTCCAGAAGCGCGGCTCGGAGGTTTTCGACAACGGCAATCTCATCCGCACGCAGGCGAAAGAGGGTGGCGTCGCCAATGCTTTCGACATCCCGATCTTCACCGAAGCCTATCTGAGACCGCTGTTTGCCCGGGCGATCGGGCCGTTCCGCTGGATGGCGCTGTCAGGCGAGGAAAGCGATATCGCCCGCATCGACGACCTGCTGCTCGAGATGTTTCCCGACAACAAAATCATCACCAACTGGATCCGGCTGGCGCGCGAGCACGTTCCCTTCGAGGGGCTGCCGGCCCGCATTGCCTGGCTCGGCCACGGCGAGCGCACGATGCTGGCGCGGCGCGTCAACGCGCTGGTTGCGAGCGGCGAACTGAAGGGCCCGGTCGCCTTCTCCCGCGACCATCTCGACGCCGGCGCCATGGCGCATCCGAATATCATGACCGAGCGGATGAAGGACGGTTCCGACGCGATCGCCGACTGGCCGCTGATCGATGCGATGATGCTCTGCTCGTCGATGGCCGATCTCGTCGTCGTCCATTCCGGCGGCGGCGGCTATGCCGGCTACATGACGAGCTGCGGCGTCACCGTCGTCGCCGACGGCACCGATGCCGCCGACGAGCGGCTCGACCACGCGCTGACCAACGACACCGCCCTCGGCGTCATGCGGTATGCCGATGCTGGCTACGAGGAGGCGCTGGACGAGGTGGCGAAGAAGGACGTGCCCTATATCCGGCTGGATTGAGTCGGGCGGCCTGTATGGCCAAATCGAGGATCAATCGATCAGATTCGAAACTTCGATGAGATTGCCGTCGGGATCTCTGAAATAGATCGAGCGCAGGCGCCCGGTCGCGCCGCTGCGTTCGACCGGACCCTCTTCGATCACAATGCCCGACGCCTGCAGATGGGCGATAACGTCGGCAAGTGGTGTCTCGGCGATGAAGCAGAGGTCGCCGGAGCCGGGTGTGGTATGTCTCGCCTTGGGTTCGAATTCGTGCCCGGCCTGATGCAGGTTGATCTTCTGCCTGCCGAATTTTAGCGCCTTTCGGCCGTCCGCAAAGGTTTCGGCCAACATGCCAAGGACGCGGGAATAGAAATCACAGGTGGCTGCGATATCGGCGACGGTCAGCACGAGATGATCGAGACGGTCTATGCGGATCATGCTTTTCTCCTCGCGAGATGCTGGGCCACACAGGCTGAGATGAAGGCCACTGCCAGCATGGCCAGCGTGAAAAGGACGACGGCGGCCCAACCTTCCATCGCGAAGAACCAGCCGCCGGCCGAGCCCATGAGGCTGGAGCCGACATAATAGGCGAGCATGTAGAGCGACGAGGCGTGCCCTTTGGTGCCGCGCGCCAGTTTGCCGACAAGGCCACTGGCGATGGAATGGCTCATGAAGAAGCCGGTCGTCAGTACTGTTATACCGAGGATGATGGATGGCAGCGCGGCAAAGAGCGTCAGCGCGCTGCCGGCGGCGGTCAGCACGAGACCGAAGAGCAGCACGCGGAAATGCCCGATCCGGTCTCCGATGAGGCCGCCGATCGAGGAGGCGCCGATGCCGAAGAGATAGACGGTGAAGATCAGGCCGAGTTCGGTCTGGTTGAGGCCGTAAGGCGGCGCCACCAAGCGGAAGCCGGCATAATTGTAGATGGTCACGAAGGAGCCCATCGCCAGGAAGGCGATGGCGAAGATGAAGGGCAGCGCCGGATTTTCGAGATGGCTGAGCCAGGCCTTTGCGTGAAAGCGCGGATCGAATCCCGGCCGTCGGACGAAATTCTTCGACGGCGGCAGCAGGGCGATGAAACCGATTGCGGCGGCAAGGCCGATGGCGCCAATGAGGAAGAGCGCCGGCCGCCATGTGAGATATTCGGCGAAGATGCCCGTCAGCACGCGGCCGGACATGCCGCCGAAGGCCGTGCCGCCGACATAAAGGCCCATGGTGGCGCCGAGGCCGCGCGGATCGATTTCCTCAGCGAGATAGGCCATGGCGACGGCGGGCACGCCGCCGAGAACGAGGCCCTGCAGGGCGCGGATGACCAGTAGCAGATGCCAGGTCGGGGCAAAGGCGGTGGCGATCGTCAGCAAGGCGGCGCTGACCAGCGACAGCGCCATCAGGCTGCGGCGGCCGAGACCCTCCGAACGGCCGCGGCGCAGACAATGGCGACTGCCAGAAAACCGGTGGAAAGCGAGAGGGACAACGAGCTTTCGGCCGGGCTGACGGAGAATTCCTGTGAGAAGATCGGCAGCAGCGGCTGGACGCAATAGAGCAGCGAGAAGGTGGAAAAGCCGGAGAGGAAAAGCGCCAGGCTGGCGCGGCGATAGGCGCCGGTGCCACGCGTCAGGTAGTGCTTTTCTTCTGCGATCACGCTCTTTGCGGCATGCGCTGACGGCAACATATCTTCATCCTGAGAAGCCTTCGAATTCATGCGTTAATCCGCAATATCCCAATAGGGCGGATCGCCGAAGCTCTTCTTCAGATGATCGGCGATGGCGCGCAGCTTGGCCGAGGGGTTTCGGCCACCGGGATGGGCCATATAGATGAATTCGGCCTCCGGCCTGTGGCCGACATCGATTTCGGCAAGCCGGCCCTCGCGGATGGCCGGGCCGGCGATAAAGGAAGGCAACAGCGCGATGCCGAGGCCGGCGATCGCGGCGTCGCGCAGCATGTCGCCATTGTTGATGCCGAGCGCCAGTTGCGCCCGGACGACGACCGCACCCTCCGGCGTCTGGAAGCGCCAGTCGGCGACGCCGCGATTGGTGTAGAAGATCCCACGGTGGCTGTTGAGGTCATCAAGCGACGACGGCATTCCCTGGCGGGCGAGATAATCCGGAGACGCGCAGAGCAGGCGGCGACTTAGTGCAAGCTTCCAGGCGACCAGCCGGCTGTCGGCGATCGGGCCGTTGCGGATAATGGCATCGTAGCCGTCCGAGGCGGCATCGACGCGCCGGTCGTCGATATCGAGCGTCAGTTCGATGTCGGGATGGTCGGCAAGGAACGGATAGAGCGCCGGGCCGAGATGCATGCGGCCGAAGGTGACCGGCGCGGCGATGCGGATTGGCCCGGACAGGGTGCCGCGCCGCTCGGCCATATCGGTCGCGGCCTCGTCGATCTCCCGCACGATGCGCCCGGCCCGCTCCAGGAAGACCGCACCGTCTTCCGTCAAAGTCAGCTTGCGCGTCGTTCGGTGCAGCAGGACGCCGCCCAGCGATTTCTCCAATTCCGCCAGCCTTTCGCTGACGACGGATTTGGAGAGCCTCAGCCGCCGGGCCGCCTCACTGACCGAGCCGGCCTCCACCACCGCGACGAAAGCCGCAATGCCTTCGATCCTGATCATCGTTCGGTCTTTCCGAATTCAAATTCCCCAATCTGGAGACTAATCCGAACGAAAGGAAAATGCCATCTTCCATTCAACGGAAGAGACGGCAGGGGCCGCCTCGCTGCCAACACAGGAGATGGAACCATGAACCGCTTGAACAACAAGGTCGCAATCGTCACCGGCGCAAGCTCCGGCATCGGCCGCGTCACAGCAAAACTCTTTGCCGCCGAAGGCGCCAAGGTCGTCGTCGGCGCCCGCCGCGAGCGCGAACTCGACAGCCTCGTCGCGGAAATCAAGGCAGAGGGCGGCGACGCCATTGCTGTTGCCGGCGATGTCCGCTCCGAAGATTACCACAAGGCGCTGGTCGCCGCGGCCGTGACCCATTACGGCAAGCTCGACATCGCCTTCAACAATGCCGGCATCATCGGCGAGGCTGGCCCAAGCACCGGTGTTTCGGAAGCAGGCTTCAGCGAGGCGCTTGATGTCAATCTCACGGCGTCCTTCCTCGCGGCCAAACATCAGATCGGCGCGATGGCCGGTAATGGCGGCGGCTCGGTGATCTTCACCTCGACCTTCGTCGGCTACAGCTTCGCCTTTCCGGGCGTCGCCGCCTATGCCGCCAGCAAATCCGGCCTGATCGGCCTGACGCAGGCGCTGGCCGCCGAATTCGGGCCGCAGGGTGTGCGCATCAACGCTGTCCTGCCGGGCGCGGTCGATACCGACATGTATCGGGACATGAACGATACGGCGGAGAAGCAGGCTGCCCTCAGCAGTATGCATGCGCTGAAGCGTGTCGCGACGCCGGACGAGATTGCCCGCTCGGTTCTCTACCTCGCCTCCGACGATGCGAGCTTCGTCACCGGCACGGCTTCGCTGGTCGACGGCGGCATTTCGATCACCCGCAGCTGAGACGACGCGACATGATTATAGCCGGCGGGTTGGTGATCTCTCTCCAATCCGCCGGCCGCGGCAACCGGCCAGACCAGGCGGGGCGAGCGCATGTCGCCGGCGCGATTGCATGTTCTTCACCAAAGGCTTAGGGTCGGGGCCGGTCAATAAGGCGACGGGAAGAAAGCCATGGCTCTCAGCGGCAAACGCATCCTCCTCATCATCTCCGGCGGCATCGCCGCCTATAAGAGCCTGGATCTGATCCGCCGGCTGCGCGAGCGCGGCGCCAGCGTGCGCCCGGTGATGACCAAAGGCGCCCAGGAATTCGTCACGCCGCTGGCCGTCGGCGCGCTGGCGGCGGACCATGTTTTCCTCGATCTGTTTTCGCGCGAAGATGAACAGGATGTCGGCCATATCAGGCTGGCGCGCGACTGCGACCTCGTGCTGATTGCCCCTGCCACCGCCGACCTGATGGCGAAGATGGCGAACGGGCTTGCCGACGATCTCGCCTCGACCGTGCTTTTGGCGACGGAGAGGCCGGTGCTCGCCGCACCGGCGATGAACCCCAGCATGTGGGCGCATCCGGCGACGCGGCGCAATGCGGCGCTGCTGAGGGCAGACGGCGTCCGCTTCGTCGGGCCGATGGCCGGCGAGATGGCCGAGAGCCGCGAGGCCGGGCTCGGCCGGATGGCGGAGCCGCTGGAGATCGTCGCGGCCGCCGAAACCATGCTCGATGAGGGAGAGAAGCCGCTCAAAGGGCGCAAGGCGATCGTCACCTCAGGCCCGACGCATGAGCCGATCGACCCGGTGCGCTATATCGCCAACCGCTCTTCCGGCCGGCAGGGCCATGCGATCGCCGCTGCCCTTGCCAAACTGGGAGCCGAGGTGACGCTGGTCTCGGGGCCAGTGACCATCGCCGATCCTGTCGGCGTCAACACCGTGCATGTCGAACGGGCGGAGGAAATGCGCGACGCCGTGCTGGCGGCACTGCCGGCCGATATCGCCGTCATGGTCGCGGCGGTGGCCGACTGGCGGGTGGCCTCGGCCGCCGACCAGAAGCTGAAGAAACATCCGGGCGAATCCATTCCGACGCTGGCGCTGACCGAGAACCCCGACATCCTCAAGACTCTGGGACATCATACGATGCGGCCGAAGCTGGTGATCGGCTTTGCCGCCGAGACGCAGGACGTGGAAAGCAATGCGAAGGCGAAACTCGAGCGGAAGGGCGCCGACATGATCGTCGCCAATGACGTCTCGCCCGCCACCGGCATCATGGGCGGCGGCCGCAACAGCGTCAAACTCATTCGCCGCGACGGCGTCGAGCAATGGCCGGATCTCGCCAAGGAAGAGGTTGCCGACAGGCTGGCGGCGCTGATCGCCGCGCGCTTTATGCAGGAATAGCCACCCGCTGCGGCTTGGCGGCGCCCCGCTTTTCCGGCCGGAAATCGACGACCTCGACGCCATCCTTGCCGACGGTGACGGCGCTGCCATCGGGAATTTCAGCCCAGGCATCGACATCGTCGTTCAACGGTTCGGAGACCAGGCAATAACCGGCGCTTGCAGGTGAGGCGTAGAGCGTCGGCGCCTTGCGATCCGTGGCATAGCGGATCGCATAAAGCGTCTTGCCGTCGGAGAAGGCAGCGGTAAAGCGCAGCAGGATCGAGCCGAGGACGCTTTCGGCCAAGTCCTCGACAAAACCGACCATCTGGGCCATCGCGGCAATCGGCGCCTCGCGCAGGCCGAATTGCAGCGCCAGCAGGAACATCAGCTCGGAATCGGTCGTGCCGCCGCGGGCGTTGAACAAGTCGTCGTCGAGCATCGCCTCCATCGGCCGGCGCAGGCGCTCGAAGCCCGAGATCTGGCCGTTGTGCATGAAGGACCAGGTGTCATGCGTGAAGGGGTGGCAATTGTCGCGGCGCGTGCCGCCACCGGTGGCGGCGCGGACATGGGCGAGGAAGAGCGGCGAGCGGATCTGCCGCGCCAGGCTCTTCAGATTGCAATCCGACCAGGCCGGCAGGATATCGCGGTAGCGGCCGGGCTCGGGCCGGTCACCATACCAGGCGATGCCGAAGCCATCGCCATTGGTCGCCGTCTTGGCGCGGGTGGCGCAATGGGACTGCTCGATCAGCGAATGGGCGGGCGAGGATACCAGCTCCTCGAGATAAAGAGGGTCTCCGCGATAGGCTGCCCAGCGACACATGGCTTTCTTGCTCCGGAACCCGCCGCCGCACCGGCGGGCATGCTGAAATTGTCTGTCGTCGCGGCTAATAACAGCTTAACGCGCCGCCGATTTGCAAGCGCAAGATGACGGATTCATGACGCCGGCATCTTCAAATTCGGCGATAGTCTGTGTCCTTTTGTGAACAGCCGGGCCGCCTTGCGGCAACGCGTTGCACGGATTTTTTCTTGCATCTGAAACGAATCGGCCTACCTTCGATCTATCAGCAACAGAACGAAAGGAAGGTGATCCAATGTCTAATGAGATTTCGGACCTCGTAGCGGGCATGGGAGAGGTAATGAAAGCGAGGCAGCCCTCGCTGTAATTCCCGCCTTCCTGGGGCTGCATAGACAGTCCAGGCCAGTTTGAGGCCAAACTCATGGAAAGGGTCGCCGAGGCGGCCCTTTTTTATTGCCTTGATTTCAGGACCGTTGACGGATCATCGAAATCGCACTACTCATAAAGTCATCTGATGACTTTATGAGTAGTGCGATGCGCGCAATCAGCAGGACCAATCTCGCCGATGAGGCCATCGAGGCGATCCGCAGCGATATCCTCGGCAAACGCTGGGCGGTCGGGGAAAAATTGCCGAACGAGGCCTCGCTGTCGGCCATGCTCTCGGTGAGCCGCGGCACGGTGCGCGAGGCGGTGCGGGTTCTCGTCTCCCAGGGTTATCTCGAAACCCGGCAGGGTTCGGGAACCTATGTGCGCGCGACCAGCGATGCCGGCCGGCCGCTGACCATGGCCCGGCGCGCCAGCCTGCGCGACCAGTTCGAGGCGCGCCTGGCGCTCGACGTCGAGGCGGCCCGGCTGACGGCGATCCGCAAGAGCCCGGAGACGGTGGCCGGGCTTCGCCGACTGCTTGCCGAACGCGGCAGTTACGACGGCGGCGATCAGGCTGCCTTCATCGAACGCGACCTTGCCTTCCACAAGGCCGTCATCGCCGCTTCCGGCAATCGGGCGATGATCGAGATCTACGATTTCTTCTCGGCCTCGATCGCCGACACCATCGCGGCGACGCTCGGCAAGGATATTCCCGAACCGGATATGCAGGCGCATGCCGATATTGTCGACGCCATCGAAACCGGCGATCCCGACCAAGCGGATGCGGCGGTGCGCCGCTTCATGGCGCCGCTTCTTGCCGTCCTCGACCGGATGATCCTGTCATGAACACGCCTTCCAACGACCTCGCCGCCACGCTCGACCCATCCGACGAACTGCTTGTAGATGCCGAGGCCGGCAGCCTGCCGCCGCCGCAGGCAACACCGGTGCGGGGTGCTGCGGATCGTTTTCTGCTTGGCGCAAGCCTGGTGCTGATCGCCTTCAACCTGCGCCCGGTCTTTTCAAGCGCCTCGGCGCTGCTGCCGGAGATCCGTGCGGAATTTGGTCTCACCACGCTTGGCGCCAGCCTGCTGACGACGCTGCCGGTCGTCTGCCTCGGCGCATTCTCGCCGCTGGCGCCGCGTCTGGCCCAGCGCCTCGGTTCCGAACGAACGCTGCTCGGCGTCATCCTGCTCCTGGCCCTTGGCACCGCTTTGCGCGGGCTCTCCTCCGTACCGTTGCTTTTTATCGGCACGGCGCTAGCCGGCGCCTGCATCGCCGTCGGCAACGTGCTGCTGCCGGGGCTGGTGAAGCGGGATTTTGCCGGGCGCGCCGCGCTGATGACCGGCTTCTACACCATGGCGCTCTGCGCCGGTGCGGCCAGTGCGGCCGGGCTGACGCTGCCGATCGAACACGCGCTCGGCGGCTCTCTCCAAGGCGCGCTCGCGATCTGGGCGCTGCCGGCGCTCGTCGTCGGGCTGATCTGGCTGCCGCAGGTTCTGCGCAGCGGAGGCCAGGCAAGGCGAAACGGATTTCATGTCAAGGGCCTGTGGCGCGACCGGTTGGCCTGGCAGGTGACACTGTTCATGGGGCTGCAATCCGCACTTGCCTATTGCGTCTTCGGCTGGCTGGTTCCGATCCTGCGCGAACGCGGCCTCGACGGCGTCACCGCCGGAGCGATCGTTTCGCTGTCGGTGATGGTGCAGGCCGCATCCTGCCTGATCGTGCCGCATATCGCCGTGCGGGGGAAAGACCAGCGGCTGATCAATGCGAGCCTTTGCGGCGTCGCCGTCACCGCCCTGCTCGGCCTGCTCTTCGCGCCGCTGTCGACCGTCTGGCTCTGGGCGGTGCTGCAGGGCATCGGCCAGGGCGGGCTGATCGCGGCGGCGATGACGACGATCGTGCTGCGCTCGCGCGATCCCGATGTCGCCGCCCATCTCTCCGGCATGGCGCAATGCGTCGGTTACCTGCTTGCCGCTATCGGCCCGCTCATTGTCGGCCTCATCCGCGGCTGGACCGGCAGTTTTTCCTGGTGCGCTGCCCTCTTCATCTCGATTGGGCTCGGAGCCGCGATCAACGGCTGGAAGGCCGGCCGGTCGGTTGAGATCAATGTTCATGCCGTGGAGAAGGTGAGCTGAGCGCTCACCGGCCCATCACCATCTCTTGATGCCGGTCGCCGGCCGCGGATGTTACGCTATCTCTAAAGCTCTTTGTTCTTACGCATGTCGTTGGGGCAAAAGCGCTTCGCGCTTTGCCTGGGAAAACCGCTGCACACTTTTGCGCGACATGCTTTAGCTGCAGTCCGCACCGCCGGAGGAGACATCTTGCGTTTACGACCTCTGTTTCTGTTTGCCGCCCTGGCGGTGTCGCTCGCCCCCGCCCTTTCCCCGGCCGAGGAAAGCGCCCAAGCCGGGGCAAATGTCGAGCGCAGCGCGCGCGACGGCGTGCTGAAGCTGCTGCCGGCCGATTCCGTCACCGAGCACGAGTTGACGATCGGCGGCCGGAAGCTTGCCTATACCGCGACCGCCGGCACGCTCGATCTTTTCGGCCAGGACGGCGCGCCGACCGGCGCGATCTTCTACACCGCTTATGTCGCGAAGGACGCAAGCCCCGACCGGCCCCTGACCTTCGCCTTCAACGGCGGCCCGGGTGCGGCGTCCGCCTTCCTGCATCTCGGGCTGGTCGGGCCCAAGGTGCTCGATTTCGGGCCTCAGGCGCGCGACGGCGCGCATGCGCAGCTCGTCGACAACCCCCAGAGCTGGCTTGAGTTCACCGATCTCGTGCTGATCGACCCGATCGGCACCGGCTGGAGCCGGACGGTGAAGGCCGACGACGCCTCGAACTACTATAACGTCAACTCGGACGCTGAGAGCATCGCCAAAGCGATCGCGCTCTATGTCGCGCACAACAACCGCTCCAACGCGCCGAAATATCTTCTTGGCGAGAGCTATGGCGGCTTCCGCGCCGCCAAGGTCGCCTCGGCGCTGCAGGAAAGCCAGGGCATTATCGTCGCCGGCGCGGTGATGCTGTCGCCCCTGCTCGAGGGCCAGCTGATGTTCAACGCCGATCAGTTCCCGCTCGGCGCAGCACTGGAGCTGCCGTCGCTGGCGGCGGCCGAACTCGACCGGCACAACGCCTTCGACGAAGAGAAGCTGCGCGAAGCGGAAACCTTCGCGCTCGGCGATTATCTGACGACGTTGGCCGGCCCGCCGCCGACGGGTGCCGATGCCGCCGCCTTCTATGGCAGGATCGCCGGGCTGACAGGCATCCCTGAGGATATCGTCACGCGCAACCGCGGCTTCCTCGGCAACTCCTTCGTCAAACATTCCGACGGGGGCAGCGGCGAAGTGATGAGCCCTTACGACGCCTCTTTTGCGGCCCCCGACGCCTATCCTGAATCGGATTACGACCGCGGCGACGACGCCATTCTCGACGGCTTCACCCGCGCCTATGGCGGCGCCTTTGCCGACTATGCCCGCAACCAACTCGGCTTCAAAACCGAGATGACCTATTCGCTGCTCGACAGCGATATCAGCCGGCGCTGGGAATGGGGCAGCGGACGCGGCGGCGGGTCGCGTTTCCAGGCCAGTGCCACCGACGACATCAGGCAGTTGCTTGCCTCGAACACGGCCTTCCATCTGCTGATCGCCCATGGCTACAGCGATCTGGTGACGCCTTACGGCGTCAGCCGCTACGTGGTCGACCACCTGCCGCCGTCGCTTAGCAGCGGCCGCGTCGGGCTGAAACTTTATCGCGGCGGCCATATGTTCTATACCAAGGCCGATCAGCGGGCCGCCTTCACGGCAGATGCCAAGGCCTTATACGCGACGCACCCGGCCGCGCCGCCGGCGGATTGAGGACGTTCTGATGCACATCACCGGAGGATGCCATTGCGGCGCGATCCGCTATCAGGCGGAGATCGAGCCGGAGCGGGTCTCGATCTGCCATTGCACCGATTGCCAGCGGCTGACCGGCTCTGCCTATCGCATCACCGCACCGGCGCGGCCGGGAAGCTTCACGCTCACATCAGGCGAGCCGCGCGGCTATACGAAATATGGCGACAGCGGCGGCCTCAGCCGGCAGTTCTTCTGTGCAAATTGCGGATCGCCGCTTTACCGAACCGATGGCGACGGCGGCGCGATCGGCATCCGCCTTGGCGGCATCGACCAGCGGCGGGAACTTACGCCGAGGAAGCAGATATGGTGCCGCTCGGCCTTGCCGGGAATAGAGAATATCGGGCCGCTGCCACGGTTCCAGCGCGAGGATTGACGCGGCAAGGACGTTTAGGCCGCGGACTATTCGGGTGGCGGCCACCGCATCCGAAGCTGCGATGGCCACTGGGTTCAGGCAGCCTGCTTCAACAGGCCGAGCGCTTCGGCAAGATCGATCTCGCCGAGGAAGCCGCCGTTGCTGTTGGCCTCCTGCCGGTGCTCGATCGCATGGGCGAAACGCACGGCCGGCTGCTGCTGCATGCGCTCATAGAGGCGATGAAGGCTGGGAAACTGCTGCCGGTCGACGACTTTGTGAAAATCGTTCCAGCGGGCAATCCCGACGAAATAGGCATCGGCCAGGCTTGGGCCGTTGCCGACAAGCCATTCGCGGCCATCGAGCAGCCGTTCCAGCGTGTGATGCGCCTTTTCAACCGCCGCGATGCCATAGGCAGCCAGCGCCTGCTTCTGTTGCGGTTCCAGCTGGTGTTCGAACGCATACCAGAGCGGACCGAAGGCCTTGAAGAAACTGGTGTTGAGAAAGGCGAGCATCTGGTTCAGACGATCGAAACCCTCCGAACCCTGCGCAGAACCGCGAGCGGTGCTGATCGCGCGGGCGCCGATATGTTGGAGGATTGCCATGCTTTCGCTGATGACCCTGCCATCCTCGAGCAACAGCGACGGCGTTTCGCCGACGGGGTTGATCCTGAGGTAGTCGTCGCTGGAAACCATCTCCGGCATTTCGACGCGGCAGAGCCGATAAGACAGGCCGGACCATTCCAACGCGACGATCGAGCCGAAGGAGCAGCCTTCCGGTACGCCGTAAAACAATATGGGTGACATCAATCTTTCCTTTCAGAATTGAACCGTGTGGACGCGATCAATGTGCAGATGTGGACGATCTTCCGGTAGAGGTTATAAATGCACCCCAATGTCTACGCTAATGGAAGATGATCGTGGCGCTTTTCAACCTCAACGACCTGCATCTCTTTGTGCAGGCGGTCGACAGCGGCGGTTTCACGGCGGCGGCAAGACATCTCGGCATCCCCAAATCGACGGTCAGCAAGCGGGTTGCGGAACTGGAAGGCCGGCTTGGCGTACGGCTGATCCAGCGCACTTCACGGAGCTTCGCGCTGACCGAGCTCGGCCGGGAATTCTTTCAGCACGCCCAGGCCTCGATCATCGAGGCGGAGATGGCGGAGGGCATCGTGCGGCGGCATCTGGCTGACCCCGCCGGCAGCGTTCGCCTGACCGCTTCGGTGCCGACAGCGCAGTTCACCCTGACCGAGCATCTGCCGGCATTGGCGGCGCGCTATCCGAAGCTTCGGCTGTCCGTGCATGTGACCGACCGTTTCGTCGACATCGTCCAGGAAGGCTTCGACATCGCGCTACGCAGCCACCGCGCGCCGCTGCCGGATTCTGCGTTGGTACAGCGCAAACTTGCCAGCCATCCCTTCCTCATTCTCGCGTCGCCCGAATACATCCGTGCCCATGGGCAACCAAGCCGGCCGGAAGACCTGGCAGAGCATGCCACGATCATGACCATCCTGACGGAAGACCAGTGGCGGCTCACCTCCGATGGCGGCGACGAGGCTCTCGTCACGTTGCAGTCCGTGATGGCCGCGGATGAGCCCTATGTACTGATGGAAGCGGCGGTGGCCGGGCTCGGCATTACCTGCCTGCCGACTTCGGTCTGCCGGAAGGCGTTGGCCGAAGGACGGCTGGTGCGAGTGCTGCCGGAATGGACCGCCGGCAGCATCGAAACCACCATCCTGATGCCGCACCGGCGCGGCCAGCTGCCGGCGGTGCGCGCCGTCGTCGATTTCCTGGCGGAACGGCTTGGCGGCTAGAGTCGCGGAATTGCTTTTGGCTATCACGCCGCCTTGGCGGCGTGATATTCCTTGATGGCAACCATCTTGATCGCCGGATGGCGTTCGGACTCGTAGCGCAGCGAGAAACCATCCTGGGCGAGGAAGACCGGATCGCCGTCAAGATCGCGGGCGATATCGCCGCGTTTGACGGTGAGGAATTTTTCCAGATCGGCCGGCTGATCGGCCGAGATCCAGCGGCAGACGGAGAAACGCGACATTTCGAAGGAGACCGGCAGGCCGTATTCGGCCATCAGCCGCTCCTTCAGGACGTCGAGCTGCAGCGCGCCGACGACGCCGACGATTGCCGGCGAGCCGTCCTCCGGCGAAAACAGCTGGACGACGCCTTCTTCGGCCATCTGCTGCAGCGCTTCCTTCAGCTTCTTCGCCTTCATCGCATCTTCCAGGCGCACGCGGCGCAGGATCTCGGGCGAGAAGTTCGGCACACCCTGGAAGACCAAGGCTTCGCCTTCGGTCAGCGTATCGCCGATGCGGAGCGTCCCGTGGTTGGGAATGCCGACGACATCGCCGGCATAGGCGGTGTCGGCGAGCTGGCGCTGCGAGGCGAAGAAGAATTGCGGCGCCGTCAGGCCGAGCTGCTTGCCGGTGCGGGCAAGCCTCGCCTTCATGCCGCGCTCGAGCTTGCCGGAGCAGATGCGGGCAAAGGCGATGCGGTCACGATGGTTGGGGTCCATGTTGGCCTGGATCTTGAAGACGAAGGCGGTCATCTTGTCGTCGGTCGCATGCACCGTCCTGGTATCGGCGACCTGGTCGCGCGGCGGCGGCGCGAATTCCCCGAGCGCGTTGATCAGGTCGCGAACGCCGAAATTGCGCAGCGCCGAGCCGAAGAAAACCGGCGTCATATGGCCTTCCAGGAAGGATTCGCGGTCGAAGGGGCGGCAGGCCTCGATCGCCAGCTCCGTCTCCTCGACGAAAGCCCGGCGCTCGTTTTCCGGCAGCCGGTCGGCAACGCTCTGTGGGCCGTTGACCGGCGTTCCCTCGATCTCGGTATCCGAGCCGCGCACCGTGTTTGCGGCAATATTGTAGGAGCCGCAGAAGGTTTTGGAGCGGCCGATCGGCCAGGTGATCGGCGCCGTATCCAGTGCCAGCTTCTCCTCCACCTCGTCGAGGATCTCGAAGGGATCGCGGCTTTCGCGGTCCATCTTGTTGATGAAGGTGATGATCGGGATATCGCGCATGCGGCAGACTTCGAAAAGTTTTAGCGTGCGCGGCTCGATGCCTTTGGCGGCGTCGATGACCATGACGGCGGCGTCGACGGCCGTCAGCGTGCGATAGGTGTCGTCGGCGAAATCCTCGTGGCCGGGCGTGTCGAGGATGTTGAAGACATTGTCGTTATATTCGAAGGTCATCACCGAGGTGACGACGGAAATGCCGCGCTCGCGCTCGATCTTCATCCAGTCGGAGCGCGTCTGCATGCGATCCTTCTTCGCCTTGACTTCGCCGGCAAGCTGAATGGCGCCGCCGAACAGCAGCAGCTTTTCGGTGAGCGTCGTCTTGCCCGCGTCCGGGTGAGCGATAATAGCGAATGTGCGGCGGCGGGAGACCGCCTCGGCGAGACTTTCGGCCATACTGTGAATCCTGTGGAATTGCCGCGTATCTAGCGATTAAAGCCCGGCATTGCAATTGACCTCGGCGTTCGCTGCGCAAAGTAATGGGCTATGACCATTCATCATGATCTGAGACCGACGCTGAACCTCATCCGCCTGGCCAATGGCGAAGGCCTCGACCTGCCCGCCTATGAAAGCAAGGGGGCGGCCGGCATGGACCTGCGCGCCGCCGTCGACGCGGCAGCGCCGCTGACGCTTCCGCCCGGCAAACGGGCGCTGGTGCCGACCGGCTTCATCTTCGAGATCCCCGAAGGTTTCGAGGGCCAGGTGCGGCCGCGCTCCGGCCTTGCCTTCAAACACGGCATCACCTGCCTGAATTCGCCTGGCACCGTCGACAGCGATTATCGCGGCGAGGTGAAGGTGCTGCTCGCCAATCTCGGCGACGAAGCCTTCACCGTCGAGCGCGGTATGCGCATCGCCCAGATGGTGATCGCGCCGGTGACCCAGATGCGGGTGGCCGAAAGTGCTGCCGCAAGCGAGACGACGCGCGGCGCCGGCGGCTTCGGTTCCACCGGCGTGTGATGACAAAGCGCCCCGACAGCGCGGGCCTGACCTTCCGGCAGGATTATTTCGGCGACCCTGCAGGCTGGGCAGCCTTGGTGCGCCTGCTCCAGGATATTTTCGGCATCGATATCGGCCCGTTGCAGCAGCTTGGCGGCCCCGACCCCACAAGCATGCCGTTCGGCTGGTTCGATGCCGAAGGCGGACTTGCGGCCAATATCTCGGCCTTTGCGCTGCCTTTCGTCCTCAACGGCCGGATCGTCCATGCCGCCGGGCTGCAATCGGGTGCGGTGCGGCCGCCATGGCGCGGCCGCGGGCTCTATCGCGATCTGACGGTGAAGGCGCTCGACTGGTGCGAGCGGCAGGGTTTTGAAGCCGTCATCCTCTATACCGACAAGCCGTCGCTCTATGAGCCCTATGGTTTCCGCGCGATACCGCAGCATCGATATCAGGGGGCGGCACCTGACCCCTCGATTTTTTCAGGACCCGCCCGGCTGCTTGCGCCGACCGATGCGGATGATCTTGCCCTGCTGCAATCGCTGCTGAACGCGCGAAGCCCTGTTTCGACGTCGCTCTCGGTCGCGGCGGACGCAGCGATGTTTCTCATCAACACGCAACTCGATCCCGATGTCCGCGTCAGCTTCATCGAAGACCTGCAAGCGGTGATCGCCTGGAAGATGGATGATGCGGGCCGCTTCAGCCTTCTCGATGTCGTGGCGGCCGAGATCCCGACGCTTGCAGCCATCCTCGGCGGGCTCGACATCGCCTCAGCCGCCATCGAGGTGTTTTTCCGTCCCGATAAGCTCGACTGGGCGGGCGCTCCGCGGCCGGTGGAAAGCGGCACGGTATTGATGCTGCGCGGGCTCGGCGATGAGGTCCCGCACTTTCCGGCGATGCTGTCGCCGATGGCGGATTTCTAAAGCTCTTTGTTTTGATGTATGTCGTTGGGAATCGCTGCACACTTCCGGGCGACATGCACTCGTTCGCCGCCTTACTTTTTCCGTGACAGCGGCGGCAGGCGGCGTTTGACGGGCGAGGCTTTGATCATCGCGGTGTTGGTTTCCGCCCGCTCGGCGACCCTGTCGAGGAGACCGTCGAGCTCCGCCATCGAGCGGATGACCAGGCGGGCGATGAAACAATCCTCGCCGGTGACCTTGTCGCATTCGACGATTTCGGGAATCTCCTGGATAAGCCGCTCGACGATGTGCAGCTGTCCCGGCAACGGCCGCACACGGACGATCGCCTGCAGGGGGTAGCCGACGGCGGCAGGATCGAGATCGATGGTGAAGGCCTTGATGACGCCGCGCTCCTCCAGCCGCCGCAGGCGCTCGGCCGCACTTGGCGAGGAAAGCCCCACCTGCTGCGCCAGCTCCTTCAGCGAGATGCGGGCGTTGCCGGCCAGCGCCTCCAGAATGGCCTGATCGGTTTCGTCGAGCGATTGCGCATCATTAGGCATAGTCTCTTTCTTTCCTCATATGATTAGGTGATTTAGATCATACTCCTTTTTATAACTATATAAAATCGTGCACCTCCGCAATATTCTGATGTCATAGAAAACGGAGGTGATCATGAGTGGCGATATCAAAAGAGGCACGGCGGAGATGACGGCGGCGATGCTGATCTCGGGGACGATCGGCTGGTTCGTCGTCATCTCCGGCCAGCCGGTCAGCGGCGTGGTTTTCTGGCGCTGCCTGTTCGGCGCACTCACCCTGCTCGTCATCTGCGGCGCACTCGGGTTGCTGCGGCCCGGCATCCTCACGTGGCGCACCTTCGGCATTGCCGTCTTCGGCGGCGTCGCCATCGTCTTGAACTGGCTGCTGCTGTTTGCCTCCTACTCGCATGCGACGATCTCGATCGCCACGACCGTCTACAATACCCAGCCCTTCATGCTGCTGATGCTCGGCGCGCTGTTTCTCGGCGAAAAGATCACCGCCACCAAGCTGTTCTGGCTGATGCTTGCCTTCGCCGGCATGGTGGCGATCGTTCAGGCAAAACCGGGTGGGAGCGGCAATACGGTCGACGGCTACGGCCTCGGCATCCTGATGGCGCTGGGCGCGGCCTTCTTCTATGCGCTGGCAGCGCTTGCCGCGAAATGGCTGAAAGGCACGCCGCCGCATCTGATCGCGCTGATCCAGGTCGCGACCGGCATGCTGATGCTGGCGCCGATGACCGACTTTTCCCATCCGCCCACGGATCTCGGGACATGGGCGATCCTCATCACCGTCGGCGTCGTCCATACCGGGCTGATGTATGTGCTGCTCTATGGCGCGATCCAGAGGCTGCCGACGCATCTCACAGGCGCCCTGTCCTTTCTCTATCCGATCGCGGCAATCCTCGTCGACCGGCTGGCCTTCGGCCACGCGCTGCAGCCGATGCA
Organism: Rhizobium acidisoli; assembly: GCF_002531755.2. NCBI lineage: Bacteria > Pseudomonadati > Pseudomonadota > Alphaproteobacteria > Hyphomicrobiales > Rhizobiaceae > Rhizobium > Rhizobium acidisoli. The sequence goes on along the minus strand of NZ_CP034998.1, from coordinate 4,539,514 downwards.
GATCGCCGGCGCCGCAATCATCCTCATTGCCGCGGCCGGCATGAACCTCGGCTGGAGCCCAAGATGGCTGCGGCCGCGGGCACTCCAAGGCTGAGAGCCGGGCGTGCCGCACAGATGACACCACGCCCCGACTGCTGATATTATTTCTGCCGCCGGGTCGTTTCGAACAGGAACCAGGTGCGGCGCTCGGACTCGTCGATCCAGTTCTCGATCAGGCTGGCGGTCGCGACATCATTGTGCTCGTCGCAGAGATCGTGCACCTCGCGCAGCAGCGAAACGAGCTGACCGTTATCCTCGCGCAGTTCCGACAGCATGTCCTCGGGCGTGACGAAATCCGCGTCATTGTCGGCGATGCGCTGCTGGCGGGAGATCTGGCCAATGGAGCGCAGCGTCACGCCGCCGATCTTGCGGGCGCGCTCGGCAATGTCGTCGGTCATCGCGAAGATCTGCTCCGCCTGTTCATCGAGCAGCAGATGATAATCGCGGAAATGCGGGCCGGACATGTGCCAATGGAAGTTCTTGGTTTTCATATAAAGCGCGAAGACATCGGCAAGCAGCGCGGTCAGCGCCGCCGAAATATCGGTGACGGCGTTGGTCGGCAGGGTGGAAGGCGTCTTGAGCGGCGAGAGCCTGCGGGTTTCGGCTGAGGTCGGGGACATCAATTCTCTCCTTGGTGATCAAAATCTCGAGAGCGCCGCGCGCCTGTTCGAGAGGCCCAAAGGACGGTCGCGGCGCGCGTGCAGAAAGAGAACTAGCAAGGCCGGATCGCTTTCCAAGTGGATCATGGTGCCGCAGACCTATTCCTTATGATGATGGACCGATCAGCGCCGAAGCATTGATGAAGCCGCGACGCGCGCCTATGGAGAGGCTGCCCAATCTCGTGGATATCAAAGATGAGCCTTACCGCCCTGATCGCCTATGCCGGAGCGCTGTTCATCGCCGCTGCCATTCCCGGACCGGGGATTACCGCGATCGTCGCCCGCGCGCTCGGCTCGAATTTCCGCGAGACCTTCTTCATGGGTCTCGGACTGGTGCTCGGCGACATGACCTATCTCACCGCGGTCATTCTCGGCCTCGCCTTCGTGGCGCAGACCTTCACCGAGGTGTTCATCGCGATCAAAATCGCCGGCGCCCTCTATCTCGGCTATATCGCCTGGAAACTCTGGACGGCGGGACTGCTGCCGCAAGATATCGCGGCGAAGAAATCCAGCAATATCGGCCTGTCCTTCCTCTCCGGCCTGCTGGTGACGCTCGGCAATCCGAAAACCATGCTGTTTTATGTCGCGCTGGCGCCGACGCTGATCGATATCGGCAATATCAGCCTCCGCGACTACGCGATGCTGCTCGCCGTCACCTTCGTGGTGCTGATCGTGGTGCTGGTGCCCTATATGCTGCTGGCTTCGCGAGCCCGGACGATGCTGAAAAAGCCGCATGCCTTGAAGGCGCTGAACCGGGTTGCGGCCGGCATCCTCGCCGGCACGGCGGCCTTCATCGCCACGCGGGCGGCCTGAAATAAACATCCGGCAAGAAACGGTTTTCAAAGCTTTTTTTCTCCGCGTCCCGCTCTCCCTATACGAACGCGGTCTGGTCTCTTCAGCCCTTTGACCCTATTCTCCTCCTGATTTCAGGAACAGGATTTCAAAGGGAGGCACTCATGTCGCACAAGCCCGGCCGCGGCCGCATCTATTCCTCGATCACCGAGACCATCGGCAACACGCCGCTCGTGCGCTTCGACAAGCTGGCGCGGGAAAAGGGCGTGGTAGCAAATCTGATCGGCAAACTCGAATTCTTCAACCCGATCGCCTCCGTCAAGGACCGCATCGGCGTGGCGATGATCGAAGGCCTGGAAGCACAGGGCAAGATCACGCCAGGGAAGACGGTGCTGATCGAGCCGACCTCCGGCAACACCGGCATCGCGCTCGCCTTTGCCGCCGCCGCCAAGGGCTATCGGCTGATCCTGACCATGCCGGAAACCATGTCGGTCGAGCGCCGCAAGATGCTGGCGCTGCTCGGCGCCGAGCTGGTGCTGACCGAAGGCCCGAAGGGCATGAAGGGCGCCATTGCCAAGGCCGAGGAACTGGCAGGGTCGCTTCCCGACGCCATCATTCCGCAGCAGTTCGAAAATCCGGATAATCCCGAGATCCACCGCAAGACGACGGCCGAGGAAATCTGGAACGACACCGAAGGCGCCGTCGACATCGTCATATCAGGCATCGGCACCGGCGGCACGATCACCGGCGTCGGCCAGGTGCTGAAGAGCCGCAAACCCGAAATCCAGATCATCGCCGTCGAGCCCGCCGATTCCCCGATCCTCTCCGGCGGCAATCCCGGCCCGCACAAAATCCAGGGCATCGGCGCCGGCTTCGCCCCAAAAATCCTCGATACCGGCATCTATGACGAGGTCGTGACCGTCACCAACGACGAGGCCTTCGAACAGGCGCGCCTCGTCGCAAGGCTCGAAGGCGTGCCGGTCGGCATCTCCTCGGGCGCGGCGCTGGCGGCGGCGATCAAGGTCGGAAGCCGTCCGGAGAATGCCGGCAAGAACATCGTCGTGATCATTCCGTCCTTTGCGGAGCGTTATCTTTCGACGGCGCTGTTTGAAGGGCTGGGCAGCTAAAGTTAGCTGTGGCCCGCTCTTTCCTCCGGCAATTTCTTGCAAAATATCGGGGCGCTTCGGCGCCCCTTCTTTTGTGCCGTCACCTGCATCCCAATCGAAGTGGGACGAAGTTCTGCGTTAGTTCGTAATAACGAATGTCGATGTCCCACCCGAGCTGGTTGAATCCAAATGTTTGCCGACTTTCGCCATGACCTCCTTCAGCGTCGCGGTCAAACGATTCAACTCCGTGTGCTCTCTCGTTCGCTCCGGAGCATAGCGCGATATGATGTACTCACGCTTTGCTGTCATTGCCTCCAGATGCCGGGCGGTCTTTTTTCTCAGTTGAAGTTTAGCAACAAACGTTGGCTCAGCGAGGTTGTGCATCCGTTTTCGTATTTCCTTTGGAGCAACGCCCTCGTGGCGGAGAAAGGCATTTAGATAGAGTTCAATAGCGTGAATGGCGCACATTCGAGCCGGCGCAATAGATAGCACAACTTGCTTCTGACCACTGCTAAACAGGAGTTTGGAAGCGCGAGAGTAGGCATTTGCCAAGTCTAGAACTTCCAAGGGCTTGGCATTCGAGCCCGGATATTCGTTACTCATAAGCATCCCCGGCAACAGGCTTTCTCATCCGTTACCTCCGATCGACTATGTCGAACGTACCGCCATCCTTCTCGAAATTTTTCAGCCGAAGCTAATATTTGTAAAGAGCGACGAAGTGAGGAGAGGCCCTTACCCCTAACGGATAAGCAACACAGAGGGACGCTCAAATCGGCGTCTTAGTCAGCTTCGGCACCACTTGCGGCAGATCAGCCCCGTGCCAACGGCGATCGCAGCCGGCAGCACGCCCGCTATGGCAGCAATCAATCGTCCCGAAGCTTGGGTTCGCCGGCGGCGACGTAGTTTCATAATCCGGCAGCGCTCAGTGGGAATGTCGCTGAGTAGCAGCCACCAGCGCAAGCGCGATCCAAGATATCTGCGGCATCCGCCCTTCTCAGGCCGCCGCCGTCAACCTCTCGCCAGCGATCCTGTAGGAGATCGCCTCCGCCAGATGGATACGGCCGACCGTCGGTTTGCCGTCGAGGTCGGCCAGCGTGCGGGCGACCTTGAGGACGCGGTGGTAGCCGCGGGCGGAGAATTTCATTTTTTCGGCGGCATCGCGCAAGAGCTGCAGGCCGCCGGCGTCGGGTTCGGCGAGTTTTTCGATCATGGATGTGGAGCAGCGGGCGTTGGTGCCGATGCCCTTGGCGCCGGCGGCCTCGAAACGCTGCTGCTGGATCTCGCGGGCGCGGGCGACGCGGCGGGCGACGTCGGCGCTGGTTTCCGCCGCCATCGGCCGGATCAGATCGGCGGCGGAGACCGCGGGCACGTCGATGCGGATATCGATGCGGTCCATCAGCGGACCGGAGATGCGGGCCTGGTAATCGCTCATGCAGCGCGGGCCGCGGGCGCAGGTGTGGCCCGGCTCGCCGGCCATGCCGCAGCGGCAGGGGTTCATCGCCGCGATCAGCTGGAATTTCGCCGGATAGGAAACGCGGTGGTTGGCGCGGGCGATGACGCATTCGCCGCCTTCGAGCGGCTGGCGCAGCGCATCCAGAGCCTGCGGCGTGAATTCGGGGAACTCGTCGAGGAAGAGCACGCCGTGATGGGCAAGCGAGGCTTCGCCGGGCCGGGCGCGGATGCCGCCACCGACGAGGGCCGCCATGGTGGCGGAATGATGTGGGGTGCGGAACGGCCGGCGGTCGGACAGCTTGCCGCCGGTGAGCTGGCCGGCGATCGAATGGACCATCGAGACTTCAAGCAGCTCGGCGGCCGAGAGCGGCGGCAGGATCGACGGCAGCCTTGCCGCCAGCATCGATTTGCCGGAACCGGGAGGCCCGACCATCAGCAGATTGTGGCCGCCGGCGGCCGCCACTTCGAGCGCACGCTTGGCGCTTTCCTGGCCCTTGATCTCGGCAAGATCCGGCAGGTTGGCGGCATTGGCGCGGATCGATGCTTCCGGCCTAGATAGTACCTGCGTGCCGCGAAAATGATTGGCAAGGGCAATCAGGCTGCGCGGGGCGAGGATATTGACCTCGGCGCCGGCCCAGGCGGCCTCGGCGCCGCTTTCGGCCGGGCAGATCAGCCCCTTGCCGAGCGCATTAGCGCCGATGGCTGCCGGCAGCGCGCCCGATATGGCGGCGATCGTGCCATCGAGGTTGAGCTCGCCGACGACGACATACTCCGACAGTGCATCGGCGGGAATGGCGCCGAGTGCGGCCATCAGGGCAAGCGCGATGGGAAGATCGAAATGCGAACCCTCTTTCGGCAGATCGGCCGGCGCCAGATTGACGGTTACCCGCTTGCCCGGCAGCGCCAGGCCGGAGGCATGAAGGGCGGCCTGCACACGCTCGCGGCTTTCGGCCACCGCCTTGTCAGGCAGGCCGACAATCTGCATGCCGATCTTGCCAGGCGCGATCATGACCTGGACCTCGACCGGCACCCCTTCGATGCCCTGAAATGCCACCGTACTGACACGCGCGACCATAAACCCATCCCCCTGCCCGCAAACTCTTATACCGCCCGCAACCCTTCAGGGCCAGCGGTTGCAATCTGGCACGGAAGCGGGAATAAAACAAGAACAAGAAAGGAACGTAGTCAGATATAGACTGTGACCAAGGTTGTACCCGGTCACAGTGGCTGCGTGGGGTCGCAGCGCCGCAGGCTCAGCCGCGCTTGCGCTCGATCGCATCCCAGAGCAGGCTTGCGATATCGGCGCCGCCGAACTTCTTGACCTCGCGGATGCCTGTCGGCGACGTCACGTTGATCTCAGTCATGTAATCGCCGATCACATCGATGCCGACGAGCAGGAAGCCGCGGTCTCGCAGCGCCGGGCCGATCCGTTCGCAGATTTCCTTCTCGCGCGGCGTCAGCTCGGTCGCCTCGGCGCGGCCGCCGACATGCATGTTGGAGCGGCTGTCATGTTCGGCCGGCACGCGGTTGATGGCGCCGGCGAATTCGCCGTCGACGAGGATGATGCGTTTGTCGCCCTTGCGCACATCAGGCAGATATTGCTGGGCGATGAAGGGCTCGCGGAAAAGCTGGCCGAACATTTCGAGCAGCGAGGAGAGGTTGCGGTCGTCGCGGGTCGAATGGAAGACGCCAGCGCCGCCATTGCCGTAAAGCGGCTTCAGGATGATATCGCCCATCTCGTCGCGGAAGCGGCGAATCTCGGCGGCATCCTTGGTGATCAGCGTCTTCGGCATCAGGTCGGAGAATTCGGTGACGAAGATCTTTTCGGGCGAATTGCGCACCCAGGCCGGATCATTGACGACAAGCGTCTTCGGGTGGATGCGCTCGAGCAGATGCGTCGAGGTGATATAGGCCATGTCGAAGGGCGGGTCCTGGCGCAGCAGCACGACATCCATTGTGGAAAGATCGACGCGCTCAGGCGCGCCAAGCTCGAAGTGATCGCCCTTGACGTCGCGCAGCAGCATCGGCTCGACGCTGGCATAGAGCTTGCCGTCGCGGAAGCTCAGGCGCTCAGGCGTGTAATGGAACAGCCGGTAGCCGCGTGCCTGGGCTTCCAGGCTCATGGCGAAGGTGGAGTCGCCCGCAATATTGATGCCGGCGACATGATCCATCTGGACCGCTACATTGGTGATCTTGGCCATTTCCGTCCCTCGCTGAATGCCGGACAGATGTAGGTCGGCCCGGTATCAAACGCAACGGTCAATCAAAGGCTTCCGGCGCCACCTAATTACCGTGTTTCAAGGATCCGCATCAGCCGGCCGCGATAGCTGTCGAGAATGACGGCGAGCACGATGACGGCGCCGATGACGATCGGCTTGATATTGTCGTCAGCGCCGAGCAGCTGCAATCCGGTCGACAGCACCTGCAGAATGCAGGCCCCGACCAACGTGCCGATGATCGAGCCCTTGCCGCCCGAGAGGCTGGTGCCGCCGATGATGACGGCGGCAATGGCGTTCAGCTCGTAGCCGATGCCGGCGACCGGGCTGCCGACATTGAGACGCAGCAGATAGACCATGGCGGCGATACCGGCGGTCAGCCCTGAGATGGTGAAGACGGCGATCTTGTATCGCTTCGGCTGATGCCCCGAGAGACGGACAGCCTCTTCATTGGTGCCGATCGCGAAGACGAAGCGGCCGAAGACGGTGTAGCGCAGCACGAACCAGCCAATCAGGACGACGACGATCGCAATCATGAAGATCGACGGGAATATGCCCCAGAAGATCAGGTTGCCGAAATCGACGAAAGGCTGCGGCAGACCGGTGATCGTCGAATTGTCGCTGACGACGCGGGCCAGGCCGCTTGCGACGTTCAGCATGCCGAGGGTGACGATGAAGGAGGGAAGCTTCCACTTCTCGCAGATCCAACCATTGACGGCGCCAAGCGCAGCACCGGTGCCCATCGAGGCCAGACAGGCGAGAACAATCGCCTGCCAGGGCGAAAACGCCGGATTGATCATGATCGTGGCGCCGATCACCGTGCAAAGGGCAAGGAGCGATCCCACCGAGAGATCGATGCCGCCGACGAGGATGACGAAGGTCATGCCCGCGGCAAGCACGGTGTTGATGGCGATCTGCACGAAGATCTTCAGGAAATTCTCAGGCGTGGCGAAATAGGGTGCCGTCGCCGAGAAAAACGCCAGGATCAGGATGAGGGCAATGGCGACGCCCGCCTCCTTCATCGAGATCCGGATAAGCTTGTCCCAGAAGCGCGCCTCTTTCGCCTCGGTCTGTTTTTCAATGCTGGCGGACACGGCTGTACTCCTTGTAGGCGAGCGAAAGGATCCTGCTTTCGTCAAATTGTTCCCGAACGATTTCGCCCGCGATCTTGCCGTCGGAGAAGACGATGATGCGATGGCAGATACCCATCAGCTCCGGCAAGTCCGAAGATACGACCAGGACACCTTTTCCTTCGGCTGCGAACTTCCACAGGAGTTCATAGATTTCAGCCTTGGCGCCGACGTCGATGCCGCGGGTCGGCTCATCGAAGATCAGCACCTTTGGGCCGCGAAACAGCCATTTGGCGATGACGACCTTTTGCTGGTTGCCTCCGGAAAAGGTCCTGACGGCCTGGTGAATCGAGGGTGTCTTGATCCGCAGTTCGCGCACGAGGCGCTGCGAATGATCGTCCTCCGCTTTCCGGTTGATCAAGCCGTTGCGGGAGATCTTGCCGAGATCGGTGATGGTGGCATTCTGGGCGCAGCTCATATCGAGCATCAGGCCCTGCATCTTGCGGTCTTCGGTCGCCAGGCACAGGCCGGCGGCCACCGCATCCTTCGGCGAATTGATCTCGACCGGCTCGCCGTTCAGGCGAATTTCACCTGCGGCTTTGAGGTCGGCGCCGAAGAGGGCGCGCACAGCCTCGGTGCGGCCGCTGCCGACAAGGCCGGCGATGCCGACGATTTCGCCCTTGCCGACGGAAAAGGACAGTTCGGGGCTGTTGCGCGTCACCTTCAGACCGGAGACACCGAGCGCTTCGCCGGATACCGTGCTGTCGCCTTTAAAAATGCCGTGATCGGCAAGCTTGCGTCCGACCATCAACTCGACGATCTCGGGGATCTCAAGTCCGGAGAGCGGCCGGGTGATCACATGCTGGCCGTCGCGCAGCACCGTCACATCGTCACCGACGTCGAAGATCTCCTCCAGACGGTGGGAGATATAGAGCGTGGTGACGCCGCGCTGCTTCAAGCGCTTCAGAATTTCGAAGAGGCGATCGACCTCCTTAGAGGTCAGGGTCGCCGTCGGTTCGTCGAGAACGAGAAGCTTGCTTTCGTAACACAGCGCCTTGGCGATCTCGACCAGCTGCAGCTGCGCGACACTGAGGCGGCTCGCCAGTGTCGTCGGGGCGACATCGAGGCCGACCTCTTCGAGGAGTTCGGCCGCTCTGGCGTTCATCGCCTTGTAGTTCACTAGGCCGTATCGGCGCGGCAGATGTTCGAAGAGCAGGTTTTCGGCAACCGTCAGGTTGGAGAGGGGATGCAATTCCTGGTGAATGACACGGATGCCGGCCTTGAAGGCCTCAAGCGGCGAGGCCGGATGGTAAGGCTTGCCGTCGAACAGGATATGGCCATCATCCGGCCTGAAGACACCGCCGAGCAGATTGATCAGCGTCGACTTTCCGGCACCGTTTTCGCCGAGGAGAACGTGCCCTTTGCCGCGGCCGATCCGCATCGAGACATCCTTGAGCGCCACGACGCCCGGGAAGCGCTTGCCGATTCCTTCCAGCCTCAGGATGTCGTCATCTGCTGCGTCTGACACGTCGACCTCATGCACGATTAGGCGATCCTCCACGGAAGGCGCATCGGAGAGGCTCGAAACAAGCCTCCTCCGGAGCAATCAACGCGTCGATCGGTTGGTAGTCGTTGGCGCCGGCAGCAAGCCGGCGCCTCTTTGTCCTGTCGTCGGAAATCCCGATTATTTCAGATCGGCAGAGGTGACGAGCTTGACGTCGGTCTTGACCCAGCCGGTGAATTTTTCGCCGGCAAGTTCCCGCATGCCATAGTCGATGCCCATGACGGCCATCTGCGCGCCGTACTGCTCGACGGTGGCGAGCATCTTGCCATCCTTGATCAGCGGCTGAACCGGCGGGATGTTGTCGAAGCCGACGACCTTGATCTTGCCGGCCTGGCCGGCCGCATCGAGGGCCTTGACGACGCCGAGCGCCATGGAGTCGTTGGCCGCCATCACGCCTTGAATATCCTTATACTTCGTCAGGAAATTCGTCATGACGGTGTTGGCTTCTTCGGTCTCCCAATGGGCGGTCTTGCTGTCGAGAAGCTCGAGCTTGCCCGATTTGACGGAGTCCATGAAGCCTTCCTTGCGCTCCTTGGCATTGTCGGCCTCGGGGTTGCCCTCGAGGATGACCACCTTGGCGCCGGGACCCAGATCCTTGGCAAGCGCATCGCCGGCAAGCTTTGCGCCTTCCTTGTTGTCAGGACCGAAGAAAGCCAGATCGATACCGGCCTTCTTCTTGGCATCGGCATCGAGCGGCACGTCGATATTGATGACCTTGACGCCAGCCTTGACCGCCTTTGCCAGCGGCGTTGCCATTGCCTTTGAATCGGCCGGTGCGACGACGATGATATCGTATTTCTGGGTGACGAAGTTCTCGACGGCGTCGACCTGCGAGGCGAAGTCACGCTCGTCTTTCATGCCGACGGCTTTGAAATCGAACTTGTCCTTGTTCTCGGCCGCATATTTATCGGCGCCGGCCTTCATCTGCTTGAAGAACTCATTCGACAAGGATTTCATGATCAGGCCGACCTTCGGCTTCTCGGCCGCAAAGGCCGGCGATACGCTGCAGGACAGCGCCAGCACCAGAGTGCCGGCGAGGCCGAGCTTCAAGGCCGCACGGCGCGGTGCATTGATCAAGACGGATTCACGCTTAAAATTGGACATTTTTTCCTCCCGAACGGCCCTGGGCTCAGCTCCATCTGAGTTGCCCGCGGCAAATGAACCGTTTCCAACGCCAAATGGGTAACACGCCTCCGAAAATTGTCAAGCAGCCAAAACTGCGCCATAGAGCGAGCCGCATTGCAACGCTTAACGCATATTGACATGCGCACGATGAACCGTTTCCATGTGTTCGGGCTGGCGCTGCTCTGATGTTCCGCCGCCGGAACCGAGACACGGCCCTTTGACTAGGGGCCTGAAGACCATTAGCTGGAAGCCAGGATCAGGCGCCCTCGGGCGTGTTGCGCAGGCGAAGATGAAGGGCATCTATTTCAATCATGTCAAAGGTCGGAATCAGGGACGTTGCCAGGCTCGCGGGTGTTTCCACCGGCACCGTTTCCCGAGTCTTGAACGATCATCCCTCGGTGACCAAGGAATTGCGGGCGCGGGTCGGAGAGATCATCAAGGACCTGGGTTATCTGCCCGACCCGTCGGCAAGAAGCATGCGCAGCAAGGTCAGCCGCCTGATCGGCATCGTCATCCCGGATCTGACCAATCCGTTCTTCTCCGAACTCGTGCAATCGGCGGAGCAGGCGGCGGCCAATCACGGCTATAATATCATCGTCATGACCTCGCTCGATCATGCGGCCAAGGAGGCCGATCGGATCAAGCAGCTGACGAGCCGGAAGGTCGACGGCATCATTCTCGTTCCCAGCAATGATTTCCATACGATCAAGCTGCCGAAAGGATTGCCGATCGTCGTCGTCGACCGTCTGATGCCCGGATATTCCGGCATTGCCGCCGATCACCGCAATGGCGTTCGCTTGGGTGTCGAGCACCTTCTGAAACTCGGCCATCGCCGCATCGGCTTCATCTCAGGACCCGGACACTCCGTCCCCGCCAATGACCGCCTCAGGGGTTATCTCGACGCAATCGAACAGGCGGGGGAGCAGGCGGACGGCGGCGCGACAATGGCCGGACCGCCGCTGATTGCCGAGGCGGCTTTCGACTATGAGAGCGGCCGTTCGGCGGGAAATTATCTTCTGGCGCGGGCGCGCAACGAGCGGCCGACGGCGATCTTTGCCAGTTCGGACCAGCAGGCGATCGGCTGCATGCGGGCGGCGCATGATCTGGGAATTCCGGTTCCTGCAGCCCTTTCCATCGTCGGCTTCGACGGTATCCCGCTTGCTAGCATGACGACGCCGCGCCTGACGACGGTGAAGCAGCCGATCCAGGACGTCGCCGCCGCCGCGGTCGCCGTTCTGCTGAACAAGCAGACCGCGCCCGAACTCGACGATCCGATCCTGTTTGCCTGCGAGGTTTTAGAGGGGGAAACGACCGCCCCGCCTCAGCCGGATTAAAAGCAATTCCAGGAAAAGTGTGAAGCGGTTTCCCAGGCAAAGCGCGAAGCGCTCTTGCCGGGAATTGCGCAAAAACAAAAAGCATAGTCGCCGGAAATTCTCAGGCGGCGATGCCCTGATTGCCGCCATTGCGCAGCATGTTGCGGAGGCGATAGGCGATCGCCAAGGGCTTGGGGAAAGGCTTGCGCAGGAAGGCAACCTTGCGGACGTAATTGTCGACCCGCCAGCTCGCCCAGGTGCCGCCAGCGAAAAAGGCGACATCGCCGGCTGAGAGCGTGCGTTCGGTGCCGTCCTCGGCGGTGATATGAACCTCGCCTTCGAGGATCATCACGGTCTCGTCCCAGCCGAAATACCAGCGGAATTCACCTGATGTGCAATCCCAGATCGCCGTCAGCGAGGCCTCGTCGTGACCGCGCGAATGTTCTGCGGTGCGGGCCTGCGGATTGCCGCTGACGATCCAGTCTGGATTGATCGGCGTCGACTTCAGCGGCAAGAGATCGCTCGCATGCGCGACGAAGGATTTCCCGGCCGGCTTCACCACGGCATAAGGCACCGAGCGCGCAGCCATGGCGACCGCACTTGCAAGCATCAGCTTCCAGGCCATGAAACAACCCCCAATTACTATCCCTACCGCGATTTGAGGTAGCAGACAGTCGTAAGGACCTGGTTCACGCGGGGACTAAAAGTTTAACGATTGGGAAAGTGTTCAGTTGAAAGAGAGGTCAGAAGGCATCGGGAAAATGCCGCGGCAGCCGGCCCGGCATGACCGCGACAATATCGTAACGTTGGGAAAGCTGGGCCTGGTCCGCCTGGCGGGCGAGCCAGAGATCGCTTGCCGCCCGTATGCGCTTTTGCGCGATGACGGAGACGGCATCGACGGCCGCGGCCTCACCATGGCGGGCCTTGACCTCGACGAAGACGGCGAGATCGCCTTTGCGGGCAATAATGTCGATCTCGCCGAGCCGGGTGCGGTGGCGCAGCGCCAGGATGCGATAACCCTTCAGCATCAGAAAGACGGCGGCGACATATTCCGACATCAGGCCCCGGCGCAGCGCCTTCCTTTTCAGGGCGGTGCGATCGTTATCGGCCATCGGCTCCCTTCAGCTCCAGCAGGCGCTGGTAGAGTACCTTGCGCGGCAGGCCGGTGAGGCGGGCCGCCTCGGTCGCGGCCTTGGCCGTCGGCATGGTCTTTGAGAGATCGGCCAGCACCGCTTCGACATCGGCCTCGGGCGTTTCCACAGGCTCCGGCGGGCCGACGACGAGGACGATCTCGCCCTTGACGTTTTCCACCTGCTGATAGTGTGCGGCAAGCTCGCCAAGCGTGCCGCGGCGGAACTCCTCATAGGTCTTGGTCAGCTCGCGGCAGACGGAGGCGGGCCGCGCAGTGCCCAGCACATCGGCGGCGGCAAGCAGCGTGGCGCCGATGCGATGCGGCGATTCAAAGAAGATCAGCGTCGCCGGGGCTGCGGCGAGTTCACCCAGACGATCGCGGCGGGCCTTGTCCTTGACCGGCAGGAAGCCGGCGAAGAGGAAGGCATCGTTCGGCAGGCCGGAGCCGACAAGGGCTGCGAGCGGCGCCGAGGCGCCGGGAATGGGGATGACGCGGTAACCTGCCGCAATCGCCTGCTGCGCCAGCCGATAGCCGGGATCGGAGACCAGCGGCGTGCCGGCATCGGAGACCAGCGCCACCGAGCGGCCGGCCTCCAGCGCCTGCAACAATCGCGGGCCGGCCTCGTCGGCATTGTATTCGTGATAGGCGAAGGGGCGGTTCTGGATGCCGTAGCGGTCGAGCAGCACGCGGGTGACGCGCGTATCCTCACAGGCGAGCACATCGGCGCCGGCGAGCGTTTCCAGCGCCCGCAGTGTGATATCGCCGAGATTGCCGATCGGAGTGGCGACCAGATAAAGCGCCGGCTCCAGCGGCCGCGCCGGCACCGCCATATTGTGCAGGCGGAAGCTTCGCCGGGTGGCGGCCTGCTCTGTCGTTTCCTCATTCATGCCATTTGCTTTCGTCCCGCCGTCATCGCGCCTTTATGGGCGAGCGGCAAGGGTTCGGCAAGGGTTCGGATTTCTGTGAGAATTGCTCTGGAAAACCGCAAATGCAGGCGTTCGGCCCTGCATGCCTCTTGCAATCCGATGCTGAAGTCTGCCATTTTGCCCGTCCACTCCCCCGGTCTCAGGCCGGGAAAGCATTCTTCGGGTGCTCGATGCGCCCGGACAGTCACGGTCGAAAGCGGTAGCATTCCATGCGTATTACTATTGAGCGGTCAAACCTGTTGAAATCGCTGAACCACGTGCACCGCGTGGTCGAACGTCGCAACACGATCCCGATCCTGTCCAACGTATTGCTCAAGGCCGACGGCCAGAACCTCGACATGAAGGCGACCGACCTCGACCTCGAAATCACCGAGGCGACGCCGGCAAGCGTCGAACAATCAGGCGCCACCACCGTTCCGGCCCACCTTCTCTACGATATCGTGCGCAAGCTTCCCGACGGCTCGGAAGTGCTGCTCGCCACCAGCAGCGATGGCGGCTCGATGACCGTGCAGTCCGGCCGCTCGAAATTCTCGCTGCAGTGCCTGCCGGAATCCGATTTCCCGGATCTGACTGCCGGCACCTTCACGCATTCCTTCAAGCTGAAGGCGACCGATCTGAAGATGCTGATCGACCGCACGCAGTTTGCGATCTCGACCGAGGAGACGCGCTATTATCTCAACGGCATCTTTTTCCACACGATCGAGAGCAAGGGCGAGCTGAAGCTCCGGGCAGTCGCCACCGACGGCCATCGGCTGGCGCGCGCCGATGTCGATGCACCCTCCGGCTCCGAAGGCATGCCCGGCATCATCATTCCGCGCAAGACGGTCGGCGAGTTGCAGAAGCTGGTCGACAATCCGGAGGTGACGGTGACCGTCGAGGTCTCCGACGCCAAGATCCGGCTGACGATCGGCTCGATCGTCATGACCTCGAAACTGATCGACGGCACCTTCCCGGATTACCAGCGGGTCATCCCCACCGGCAACGACAAGGAAATGCGCGTCGATTGCACGACCTTCGCCCAGGCCGTCGACCGCGTCTCCACAATTTCCTCCGAACGCGGCCGTGCCGTGAAGTTGGCGCTGTCCGAGGGACAGCTGATGCTGACCGTCAACAATCCGGATTCCGGCAGCGCCACGGAAGAAGTCGCCGTCGGCTACGACACGGATGCGATGGAAATCGGCTTCAATGCCAAATACCTGCTCGACATCACCGCGCAGCTTTCCGGCGAGGAAGCGATCTTCCTGCTTGCCGATGCCGGTTCGCCGACGCTGATCCGCGACACGGCCGGCGACGATGCGCTTTACGTGCTGATGCCGATGCGCGTCTGACGGGAACGAAGGCCATCCGTCTCCGTTTTTCCTCCTGTTAAGTGGAGGGTTGCTCCTCCTGTGAAAACGGAGGATCCGATGATGAAAAAGGCGGGAACGGTGCGCATCGGCGTATCCGGCTGGACCTATGCGCCCTGGCGCGGGCAGTTCTATCCCGAAGACCTGCCGCAGAAGCAGGAGCTTTCCTACGCCGCCCGGCATTTCCCGTCGATCGAGATCAACGGCACCTTCTACAGCCTGCAGCGTTCCGAAAGCTTCGGCCGCTGGCGCGACGAAACGCCCGACGATTTCGTCTTCGCGGTCAAGGGACCGCGCTTCATCACCCATATGCTGCGGCTGCGCGAGATCGAGACGGCCCTCGCCAATTTCTTCGCTTCCGGCCTCTTGCGGCTCGGGCCCAAGCTTGGGCCGATCCTCTGGCAATTCCCGCCGAACATGGCTTTCGATGCCGATCTTTTCGAGAATTTCCTGGCGCTGCTGCCGCAGGACCGCGATGCGGCAACAGCACTCGCCAAGCGGCATGACGGGCATGTCAAGGGACGGGCCTGGCTTCAAAGCGACGGCGATCAGCCGATCCGCCACGCACTGGAAATCCGCCACGACAGTTTCCGCTCGCCTGACTTCATCGAAATGCTCCGGCGACATAATGTCGCTCTCGTCTCAGCCGACACAGTGGAATGGCCATTGCTGATGGATATCACCGCCGATTTCATCTATTGCCGCCTGCATGGTTCCGAACAACTCTATGTCAGCGGCTATGAGGACGAGGCTCTCGATCTATGGGCCGAACGCATCCGCGCCTGGGCAACCGGCGTTGAACCGAAAAATGCGACGCGGGTGCTGGCGCCGCTCGCAGCGTCCGACAAGGGCCGCGACGTCTATCTCTATTTCGACAATACCGACAAGAAGCTGCGCGCGCCTATCGACGCCGATCATCTTTGCCAAAGGCTTGCTGATCTCATGCCGCGTTCGGCGCCGGAAGCCGCATGAGCTGTTGATGCCGGTATCCTCGTTGCGAAAATCCTTGTCCCGACAGCGACAAGCGGCATATTAAGACAGTCGATCAACATGCGGATGGGTGGAGAATGCGCTTAAGGGTCAAGGTCAAGGAACAGCTCGGGAAGAGATTCGATGAAGAAATCCGTTTCTTCCGGGGCATGATGCAGGGGCCGAAGACGGTCGGCTCGATCGTGCCGACCTCCTCGATCACCGCCAAACGCATGGCAAGCGTCATCGACATGCATTCCGGGCTACCGGTGCTCGAGCTCGGGCCTGGCACCGGCGCGATCACTAAAGCCATTCTTGGCCGCGGCGTGAAGCCGGACAATCTGGTCGCGATCGAATATTCGACGGATTTCCACCAGCATCTGCTGCGCGCCTATCCCGGCGTGCACTTCATCAACGGCGATGCCTTCGATCTCAAGACCACGCTTGGCACCTTCGGCGACCAGACGTTCGATTGCGTCATTTCCTGCATTCCGCTGCTGAATTTTCCGATGGCGATGCGCGTCTCGCTGCTCGAAAGCCTGCTCGACCGCCTGCCGGCCGGCCGGCCGGTGGTGCAGATCTCCTATGGCGCGATCTCGCCGATCGCCGCCAATCCCGACCGCTACCATATTCAGCATTTCGACTTCGTCATGCGCAACATTCCGCCGGCGCAGCTCTGGATCTATAGGCGCGGCTGATGTTCGGACTCTATATCACCCATCCGCAAGTCAAGATCGATGCCGACGTGCCGGTGCCGAAATGGGGGCTTTCCGATGTCGGCGCGGCGCGTGCGCGAAAAGCGGCCGAGAGTGGCTGGGCGCGGCAATTGCGGCGCATCATCTCCAGCGACGAGACAAAGGCGATCGAAACGGCCGAAATTCTGGCGGAAGCCTCCGGCACGAAGATCGAGATCGTCCACGGCATGCACGAGAACGACCGTTCGGCCACCGGCTTCCTGCCGCCGCCGCAATTCGAAGAAGCGGCCAACTGGTTCTTCGCCCATCCGGAAGAAAGCTTCAAAGGCTGGGAGCGCGCCGCCGACGCGCAAGCCCGTATCGTCGAGGCGGTGAAGACCGTTCTTGCCACGCATGATGCGGCAGCCCCGATCGCCTTCGTCGGCCATGGCGGCGTCGGCACGCTGCTCAAATGCCATCTCGCCGGCAGGCCGATCGCCCGTGACCGCGACCAGCCGGCCGGCGGCGGCAATCTCTATGCTTTCGGCCTTGCGGATCAGGCCCTGACATGCGACTGGACACCCATCGAAGACTGGCGGGGGTGACTTGAAATGGACGCACGCGAGCGGCTGATCGTCGGCCTGGATGTTCCAACGATCGGCGAGGCGGAAAAACTGGTTTCCACGCTCGGCGACGACATTCTCTTCTATAAGATCGGCTATCAGCTGGTCTTTGCCGGCGGCCTCGAATTCGCCCGCGATCTCGCCGCAAGCGGCAAGAAGATCTTTCTCGACATGAAGCTGCTCGACATCGACAACACCGTTGCCTCGGGCGTCGAGAACATCGCCAAGATGGGCATGTCGATGCTGACGCTGCATGCCTATCCCAAGGCGATGAAGGCGGCTGTCGAGGCGGCGGCCGGCTCTGGCCTCTGCCTGCTCGGCGTCACCGTGCTGACCTCGATGGATGCCGAGGACCTTGCGGACGCCGGCTACAGCCAGGATCCGCACAGCCTGGTGCTGCGCCGCGCCGGACAGGCGCGCGCCGCCGGCATGGGCGGCATCGTCTGCTCGGCAGCCGAGGCGGCCGAAGTGCGCGAGATCGTCGGACCCGACATGGCGATCGTCACCCCCGGCATTCGACCGACGGGCAGCGACCATGGCGACCAGAAGCGGGTGATGACGCCGTTCGACGCGCTGAAGGCGGGGGCGACGCATCTCGTCGTTGCCCGGCCGATCGTCAAGGCGCCCGATCCGAGAGATGCCGCCCGCGCCGTGCTCAACGAAATGGTCGGCGCCCTCTGGCCGGCAAACCGCTGACCGAAACCAAGACAAAAGGGAGAAGACCATGGCCAAGGGATACTGGATCGCCCGCGTCGACGTTCGCGATGCCGAGCGCTACAAGGATTATGTGGCGGCGGCCAAGCCCGCCTTCGAAAAATACGGCGCGAATTTCCTCGCGCGCGGCGGCGCCTTCACCGAACTCGAGGGAAGGCCGCGCGCCCGCAACGTGGTGATCGAATTCCCCTCGATGCAGCATGCCGTCGACTGCTACAATTCGCCGGAATACCAGATCGCCGCCAAAATCCGCCAGGAAGTGGCGGATGCGGAAATGGTCGTCGTCGAAGGCGTCTAGAGCGCCGTGCGTCCTTTCGGAAGCACAAAGGACGCTCTTCAAGCATCGTGCTTTAGGCCGGTTCGCATCCGCAAAACTCGCGGCGCGATAGGCCTTCCCGTCGCGCCGGGATTCGGCTAAGACGGAGCCGATACAGCATCCCGCCAAGCCTTTCGAGGAGCCTGCCATGACCCTTGCCAACCTGCCGCCGCTCGTCACCGTATTCGGAGGATCCGGCTTCGTGGGCAGGCACGTGGTTCGGGCGCTCGCCAAGCGCGGCTATCGCATCCGCGTCGCCGTGCGCCGTCCCGATCTCGCCGGCTTCCTGCAGCCGCTCGGCAATGTCGGCCAGATCTCCTTCGTCCAGGCAAACCTGCGCTATCGCAGCTCGATCGACCGTGCGGTCGACGGCGCGGACCATGTCGTCAACTGCGTCGGCATTCTGCACGAGACCGGCCGCAACACTTTCGACGCGGTGCAGGAATTCGGCGCGCGCGCGGTCGCTGAAGCGGCGCGCGGCGCCGGCGCCACGCTCGCCCATATTTCGGCGATCGGCGCCAATGCCAATTCCGAGTCCGGATATGGCCGCACCAAGGGCCGTGCCGAAACCGCCATCCTCTCGGTCAAGCCCGATGCGGTGATCTTCCGCCCGTCGATCGTCTTCGGCCCGGAGGACAGCTTCTTCAACAAGTTTGCCGACATGGCCCGCATGTCGCCGGTTCTGCCGCTCATCGGCGGCGGCAAGACGAAATTCCAGCCCGTCTATGTCGAGGATATCGCCGAGGCCGTCGCCCGCGCCGTCGACGGCAAGGTCGCCGGCGGCAAGGTCTATGAGCTTGGCGGGCCCGAGGTGCTGAGCTTCCGCGAATGTCTCGAGATGATGCTGAAGGTGACGAGCCGCAAGAACCCGCTGGTCTCCCTGCCCTTGGGCATTGCGTCGATGATCGGCAGCATCGCCTCGCTCATCCCCTTCATAACGCCGCCGATCACGCCGGATCAGGTGCGCATGCTCAAGCATGACAACGTCGTTTCCCGGGAAGCCGAAGCGGAAGGCCGCACGCTGAAGGGCCTCGGCATTGCGCCCACCATGGCCGCATCGGTGCTCGGCTCCTACCTCGTGCATTATCGTCCGCACGGCCAGTATACGGGCACCGGCAAGGCCGCCTGAACAATTTCGAACTACCTTGGAGGACGCCGTTCGCGCACGCCGCGGACGGCGTTTTGCTTTGCCGGCTTAAGCAAAGCCGGCGCAAGTTTGAAATGTTGTTGTGCCGCCCATCTCAGGCGCAGTTGCATAAAAGACGCATCGGAAATTTTGTGGAATTAACGCCAAATTTAGCAGGAACGTTTATTGCTATTTGCCATTCCACTGACTACCAAACCCGCGCGTCTTCCAACGGACTCAACGCTTGGGATCACGTGCGGCAATCACTGTGAAAGGCATTACTCGATGGGCAAGTCAATCGCGCTTCTGTTTGCGAGTGCGGCGCTGGTTATCCTTGCAGGCTCCTTCGTTGCGTCCGGCTCGGTCGCAGCGGTGAAGGGCGGCTGCTCGCCGGCCTACGGCGTCGATCCTTGCTCGACGGCTTCGATCAGCCATTGACGAAAGGCCGGCTTCGGTGCCGGCCATAGAAGACAAGCAGCGGGCGGAACGTCTGAAGCAGGATGTTCCCAAATGAACGCTTGGTCTTGCCGGCTTTAAAAGCAGCGGGCGCTTAATCTCTCAATATTGCCTATCTGAAATATCGGCGGCTGCCGGGGATCGGCGTTTGTTCGCCAAGCCTGGCAGAGCATTGCATCCACGCGGGTTGCACGCGAATGCAATGCCGTTGGAATTCTCAGCCAATCAGGCCGGTAGCGGCCATGCCGAGCAGCAGAACGCCGAGAATGATGCGGTAGACGGCAAACAGCGTGAAGCGGTTGCTTCTGATATAGGCCAGCAGCCATTTGACGGCGATGAAAGCGACGATCGTGGAAACGACGAAGGCGATGCCGAGTGCCGTCCAGTCTTCGTTTGCCGCGCCGCCGTCCTTGAAGGTCTTCAGCAATTCATAGCCGCTCGCCGCATACATGGTGGGGATGCCGACGAGAAAGGCGAATTCGGTCGCTGCGGCGCGGTTGCCGGTGCCGGCCAGCATGGCGACGAAGATCGTGGCGCCGGAGCGCGAGGTTCCCGGGAAGATGCCGGCAACGATCTGGGCGATGCCGACCAGAATGGCGACGAGCCAGGTGATCTCCTTATGGGGGGCTTTGCGCGCCGCGGCCCATTCGGCAAAGATCATCCAGAAACCGCCGATGATCAGCGCCCAGGCGATCGGCGTCGCCGTCTCCGGAAGTTCAAAGTGCAATACCTTCTTGACGACAAGTCCGAGGACGGCGGTGATGAGAAAGGCGACGATCAGCTTGGCGGCATAATCGCGATTCGCAGGCTCTCGCCAGCCAAGCACCAGATCCAGCAGGCGGCGCCAATAGATGATGGTGACGGCGAGGATGGCGCCGGCCTGGATGACGATGTTGAACATGTCCGACCGGTGGCCAAGCCATTGCTCTGCAATGATCAGGTGGCCGGTGCTCGAGATCGGCAGAAACTCGGTAATCCCCTCGATGACACCGAGAAGTGCAGCATTGATATAGTCCATTAATTGTCTCCGGTTTAAAGGTCGGCCGCGCTTGAGCCGATCAGCCGCGGCTGCGTCCTCATACGCAAGAAGCGTGTTTTGTTCCTCGTCAGAGGGTGTGAAATCCGATTCGCTTGTATTGGCGGGGCCAAGCTCCTATAGCTTCAACCAATGAGTCATGACTAGGGCGCTATAACTGAGCTGCCACACAGTCCTGTAACAGCAATCACAAAGCTCGAGTATCGATGCCCACGCTTTATCATCATCCCATGTCATCCGCATCTCGCTTCGTCCGGCTGATCCTGGCCGAATATGGCTATCAGGCGGATCTGATCGAGGAGCAAACATGGGAGAAGCGCCGGGATTTCCTGGCGCTCAACCCGGCGGGCACGCTGCCTGTTTATGTCGACGACAGCATGCGGGCGCTCTGCGGCGCCACCGTCATTTCCGAATATCTTGATGAGACGCACGGCGTGTTGAAGCGCGACCGGCGGCTGCTTGCCGAGGACCCTTTCCAGCGGGCGGAAATCCGCCGGCTGAGCGAGTGGTTCATGCAGAAGATGGAAAACGACGTGACCAAGCCGCTCGCCCGCGAGCGTGTCTACAAGTTGCAGATGACATCAGATCAGGGCGGCGGAGCGCCGGATTCGAAGATTTTGCGCACGGCCCGCGCGAATATCCGCCAGCATATGCGCTATCTCACCTGGCTTGCCGGCTCGCGCCAATGGCTGGCCGGCGAGCGAATGAGCTATGCCGATCTTGCCGCCGCGGCCTCGATTTCGATCCTCGATTATCTCGGCGAGATCGACTGGGCGGATGCGCCCGTCGTCAAGGACTGGTACCAGCGGCTGAAATCGCGCCCCTCCTTCCGGCCGATGCTGACCGAGCGGGTGCGCGGCCTGACGCCGGTTTCCCATTATGCCGATCTGGATTTCTGACGAGGGCTCGTCATGCCCGAAGCTGATGACAAAGAGCGCCGCCGCCGCGACAATTTGACCAACTTCGTACGGGCGGAATCTGCCGCCAAGGGCTTCGATCTCTGCCGCATCACGCGTCCGGATGCGATCCCTGAAGCGAAGGAGCGCCTCGGCCAGTTCATCGATGCTGGGCGCCACGGGACGATGGAGTGGATGGCGGAGACGCGTGAGCGGCGCGGCGATCCCCGCACCCTCTGGAGCGAGGTGCGGTCCGTCGTCGTCTTCGGCCTCAATTACGCGCCGGAAGAAGATCCCCGCGGCATTCTCGCCAAGCCGGACAAGGCGGCGATTTCAGTCTATGCCCGCAACCGCGATTACCACGACATCATCAAGGGCCGGCTGAAGGAAATCGCCACGCGGTTTGCGGCGCGGGCCGGCGCCGATGTCAAAGTCTTCGTCGATACCGCCCCTGTCATGGAAAAGCCGCTGGCGGCGGCAGCCGGCCTCGGCTGGCAGGGCAAACACACCAATCTCGTCAGCCGCACGCATGGCTCCTGGCTGTTTCTCGGCAGCATGTTCACCACCGCCGATCTTGCCGTCGACGCTGAAGAGGCCGATCATTGCGGCTCCTGCCGCGCCTGCCTCGACATCTGTCCGACGGCCGCCTTCCCGGCGCCCTACCAGATCGACGCGCGGCGCTGCATCTCCTATCTCACCATCGAGCATAAGGGACCAATCGACCCGGAACTACGGCCGCTGATCGGCAATCGCATCTATGGCTGCGATGACTGTCTTGCCGCCTGTCCCTGGAACAAGTTCGCAAGTGCTGCCTCCGAAATGAAGCTGAAGGCGAGGGACGATCTGCAGGAGCCGTCGATTACCTTTCTGCTGACGCTCGACGATCCCACCTTCCGCGCCTTCTTCAGCGGCTCGCCGGTGAAGCGGATCGGCCGCGACCGCTTCATCCGCAATGTGCTGATCGCTGCCGGCAATTCCGGCGAGAAGGCTCTCATCGGCCAATGTCGTATGCTCGCCGACGATGCCTCGCCGGTGGTGCGGGGGATGGCGGTGTGGGCGCTTTCGCGGCTGATGGCGGCTGGCGAATTCTCCGCCTTTGCCGCACAAAGGGCTGGTGAGAGCGACGACGACGTATTGAACGAATGGCGGTTGGCGGGAGTGGGCTGATGCATGTGATGATTTTTGGCTGCGGTTTTTCCGGCACGGCGATCGCCAGGGCCTTCGCCAACGACGGCGTGCGCATTTCCGGAACCACGCGGTCGGCCGACAAGATGGCGGCGCTCCGCCAAAACGGCATCGAAGCCTTCCTTTTCGACGGCGAGACCGTAGACGACGACTTGCGCCGGGCTCTCAGAAGCGTCACGCATCTCGTGCAGTCGATCGCGCCTGGCAAGGGCGACCCGTTGCTGCGGCTGCTGGACGAAGACAGCGCAAGCCTGCCGTCCAGCCTCGAATGGATTGGTTATCTCTCCACCGTCGGCGTCTATGGCGATCACAAGGGCGCCTGGATCGATGAGGAAACACCCTGCGTGCCCGTATCCGGACGCTCCAAGGAGCGGCTCGAAGCGGAAGCGGGCTGGCTGGCAATGGGTGAGGCGTGCGGCGTGCCGGCGGCGGTGCTGCGCCTTTCCGGCATTTACGGGCCGGGGCGCAATGCCTTTTGCAATTTGGACAAGGGCACAGCGCGGCGGCTGATCAAGAAGGACCAGGTGTTCAACCGTATCCGCGTCGAGGATATCGGTGCTGCGGCCCGCTTCCTGTCGGAGCATGGCCTCGGCGGCATCTATAATATCACCGACGACCGGCCCGGCCCGCCGCAGGATGTGATCGTCGAGGCGGCGCGGCTGATGGGCGTCGCCCCCCCGCCGGAGCAGGCTTTCGAAACCGCCGAGCTGACGCCGATGGCGCGCTCCTTCTACGGCGAGAACAAACGGGTTTCGAATGCGAAACTCAAGGCGGCCGGCTTCGAATTCTCCTTCCCCGACTACCCGATGTCACTTGCGCAATTGTGGCAGGGCGGACGCTGGCGCGGCTAGACAAGGCCGGCCTGAGGCGACCGGGCTATCACCCGAAATGAGTAGGAAATTCCTACTTTCTGCATTTAGCAGAACAATTCTCGCCGCATATTATGGTTAACGGCCTTTGAATTTGCGCAAATGTGGCAGCAAATATGGCGAAGCTCGAAAAAATATTTCGTGATTTTTGTGAAGCGTGAGAAGTTTAAAACTTCTTCGGAAAAATCGTTTGAATTTTAGCTGATTTCATTGCGTTTTTTCCACATTCTGCCGCATGCGGCAAATTCTCATATTTTATCAATGACCTTACAAATATTACGGACTGTAATATTCCGTGATCGAACGCGGCACTTTTTCGCCATTTTTCGACGGATTTAAGCCCCGCCGCCTGCAAGGGCGTTGAGTTCAATAGTTGAGGGATACTCTGTTTTGAAGAAAATAAGCCGTTCTATTATCGCTGCCGCAACTATTGCAGCCTGCTCTTGCCTGCTTCCGGCGGAGAGTTTTGCTGGAAATGGCTGTGGCGGTGCTTCATGGTACGCACTCCACTCCAAAACTGCTTCCGGGGAACGTATGAATCCCGCCGTTTTGACTGCCGCTCATCGTTCGCTTGCCTTCGGCACCAAGGTCAAGGTTACCAATCGCAACAATGGCCGCACCGTCGTCGTTCGCATCAACGATCGCGGTCCGTTCATCCGCGGCCGGGTACTCGACCTGTCGCGCGCAGCGGCACAGAACATCGGCATGGTCAGCTCCGGCACGGCGAAGGTCTGCTACCAGGTGATCAGCTAAAGCTTACAGCCGCGGTGATCAGCTGAAGCTGACAGCCGAGGTGGTCAGCTGAGGCCAGGTCCGCCTCGCAGCAATTGGCTGCGCCGTCACCGGCGCTTGCTCTTGCCATCAATCGCGGTTACCACGCGGTTGAGACTTGTGAACACTCCGCCCACGCCTGTCGTGACCATGCGGACCGATCGCACGTCATGGCAATTAGGAGATTTGTGAATGCGTCTGGGCGGCCGCCTCGAAGGGGCGATTTCTGTGCTCGCGGATATCGATGCCCGCAAGCGGCCCGTCGCCGACGCGCTGAAGGACTGGGGCCTTGCGCACCGCTTCGCCGGCTCCGGCGACCGCGCCGCCATCGGCAACATCGTCTATGACGCTCTGCGCATGCGGCTTTCCCATGCCTGGCTGATGGATGACGACAGTGCCGCGGCCATTGCCCATGCCGTCATGTTCCGCCAATGGGGTTTCACACCGGACAGTCTCGCCGCCGAACTGGCGGACGACAAGTTCGCGCCGGCACCGCTTTCGGCCGATGCCCTCGCGGCCTTCGAAAGCCGCTCGCTCGACGATGCGCCGCCGCATATCCGCGGCGATATTCCCGAATGGGTCCAATCCTCCTTCGAACAGGCCTTCGGCGCCGGCTGGCTTACCGAGGCACAGGCACTTGCGGCGCGGCCGACACTCGATCTGCGCGCCAACATCCTGAAGTCCTCCCGCGACAAGGCCGTCAAGGCGCTCGAAAGAGCCGGCGCGCAAGCGGCGAAAGTCGCCCGCTACGGCATCCGGATTGCCGCCGGCGAAGGCGCCTCGCGCCTACCCAACGTGACGGCCGAGCTTTCGTTCCAAAAGGGCTGGTTCGAAGTTCAGGATGAAGGATCGCAGATCGTCGCCGACCTGGTGCTCGCCCATGAGGGCGACCAGGTTCTCGACTATTGCGCCGGCGGCGGCGGCAAGACGCTCGCCATGGCGGCCGCCATGCAGAATAAGGGACAGGTTCACGCTTACGACGCCGACCGCAAACGGCTGGCGCCGATCATCGAACGGCTGAAGCGGGCGGGCACGCGCAATGTCCAGGTGCATGACGACGCCAGGGGCCTTTCCGGGCTTGCCGGCCGCTGCGAGAAGGTGCTGGTCGACGCGCCCTGCACCGGCACCGGCACGTGGCGCCGCCGACCCGATACGAAATGGCGGCTGACGGCGAAGAACCTCGACGAACGCACCGCCCAGCAGCAGGACGCACTGGCGCAGGCAAGCGGCTTCGTCAAGCCGGGCGGCGAGTTGATCTACGTCACCTGCTCGGTGCTGCCGCAGGAGAACGAGGAACAGGTGCGCCGCTTCACGGCTGACAATCCCGATTTCCAGATCGTCAGCGCCCTACCCGCCTGGGATGGCCTCTTCGGCAAAGACGCCCCACGGCCGCACTCTTCCGATGGCCTGACGGTGACGCTGACGCCGGCTTCCACCGACACGGACGGCTTCTTCTTCTGTCGCATGCAGCGGAAGGGCTGACCCGCGGCGAAACGGCGCGGCAGCTGCCGATTTTCCGGACGAATGCCCTGCAAAACGAGCGCGTTTGTGGCCCTCCTCCATCCTTAAAACCATTCCAAACTAGAGCATTTGACACCAGTTTGCTTTTGGGCGAAGAGACGGGGCCCGATTTAGACGGGAGAACCCGTCACAGGAGAGGATCATGAAACTCAATAAATTCCGCGCAGCCGTGCTGGCGATCGCCCCCGCAGCCCTGCTCGCCCTTCCCGCGCATGCCGAAACCGATGCCGCCGCCGTAGTGAAACATTATGCCGACGTGGCGCATGCCAAATACGAAGACTCGCTGACGACGGCTAAGGCGCTCGATGCCGCGATCGACGCCTTCCTGAAGACGCCTGATGACGCGACGCTGAAGTCCGCCCGGGACGCTTGGATCAAGGCGCGCGTTCCCTACCAGCAGACGGAAGTCTATCGCTTCGGCAATCCGATCGTCGACGACTGGGAAGGCAAGGTCAATGCATGGCCGCTCGATGAAGGCCTGATTGACTATGTCGATCCTTCCTATGGCACCGAGAATGACGAAAATTCGCTGTATGTGGCCAATGTCATCGCCAACAAGACGATCAAGATCGACGGCAAGGATGTCGACGCCTCCAAGCTGACGCCGGAATTCCTCTCCGGCACGCTGGCCGAGGCCGGCGGCATCGAAGCCAATGTCGCCACCGGCTACCACGCCATCGAATTCCTGCTCTGGGGCCAGGATCTGAACGGCACGGGACCCGGCGCCGGCAACCGCCCGGCGACCGATTACGACCTGAAGAATTGCACGCACGGCAATTGCGACCGCCGCGCCGAATATCTGAAATCCGCCTCCACCCTGCTGGTGTCCGACCTGCAGGAAATGACCGACAACTGGAAGGCGGACGGCGCTGCGACGAAGAATGTCGAAGCTGACCCGAAGGCCGGCCTCGTCGCGATCCTGACGGGCATGGGATCGCTTTCCTACGGCGAGCTTGCCGGCGAGCGCATGAAGCTCGGCCTGCTGCTGCACGATCCCGAGGAAGAGCATGATTGCTTCTCCGACAATACCTACAATTCGCATCTGAACGACGCGATCGGCATCGCCGCCGCCTATACCGGCAACTATACCCGCGTCGACGGCACCAAGCTCAGCGGCCCGTCGCTGCATGATCTGGTGGCCGCCAAGGACAAGGCGCTCGATGCCGAGATGGAAGGCAAGCTCAACAAGACGCTCGACGCGATGAATGCCATGGCAAAGCGCGGCGAGACGGTCGAGAAGTACGACCAGATGATCGGTGAAGGCAACAAGGAAGGCAATGCCGTCGTCCAGGCCGCCATCGACGGACTGATCGACCAGACGAAATCGGTACAGCGCGTTATTGCCGCACTCGATCTCGGCACGGTTCAGCTTGAAGGTTCCGACAGCTTGGATAATCCTAACGCCGTCTTCAAATAAGCAAAAAGGCGGGCCGCTTCGATGACGAGGCGGCCCGGACCCTGAAATGTCGCATGCCCCGGCCCGCCGACTGATCGCCCGCGCAATGTTCTGCGCCACGCTTGCCGGTTTTCCCGCAGCTCTCGCCGCCGGCTTCGATCTGCCGGCGAAGCGCACCGACCTTTCCGAAGCCGATCTGAAACGCGTCGCCGACGTCACCCGGCCGACCAGGGATTTTTCCAAGGCCGAACAATATGAGGCGATGCAGGCGGGCGGCGCGACCTCGA
Source organism: Rhizobium acidisoli (assembly GCF_002531755.2). Lineage (NCBI taxonomy): Bacteria > Pseudomonadati > Pseudomonadota > Alphaproteobacteria > Hyphomicrobiales > Rhizobiaceae > Rhizobium > Rhizobium acidisoli. The sequence continues at coordinate 4,511,935 of NZ_CP034998.1, read as the reverse complement.
TCGATCCGGTTACCGAAGACAGTTTCTCGCATATTTCGGCCAACATTCCCTTCGAGGAAGAGCAGAATTTCAAGCTCGGCAATGCGCTTTTCCGCAAGCTCTGGGTTTCCTCGCCCTCCTCGACGCAGGCCTCCGATGGGCTCGGCCCTCTCTTCAACGCCCGCTCCTGCATGAGCTGTCACGTCAATGACGGCCGCGGCAAACCGCCGGAAGGGGGTCCAAGCGCCGTCTCGATGTTCCTGCGGCTTTCCCGCGCGGCCGCAACCCCGGAGGAAGAAAAGGCGATCGCGGGCGCGGATATCCTCAATTTCCCCGATCCGGTCTATGGCCATCAGCTGCAGGATCTTGCCGTTCCCGGCCTTGCCGCCGAAGGCCGGATGACGATCCGCTATGACGAGGAGACGGTGACGCTTGGTGACGGCGAAACCGTGTCTCTACGCCGCCCGCATTATGCGGCGACCAACCTGGCCTATGGACCGCTCGATGCGGCAACGACGATCTCGGCGCGTGTCGCCCCCGCGATGATCGGGCTCGGGCTGATCGAGGCCATTCCCGCGGCCGATATCCTTGCCCATGCCGACCCTGAGGATGCCGATGGCGACGGCATCTCCGGCAAGGCGGCGATCGTCCGTGATCACCGCAGCGGCGAGATCGCGCTCGGCCGCTTCGGCTGGAAGGCGCAGAACGCCACGGTGCGCGACCAGAATGCCGACGCCTTCGCCAACGATATCGGTATCTCGACACCCGACCACCCGGACGCGCATGGCGACTGCACCAAGGCGGAGGAGAAATGCCTCGATATGCCGACCGGCGTGCAGAAACGGCTGGGCGCGGAAGAAGCGCCAGGCCCCATTCTCGACCTCGTGACCTTCTATTCCGAAAATCTTGCCGTTCCGGCGCGCCGCAAGGCGAGCTTCCCCGAGACGCTGAAGGGCAAACGGATTTTCTACGAAACCGGCTGCATTTCCTGCCATGTGCCGAAATTCGTCACCCGCCGGGATTCACCCGACAAGGCGCAGTCCTTCCAGCTGATCTGGCCCTATTCCGACTTCCTTCTGCACGATATGGGCGACGGGCTTGCCGACGGGCAGCAGGTCGGTCTTGCAAGCGGACGTGAATGGCGCACGCCACCGCTATGGGGTATAGGACTGACCCGGACTGTCAGCGGACACAGCTTTTTCCTGCATGACGGCCGTGCGCGGGATCTCACCGAGGCGATCCTCTGGCACGGCGGCGAAGCAGACAAGGCCCGCAACGCTTTCTCCTCCCTGTCGAAAGACGACAGGAAGGCCCTGATTACATTCCTGGAGTCACTTTGATGCGCCTTTGGCACCCCCTGCTCTGCCTCACTCTGATCGGCCTCGCCACGTCGGCGGCCGCCCAGACCGCAGCCCCTCCGGCAGGGATGAACGAGGATGCCGTTCCCGCCGTCATGCAGCGCGCCGTCGACGAGGTGATCCGCCCCGGCTATCGCAACATGCAGCAATCGGCGGCCCGGCTGACGACGGCGATGAAGGATCTTTGCGACGGCGGCACCCAGCAGACGCTCGACAAGGCGAAGTCGGCCTTCGACGATACGATCCGCTACTGGTCGATCATCGAAATCGTCCAGACCGGGCCGGTCATCCAGGACAATCTCTTCGAGCACATTCTGTTCTACCCCGACCGCAAGGGCGTCGGCCTGAAGCAGGTGCAGGCGCTGATCGCCAAGGCCGATCCGAAAGATGCGACGGTCGATGCGATCGCCGGCAAGAGTGTGGCGCTGCAGGGCCTGACGGCGCTGGAATACGTGCTTTACGGCAACGGCTCGGACGATCTGATCAAGCAGAAGGGCGGCTTCCGCTGCCTTTACGGCGCCGCCGTCGCCGGCAATATCCAGCGTGAGGCCGGCGAAGTCGTCGCCGCGTGGGAAAAGCCGGACGGCGTGCAGGCGAGCTGGAAACATCCGGGTCCGCAGAGCAACGATTTCATGGACAATAAGGAAGCCGTGACCGCGCTGCTCGGCATTCTCGTCCACGGCGCCGAAAATGTCCGCGACCAGCGGCTGGAGCAATTCTACAAGGGCAAGGACACCGCGCCGCGCCCGCGCATGGCAATCTACTGGCGTTCCAAGAACACCTGGAAATCGATGACCGCCAACATCGACGGCCTGCGCACGCTCTGGCAGAAGGCCGGCATGGCCGAGCTTCTGCCGCCGGACAAACAGGCGATCGCCGCCTCGATCGACGAAGACTTCAAGTCGCTGCTCGACAGCGTGCCGAAACTCAATCCCGACATCGACGCCGCGGTCAGCGATGCGGAGAAGGCCAAGCTCGATACGCTGCTTGCCGAGAGCCGCGACCTGATCACCCGGATCAGCGACGAATATGGCGCCGCGATCGGCCTTTCGGCCGGCTTTTCCTTTTCTGACGGGGACTGAAGCGATGATGCGAACCGCCGCGATCAACCGACGCAACTTCGTCAAGGCGGCAGGGATCGGCTTCCTTGCGGGCTTGACGCCACGGTCGCTGATGGCGCTCGAACGCGCCGATGCGGTCTATGCCTCGGGCATTCGTGCCGCGAACGGTTCCTTTGCGGTTGCGACCGTGACCGAGCGCGGCGAGATCATCGACCAGGTGGCGCTTCCCGCCCGGGCCCACGGCATGGCCTTCAGCGCCGTCACCGGCAGGACCGTCGCCTTCGCCCGCCGGCCGGGCACCTATGCGATGATTTTCGATCCCCGCAATAAGGGCGAACCGATCGTCATCAGCTCGCGGGAAGACCGGCATTTCTACGGCCACGGCGCCTTCTCTCCCGATGGTCGTTTGCTCTACGCCAGCGAGAACGATTTCGACGGCAATCGCGGCATGATCGGCCTCTACGACGCCACCGACCGCTTCACCCGTATCGGCGAATTCGAGACCTACGGCATCGGCCCGCACGACATGACGGTCTCCGACGACGGACGTCTTCTGATCGTCGCCAATGGCGGCATCGAAACACATCCGGATTTCGGCCGCACCAAGCTCAATCTCGGAGAGATGCAGCCGTCGCTGGCGCTGATCGATGCCGCCACCGGCGCTCTGGTCGAAAAACATGTGCTGTCGGCGGAATGGGCAGAACTCTCCACCCGCCACGTCGATCTCGACGACAAGGGCCGCATCTGGTTTGCCTGCCAGTACGAAGGCCACCGCAAGGATTTGCCGCCGCTCGTCGGCCATTTCGCCAAGGGCGAGGATCTTTCCTTCATCGACCTGCCGGAGCAAACGACGCGCAGGCTTGCCAATTACGTCGGCGCGATTGCCGTCAATCGAAGCGAGGGCATCGTCGGCATTACCTCGCCGAAGGGCGGCGCCTCTGTGACCCTCGACGCAAGGACGGGCAAGGTGCTGGCCGAGACCAGCGTTCCGGACGCGGCCGGCATCGCGCCGGCAAAAAGCGGCTTTGCCGTCTCCTCCTATGACGGCGATTTCCTGTCGACCCGCAGCGACGTCGCGTGGGACCAGCATATCGTGCGGATCTAGCCGGCGCGCGAATAGGCTTTCTGCTCGGCGCTGATGCTCGAGGCCGCGGCCCTGGCCGCCTCATGCAGCCATTCGTTTCCCCGCGCCTTGATATCCTGGAGAATCCTTGCTGTCGCAGCTGCATCGTTGGAATGGCAATTGGCGATCTCGAAACCCATCAATTCGAGCATTGTCGGCGAAAGCAGGACTTCGGGGTGCCGGTCGATTTCGATCTTGCAGCTGTTCGGCGAGAGCCGGCGCACGAGGATGCGGCCGGAAACCTGGTAGTGCGGATCGACACACCGCGCCCGCCCATTGGCGATCTCTTCCGCATGGATTGCCATGTCCTGTGGTCTGTGGCGAAGCGACCAGGCGGACGGCAGCAGCGCCTTGGCCTCACGCAGCACCGGCCCGCCCTGCCATTCCGCATAGGCGACGAAACGCGGGCGGCCGAGGCTGCCGGTGCCGCCGCTGCGCGGCTTCGCCACGAAGGGTCCCGAGCCAGGCGGCAGTGCCGCTGCGAGCACCTTGACATAAGCGGATGGCGGCGGCTCGCTTCCGGGAAGCAGCATCTCATATTTCTCCCAAAATTCCCGGCGTTCGGAATTCGGCAGCATCAGCGCCTTGCGCAGCCATTTGTGATCCCGCTCGAGAATGACGGGCAGTGGATTTTCAAGGCCTCTGCGATAGCCGGCGAGGATCAACTCGCCGATCATCCGAACCGAGGGACCATCCTCGCCGCGTGCCAGGATGGCGCTTGCCGCAAGGCGAACGAGATCCAGCGCATAGGGCATCACCGCCGCATCGTCGAAATCATTGACGCCCCAGACGAGCCTGCCTTCGGGATCCCGCCAGGTGCCGAAATTCTCCAGATGCGTATCGCCGATCGCCAGCACCTCGGGCGCGCGGACAAGTTCCGGGCAGATATCGAGGATGGTCTCGCACCAGCGCCAATAGGTGGCGCGCAGGAAGACGAAGCCGCCGCTTCGCATCTTATCGTGCTTCTCGCGCAGATCGTCCGTGACAAGATCGGCTCCGAGTTCGCCGGCCAGCCAGGTCTCGAAATTGCGGACCGATTGCGATATCGTCGTCATGCGTCGGCGCTCCACCCTTCGTGACATGACGCGGAGAATACGCGCCGGGCGCGAAGCTGCAATCGTGTTCGCACCGGCTTGCATCACCGGCTTGGAGGGCGACGGAAAGGCGAAAGGTTGCCCCGGCGACACGGCCGCAGCTTTCCATCGGCGCTGAGACCGATTTCAGCAACGTGCAGCTTGTCGAATCCGGCCCGCCATGCCACTTTCCCGGCTGCAAGAGGGGCAGACATGAGCGAGACTGACAGGGGCGATTTCCGCGCGCGAATCCGCCGCAATTTTGCGCGCCAGGCGGCGATGGAGACGATCGGCGCGGAGCTGACGCGCGTCGAGCACGGCGTCGTCGAAATCGAGCTTCCCTTCGACGTTAAACTGACACAGCAGCACGGCATCCTGCATGCAGGCATCATTTCCGCAGCGCTCGATTCAGCCTGCGGCTTTGCCGCCTACAGCGTCATCGACCCGGAAGCTTCGATCCTGACGATCGAGTTCAAGGTCAATCTGATGTCGCCGGGGCGTGGCGATCGTTTCCTGTTTCGCGGGGAAATCACCAAACCCGGCTCCACCATTATCGTTGCCGACGGACGAGGCTACGCGATCAGCGACGGGCCGGCGAAACTCATCGCCTCCATGACCGGGACGATGATGGTGATCCGCGGTAGAGAAGGAATTACGGGATGAAGTTCGAGTTGAAGTCGGTCGCGGGCAAATCCATGCTGTTCGTCATGGCGGCGGAGGCCGAATACGGCCCCTTCCTGCGGTCGCGCATCGAACCCTTGATGACCGGCGTCGGCCCGGTCGAGGCGGCGGTGGCGCTGACCAAGACGCTGGCGCGGCTGGATGCCGCCGACGACCTGCCGGATCTCGTGGTTTCCCTCGGCTCGGCCGGCTCGGCGAAACTCGAGCAGACCGAAATCTATCAGGTAACCTCGGTTTCCTACCGCGACATGGACGCCTCGCCGCTCGGTTTCGAGAAGGGCCGGACGCCCTTTCTCGACCTGCCGGCGGTACTCGAGCTGCCGCTGCGCATTCCGGGCATCCCGGAAGCAAGCCTTTCCACCGGCGGCAACGTCATCTCGGGTGCGGCCTATAGCGCCATCGACGCAGACATGGTCGACATGGAGACCTTTGCGGTGCTGCGCGCCTGCCAGGGCTACAAGCTGCCGCTGATCGGCTTGCGCGGCATTTCCGACGGCGCCGTCGAACTGCAGCATATTTCCGGCTGGACCGAATATCTGCACATCGTCGACCGCAAGCTCTCCTACGGCGTCGACAGCCTGTTCACGGCGCTGGAGGACGGGGTTTTCTGGTTCTGAACCCGCGAAAGCGCCGCGCGTCAGACGCGCGGGGGACAATCGGAACAATAAAAACCCGACGCCGCCGATTTCCCGGATTGCAAGGCGAAGCGCTTTTCATTAAAGCCTCGCCATGACCCAGACAGCACATCCCGACTCCGTTCTCATCGTCGATTTCGGCAGCCAGGTGACCCAGCTCATCGCACGACGCGTGCGTGAGGCCGGCGTCTATTGCGAAATCGTCCCCTTCCAATCAGCCGAAGAGGGCTTCAGGCGCCTCCAGCCGAAGGCCGTGATCCTCTCCGGCAGCCCGGCCTCGACGGTCGACGAGGGATCGCCGCGAGCGCCGCAGATCATCTTCGACAGCGGCCTGCCGGTCTTCGGCATCTGCTATGGCCAGCAGACGATGTGCATGCAGCTCGGCGGCAAGGTCGAAAGCGGCCATCACCGCGAATTCGGCCGCGCCTTCCTGGAGGTCGACAAGGACTGTCAGCTGTTCGAGGGCCTCTGGTCCTCCGGCTCGCGTCATCAGGTGTGGATGAGCCATGGCGACCGCGTCACCGCGCTGCCTGACGGTTTCGAGGTGGTCGCCACCTCCTCCAACGCGCCCTATGCCTTCATCGCCGACGAGAAGCGCAAATATTACGGCGTGCAGTTCCACCCCGAGGTCGTGCACACGCCCGACGGCGCCAAGCTGATCGGCAACTTCATTCACAACATTGCCGGCATCAAGGGCGACTGGTCGATGTCGGCCTATCGCCAGAAGGCGGTCGACGAGATCCGCAAGCAGGTGGGCGACAAGCGCGTCATCTGCGCGCTTTCGGGCGGCGTCGACAGTTCGGTCGCCGCGCTGCTGATCCACGAGGCGGTCGGCGATCAGCTGACCTGCATCCTCGTCGACCACGGCCTGATGCGCAAGGACGAAGCGGCCAACGTCGTCGCCATGTTCCGCGAGCATTACAATCTGCATCTGCTGCATGTCGACGCTTCCGACCGTTTCATCGGCGAGCTCGAAGGCGTCAGCGATCCGGAAACCAAGCGCAAGATCATTGGCCGGCTGTTCATCGAAACCTTCGAGGAAGAGGCAAAGAAACTCGGCGGCGCCGATTTCCTCGGCCAGGGCACGCTCTATCCCGACGTGATCGAGAGCGTTTCCTTCACCGGCGGCCCGTCGGTGACGATCAAGTCGCACCACAATGTCGGCGGCCTGCCGGAGCGCATGAAGATGCAGCTCGTCGAGCCGCTGCGCGAACTCTTCAAGGACGAGGTGCGCGCACTCGGCCGCGAACTCGGCCTGCCCGACAGCTTCATCGGCCGCCACCCCTTCCCGGGCCCCGGCCTTGCGATCCGCTGCCCCGGCGGCATCAGCCGCGAAAAGCTGGAAATCCTGCGCGAAGCCGATGCGATCTATCTCGACGAAATCCGCAAGGCCGGCCTCTACGACGCCATCTGGCAAGCCTTCGCCGTGCTGCTCCCCGTCCAGACCGTCGGCGTCATGGGCGACGGACGCACCTATGAATTCGTCTGCGCACTGCGCGCCGTCACCTCCGTCGACGGCATGACCGCGGATTTCTACCACTACGACATGGAATTCCTCGGCCGCGCCGCCACCCGCATCATCAACGAGGTGCGCGGCATCAACCGCGTAGTCTACGACGTCACCTCGAAGCCGCCCGGCACGATCGAGTGGGAGTGATTTTGGCCTATCCGAACGCCGCCGATATCGCGCCAAAAACTAATAACGCACTGAAAGAACAATAAATCATCTGCCGTCTATCGCGGGGCAAGGCTCGGGATAGACGGTCGATGGCTGGCCGCCGAACTTGTGGCTCTGCTCCACAAGGCCTGAACGACCCTCAGAGAAGACCCTTGCCCTTGAGATCAGCGGCGAAGGTGGCGAGCGGCATGACAAGCGTAAGCGGCTGGTTCTCCAGCGGCTCGGCCCCATAGCTGACATACCATTGGGCCGCGCGCTCGCCCTTCGCGTCGATAATCAGCAGAACGCCGCCTGCTTCGGACGCGATCCGCAGGCAGCGAAGCGCCGCGGCCGCGAGGAGCTGTCCACCCAAACCATGGCCCGCTACAGAGATATCGGTTGCGATCCGAGCCAGCTTGAACCCAGGAACTTCGTGCTGGGCCAGCCCCTTCGTCATCGACGCCGGCACACCTTCATGTGCCACGGAGGAGGGGGCGACAGTGTAGAACCCCAGCACACGATTGGGCGTAGAGGCGTCGATCGCGCAGAAGGTCTTTGAGGCGTTCTGTTCGTGGCTTTGACGCGCGTAGCGTCGGAAAAAGTCGTTCATCGCCAGATCGCCGCAGTCGAAGGACTGGCGATCATGCGATTTCGCGATGGCTTCCTCTCTCCAGGCGGGCAGCGTCATAGAGTATCGGGCAACGCCGCGATCGCCGCCCGCAGCTTCGCGTTGGGCTTGGGCGGATTTTCCAGCAGTTCCAGCACGCGCGCATGATCGCGCGCCTTCAGGCGAACGACCTCGGCCGCCTCGATCACGGCTTCGGCTTCGCGCAAGGCGGTCTGGGTCACGAAGTTGGTCAAGTCGGTGTTGCGCAGCGCAGCGGCGCGCACGAGCTTGGCCTTCGTTTCCGGGGAGACCCGCAGATTCATACGCTTGTTGTCATCTACGGCAGCTTGGGGCATCTTCGTCTTCCTCGCAAGTCGTACATGTTGAAGATGTACGCGATCACACCCGATTTTTCAAGATTATATGTCTTAATGGCGTACGCTATCTGCCCAACACCCTCAAGGCGTCAATGGTCGGAGTGAGAGCGCCGCTCTTCGCGCCATCGCTCCCAGCGGCGGCGCAGGTCGCCTTTCCTTAAGCCGTTGCTCGCCTCCAGCACTTCGATCTTGATCATGCGATCGGTTCGGAAATGACGGAAGTCCTGCCTTAATTCGCACCACGCGACAATAAGGCGCGTTGCTTCACCATAGCCGAGGATGACCGGCCACACGACCCGCTCGGTCTCCTCACAAGTATCGGATCGATAAAGCAGGCGAAGCTTCCGATCTTCACGGATCGCATGGCGCAGTTCGTTCGTGTCGACCGTGTCTGTCGGAGTGATCCTGCCAGGCTTTGCTCCAACGCTTGGCTCGACGATATAGGGACGCAGCCTTTCGGGGATAACGGCTGCGATCTTGCTCACGACGTCCTGTGCCGCTGCGGATAATGCCTTATCGCCGCGTCCTGCGACCCATTGCGCACCCAGCACGATCGCCTCGATCTCGTCGGGCGTCAGCATCAGAGGCGGCATGTCATAGGCAGGGTCGAGCAAATAACCGAAGCCGGCCTCTCCGACGATAGGGACCCCTTGGCCGATCAGGTCGGCGATATCGCGGTATACCGAGCGCCTGGACACTTCGATCTCCTCGGCCATTGCCGCGGCAGTCACCGGCCGGGTCGTACGGCGCAGGATCTGAATGATCTGAAACAGACGATCGGCTTTGCGCATGGCTGTTGACTCCTGTTGCCATAATGCTGGCAACAGGCCTGTGCGACAAGGCCTGGGCGATACCGCGCGCACATTGGTCTTTTGGAAAGGAAAAGTCATGAAATTTGCCTCAACCCGGCTGATTGCCGGTGATATCAAGACTGTGGTCGGCTTCTACGAAATGGTCACAGGGCAGACGGCCGAGTGGTTGGCGCCGGTTTTCGCCGAGATCGTCACCCCATCGGCGGCACTCGCCATTGGCAGCATGGAAACCGTAGCGCTGTTCAAAGAAGGCAGCGCCGAAGCCGGCGCCAACCGAACGGCGATCATCGAGTTCATGGTGGATGACGTCGACGCAGAATATGCCCGGCTGAAGGATAGGGTCCAACTTGTCCATGAGCCTAAACTGATGCCGTGGGGCAATCGGTCGGTGCAGTTCCGCGATCCGGAAGGCACGCTTGTCGCGCTGTTCACGCCGGTCACGGACTCAGCAAAGCAGCGCTTTGCGTCGCGATAGGCGCGGCCCTCACACTTAAAATGATCGCGTGATGTCGGATCCTCCCGGTCCGGTTCGTCCTTGGGCCAAAGCCCACCGAGGAGAACGCCATGAGAGACCTGATCCTGAAAATGTCCATATCGGTCGATGGTTTCGTCAGTGATCTGGAGGGCCGGAACACATGGATGTTCGGCGCCGATCAGGAGGCGAAGGATTGGAGCGTGGAATATATAGGGAAGGCCGGCCTGCACATTATGGGCAGCCGCAGCTTCCTTTCCATGGCCCCCTTCTGGCCGACCTCCACCCTGGCCTTCGCGCCGCCGATGAACCAGATCCCCAAGGCCGTGTTCTCACGACAGGGGCCGGCGATCCTCGGCAAGGTGGCGGCGGCGCTCGATGACATCAGCGCCAAGGCGGGGACCGGACAGTCTCCAGGGCTGCAGCCCGGCGCGGAAAGCTGGGCGGAGGCCTATGTGGCGGGCGGAGACCTTGCGGAGGAGATCGCAACGTTGAAAGCTGAGGAGGGCAAACCGATCATCGCCCATGGCGGCGTGAGCTTTGCCCGCAGTCTGATCGCCGAGGGACTGGTCGATCAGTTCGCCCTGCTTGTGATCCCCGTGGCGCTCGGCAAAGGCCTGCCGTTATTCCTAGAACTCACCGCGCCAAAGCCTCTCAAGCTGATGAGCTCGAAAGCCTTTCCAGGTGGCGCGGTGGCGCAGATCTATCGGCCGGCCTGAACCGGTCGCCGGAGGTCAGCCGGCTTCAGCGGCCGTAGGTGACCTCGATGGAGGCCTTGGCGAGCGTATTTGCCCTGACATAGAAACCGACCATGGCCCCTGGCGCGGTATCGGGAAGCGGCAGCTTGTCGACCGAAAGCGCGTAGACGGTGAACTGGTAGTGGTGCGGTGCATCGCCGGCCGGCGGGCATGCGCCGCCATATCCCGATGTAGCGAAGTCGGTATGGCCTTCCACGGCCCCCGCCGGAAGCTTTTTCTCGCCGCTGGCGCCGGTGGCGATTTTCGAGGTATTTGCGGGAATGTTGAAGACAGACCAGTGCCACCAACCCGAGCCGGTCGGAGCATCGGGATCGTAAGCCATCACGGCGAAGCTCTTGGTTCCCTCGGGTGCACCCGACCAGACCAGTTCCGGCGAGATATTACCGCCGGCGCAGCCGAAGCTGTTGAAGACCTGCGCATCGGCCATGGACTTGCCTGAAGTCAGATCTTTCGAGGTGAGTTTCATTTCCGCCTGGGCGGCCGTTGCGCCAAAGACGGACGCGGCGAGAAGGACTGCTGTTATGAGACGCATGCTGTTTTCCTGCGGTTGATGACGCCGCAAAACTACCGTCAGCGAGGCAGTGCATCTGCCCCGCTACGCTCAACTTCTGCCCCGATCCGTTCAAAGTGCTCGGAGCCACTGCGCACGTGGCGCGGGCTGACGCCGAACCGCTCTTTGAACCGCGCCGAAAATTGAGAAGGTGAATCGTAGCCGACCTCCAGCGCGACCTGCGCCATCGGCAGCGTCGTCGTGTGAATGAGCCCCAGCGCCCTGTTCATTCTCGTATCGCTCAGGATCTCGCTGAAGCCGGTCTTCTCGGCGGCCAGCCGGCGCCTCAGCGTTGCCTCGCTCATGTTGAAGGAACGCGCCGCGTGCGCCAATGTCCAATCAAAGGCCGGATCGCTTTCGATCATCTGCCTCAGCCGATCCTCAAGCCGAGGACTCTGGCCTTCACCCAGCACCGCGCCGCAGAGCGCAAACCAGGTGACGAGTTCCATCAGCCTGGCCTTGGCAATGGCGCCGGGAAGCCTCGCGAGGTTGCCGGGCTGACAGCAATAGTCAAACAATACGGCGGCTTCTTCCGGCAGGCTCGAGGCGCTTGCCGGAAGCGGCCGCGAGGGAACGGCGATCGATCCCATCCTCGCATAGGCATCCTCGAACAACTGTCTCGGAACAGGAAGTGCTACGGTCTGATAGTTTCGCGGCGCCTTCGGAATGTTCTCCATCGTCAATGGCTGATAGTCGGGCAGCAAGCCGTATGCGCCGGCCTCCAGGCGCAAAGGCCTGTCATCCGCCATGACGATCTTCGTTCCCGATTGTACCTGGAACAAAATGGGGCTCGTATTGACGAGACGATAAAAGCAAGCTCGCCCACCCTGACGGATCAAGGCCCTGGTCGGAACGGGAAAGACGTCGTCCAGCATAGCTTCTCCGGCAAAAGGGCGCTCCTCGCCCTGATCCTTGGAGCGGGAAATAGCAAAACCCCGTGGCAGGGGCAACCTTGAGCCGGGAGACGCCGGTGGGAAGAGAGCCTGATCGGTTCGCGATGGTTCGCCGGAAGCAGCTTCAGCGGCACATACCTACGCCCCCATCTGCAGCCTTGATCGTGCCGTGCTCGGCGGGCTTTCATGCAAGCGGTTCCAGGCGCGACGCAGCTGCCGCGCCGAGCCGAAGCCGGCGCGCATTGCGACGGCCTCCATGTCCAGTCGCGAACCGGCGAGCATCTCGCGGGCGAGCGCCACGCGCATACGATTGACGAAATCCGTAACGCTCATGCCCGTCTGCTCGTTGAACAGCCGCGAAAGGTTGCGCGGGCTGGCGCCGCTGAGGCGGGCAAGTGCGGCGACCGACCAGTCCTGTGCCGGATCGGCCACCACGGCGTCCTGCGCACGATGAATGACCGGATGGATATGGTTTCGGCCTTCGAGCCAGGGCGAAAGCTGCGGGTCGGAGCCGCCGCGCCTGAGGTAGACGACGAGATATCGCGCCACCGCGACAGCGCATGCGTGGCCAGCCGCTTCGGCGACGATATGCAGCATGAGGTCGATGCCGGCGGTAATGCCGGCGCTCGTCAGCCGCTCGCCGTCCTCGACATAAAGCCGGTTCTCCCGGACGCGCGCCGTGGGCGCGAGCCTGATCAGATCTTCCATGCAGCCGTGATGGGTGGTGCAGTCGTAATCGTCGAGCATTCCCGCCTCGGCGGCGAGCAAGGCGCCCGAACAGATCGAGGCCAGGCGAATTCCCGGACGAATGGCGCGTCTCAGCCATGCGACGATGGCAGCCTCATCGGCGCATCCCCGTTCGCCATGCTCGAGGCCGTTTTCCATCGGGGCGTCGGCGCTGCCGGCAATGACGACGAGCGCGCCATCCGGCAATCGCTCCGGCAACGGAGCGACGCCGGTAACGGCAAGACCGATCGAGCTGCCGACCGTCGCCGACGGACCGATATAGGTGACGGTAAAGCGCACCGTGCACTGTTCGAGGTTCGCCTTGCGCAGCACCTCGATCGGGCCGGCCACGTCGAGCAAAAGGACGCGCGGCGGCACGACGACGAAAACCGGGATATCGACGGGCTGCGCAGGGTCGGTCATGCGGCGAGCAACTCCCCACGGCCTGCCAGCGCCTGTTCGACGGTCGCGATCCGCGCGAAACGACCGGAGAGGACAAGTTCGGTCCGGTCCCGGATTTCCCTGGCGCTCCAGCTGCGTCCGGCGGCGTCGGTCATCGGGAATGTCAGGGTCGCTTCGCCGACATAATCGACCTGATAGCCGAGATCCGAGGCGTGACGCGTCGTGGTCTCGCAGCACTGTTCGGTGCGGATGCCGGAGACGAGGAGGCGGCGGACGCCATTCTCGGTCAGCCATACGTCGAGGCCCGAACCGACGAGAGCACTATGGCGGCTCTTCCTGAAGGTCGCCTTCGGGGCGATCCGGAGGGGGCCAAGCGTTCTGACGAGCCCGGAGCTTTCCGAGAACGGCCCGCTTCCATCGACATGAAAGATCTGAATGACGGTTATGCCGCGGGCTTCTGCGCCGTCGATCAAAGCCTGCTGGCGATCGATATAGGCGGAGGCGAGCTCTTCATCCCAATAATCGCGATGCCTGAAGGATTCCTGGGCGTCGATGACGAGAAGAACGGTATCATGATCGGACATTTTTTACTCCTTCGAGATTGATCATGACGTCATATTCCGCGATTTGATAGTGGCGCGAAATGCACGCCGCGGACAAAGAGCGGACAATTCACGCCAATGACTGCGTTCAGCAGCAGGCGACTAGCGCCTGGCGGACGTCCTGATGTGATCGACCAGCGCCCGCAGCTTCAGCGGCTGCCGCTGGCGCCTGGGATAATAGAGATAGAAGCCCGGAAAGGGCGGGCAGAAATCTTCGAGCAGCGGCACGAGTTCGCCCCGTTCGACATAGGGCTGAAAGGTTTCCACCATGCCGAAGGTGATCCCGGCACCGGCGCAGGCCATGCGGATCATCATGCCCATGTCGTTGGTCGTGACCGCGGGATCGACGGCGACGTCGAAATCGCGGTCATTTTCGGTGAATTCCCAGCGATAGGGCGCCGTATCCGGGCGCGGGCGCCAGCCGATGCAGGCATGACCCTGCAGTTCGCCGGGATGGCGGGGACGACCGCGGCGCTCGAGGTAGGCGGGGGATGCCACAGCATATTGCCTCTGCCGCTCGGAGACCGAGATTGCGATCATGTCCTGCTCGATCACCTCACCGAGCCGGACGCCCGCGTCGAAGCCGGCCTCGACGATATCGAATTCGTCATCGGTGATGGTGATATCGAGTTTGATCTCGGGGCAAGCCTGCATGAAGCCGGCCAGCAGGGTGCCGGACAGAAAACTCTCGGCAATCGACGAGACGGTGATCCTGAGCAGACCGCTCGGGCGCGCCTGCATTTCCCGCACCGTCTGCATCGCATCCCTGACCTGCCGCACCGACGGGCGAACCGCCTCGAAGAACACCTCGCCGGCCTCGGTCAGGCTGACGCTGCGCGTCGTGCGCTGGACGAGCGCAACGCCGAGGCGATCTTCCAGGCGCTGTAAAGCCTGGCTGACGGCGGAGCGGGTGACGCCCAGCCGCTCGCCGGCAAGACGAAAGTTGCGCGCCTCCGCCACCGCAAGAAAGACCGAAATGCCTTCGAGATCATCGACCATTGGTTAGCATTTCTAACCATGGCATCCCGAATTGGCAACTTAATCACGTCGATCAGGGAGACTATCTTCCTCTCGAGGCCAAGCAAGGCAGTGTTCATGGACAGGCCTCTGTCGAAGGGAAGACCGATGCGAAACATTTCAGCGAGACCTGTTCTGCATATTTTCGCCGCAACCACCCTGGCCGGCACGGCGATCGGCTCGTCAGCCGCGGATGCCCTCAACGACCGGCAATCCGTGTGTCAACAAACAAGCGAGAACATGATGCAGCACCATCCCTATGTCGGCATGTGGGTCACGGATGACGGTCGTGTGCGCCACGAACTTCTGGCCAACGGCCGTTACGACGAAGCCCGCGGCAACCGGGAAAGCGCCTATCGCGGCCGCTACGAAGTCACCGGAAGCCACATCGAATATTGGGACGACACCGGCTTCACTGCCGACGGCGATTTTGTCGACGGCAACACTCTCCATCATGGCGGCATGGTGTTTCGCCGCAAATAACCGATCACTCGGGATAAGGCCGTTTCCGGCCGGAAAGGATGACGATCATGTCTTCCACCACACCCATCTGGTTCATAACAGGCGCTTCGTCCGGTCTCGGGCGGGCGCTTGCTGAAGCGGTTCTCGCCCGAGGCTGGCGCGCCGCCATGACCGCGCGCAGACCCGAAGCCTTGAAAGATCTCACGGCAGAACACGGCGACCGCGCCCTTGCTGTCTCGCTCGATGTCACGGATGCCCGCTCCGTCGCCCGCGCGGTTCAGGACGCCGAAGCGCATTTCGGCGCGATCGACGTGCTCGTCAACAATGCCGGTTATGGCTACCTCTCGGCGATCGAAGAAGGCGAGGAGACTGAAATACGCGCCCAGTTCGAGACCAATGTCTTCGGCTTGATCGCCGTCACCAAACATGTCCTGCCGGGCATGCGCTCGCGCCGTCGGGGGCATATCTTCAATGTCTCTTCGCTCGGCGGGCTCGTCGCCTTCGCCGCGACCGGCTACTACCATGCCACCAAGTTCGCGGTCGAAGCCCTGTCGGAGTCGCTTTTCCATGAGGTCAAGCCGCTCGGCATCGATGTGACGATCCTCGAGCCCGGCGCCTTCCGCACGGATTGGGCCGGACGATCGATGGTCGAATCCAGAACCGTGATCGACGACTATGCCGAGACATCGGGCAAGCGGCGCCAGGCCACTCGTTCGGTCTCCGGCAAGCAGCCGGGCGATCCGGTGCGCGCCGCAGCCGCGATCATATCGGCATTCGAGGCGGACGAGCCGCCGCTGCGGCTGTTGCTTGGCGCACCCGCCCTGAAGATCGCCCGCGAACGGCTCGATGCGCTGCGGACAAATTTCGACGCCTGGGCGGAGACGACGCTCAGCGCCGATTTCCCCAGCTGATCGCCCAGAAAACACCAATCGAAAAATGGAGCTTGAAATGTCGAAGATCGAAGGAAAAGTCGTTGCCATCACCGGGGCCAGCAGCGGCATCGGAGAGGCTGCGGCAAGGGTGCTGGCTGCCGCAGGCGCCCATATCCTGATCGGCGCGCGCCGCACCGAGCGGCTGCAGGCGCTTGCCGGCGAAATCGAAGCCAAGGGCGGGACGGTGCGCCTGCGAAAACTTGACGTCACCGACCGTTCCGAGGTTGAGGCCTTTGCCGGTTTTGCCAGATCGGAATTCGGCCGGCTTGACGTCATTGTCAACAATGCCGGCGTCATGCCGCTCTCGCCGCTCGACGCTCTCAAGGTCGAGGAATGGGACCGGATGGTCGACGTCAACATCAAGGGTGTTCTCTATGGCATCGCCGCGGCGCTGCCGATCATGAAGGCGCAGGGATCGGGGCAGATCATCAACCTGTCTTCGATCGGCGGCCACAGCGTCTCGCCGACGGCTGCCGTCTATTGCGCGACGAAATTCGCAGTTCGTGCGATCTCGGACGGGCTGCGGCAGGAGACTGATCGCATCCGCGTGACCGTCATTTCTCCCGGCACGACGACCTCGGAACTGGCCGAGACGATCACCGATCCGACCGCGCGGGACGCCATGAAGGCGTTCCGGGCGATCACGATCAGTCCGGAGGCCGTCGCCAATTCGATCCTCTACGCCATCAGCCAGCGCGACGACGTCGATGTCAGCGAGATCATCATCCGACCGACGGCGAGCCCGCATTGAGCAGCCGGCATTTCGACTAGAGGCCCAGCGACTGCTGGGCCGGCGGCGGTGGGGCAAGGCTGACGCCTTCGAGTTCCAGCATACGGGCCTTCGATGACGAACCGCCGGGAGCGGAGAAGCCGCCGATCTTGCCGCTGGCGGCCAGCACCCGGTGGCAGGGAATGATCAGCGCGACCGGGTTCTTTGCCATCGCCTGGCCGACGTCGCGGGCGGCTTCCGGCCCAGCGCCGAGTTCTTTCGCCAGCGCGCCGTAGGTGGTCGTACGGCCCCAGCCGACGCGCCTTGCTGCCGCATAAATATCCCTGAAAAAGGTATCCTGGCCGGCCAGATCGAGTTCGACGCCGGAGAAATCCGTTTCCTCACCCTGGAAATAGCGCTTCACCGCCGCGACCGTTTCGAGCACATCCGGCGTCGGCGCGCCGGGTTCGGCATCCGGCAGGCGGCGCAGCAACAGCCGTTCGGTCGCTTCCGCTGACTTCGTCGGCAGCTGGAAGCGGGCGATGCCAGCGTCGCTCCAGGCGATGCCGCAGAAACCACCGGCGGTTTCGAAGGTCAGATAGTGGTATATCGTCTGGGCCATGACAGAGCCTCCACGTTTTTCGATTACCACCAAAATCGTACGGGACGGCCGCTGTTTCAACCCGATTCTTGCGCCTCGTGTTCTTTTTTTGTTCCAACCGTGCTACCCTTGCGCGATATCCTGGCGCCATGAGATGGGGAGCGGGCCATGACGGCTTGGAAGCCGATGAACCAGACGTCTTTTGCCTTCGCACATGATCGCAACGGTCGCGGGCGGCGGAGCAGAATGGACAATACCGGCAACCGGCTTTTCTTTGGTCTCTGTCCTCCACCAGCCATCGAGCGACAGGTGGCCTCGATCGCCGACGATTATAAGAATGCTTTCTCTCTTTCCGGTCAGTTGCGGCTGACGACACTGCATGTAACGATCCGCTGGGTCTGCGACTATCCTAACTTGCCGGAACACGTGATCTTCGCGGCACTGCAAGCCGGCGTTGGAGCCGAGAGCCCGCCGATCACCATCACCTTCGACCGGATCATGAGATTTCCGCAGGCGCAGGCGCTGGTACTCGCTGGTGAAGGCGGGCGGAAATCCCTTGCCAGGCTGCATCTCCAACTCGGCGTCGCCATGCACAATGCCGGACTGCCGCGCAGTATCGGCCACACATTCACGCCGCATATGACTCTGCTCTATGACCGCAAGGCCGTGCCGGCAATGATGCTCGACAGACCGGTCTCGTGGACGGCGTACGAACTCCTGCTGATCCACAGCGTTCTCGGAAAAACCAAACACCACATCGTCGATCGCTGGCCGCTGCTCGGCTGAGGCACCGTGCACGGTGAGACTTGCGCTTGCCGGATATCCGCGGATAAAGGGAAGAGCCGTTCGGATGGCAATGCGGAGCGAAGGCAGCATGGACGTTTCAGAAATCATCATCCCCGGCGATACGCCAGGAACGGAGTGGCGGCTGCCGGTGCTGCGTTTTGCAGGCCACGATCCGAAGGCGCCGAAGATCTATATCCAGGCCGCACTGCATGCCGGCGAGCTGCCGGGAACGGTGCTGCTGCATTTCCTCTGCGAACGGCTGCGGCAGGCGGAGAGCGAAGGCGGGATCGCCGGCGACATCACCATCGTGCCGCAGGCCAATCCGATCGGTGCGGCGCAATCGCATTTCGGCGACCTGCAGGGCCGTTTCGATCTTGGGTCACGCACCAACTTCAACCGGGATTTCCCGCTGATTTCCATTGCCGATCGGGCCACACTGATCGAAGACCTCGATGATTATCCGGCTACCGATAGTTTGAAGCGGCAGCTGCTGCATCTGGCGCTCGGCGCCGATCTGGTCGTCGATCTGCATTGCGACGATGAATCGCTGCAATATGCCTATATCGATGAGGCCTTCTGGCCTGAGGCGGCCGATCTTGCCGCCGCTCTCGACATGGAGGCCGTGCTGCTGTCGGATGGCGAAAGCTCGGCCTTCGAGGAGGCCGTCGGCTTTGCCTGGAAATATCAGGTTCCCGGCGAGCGCCGATCCCGACTGCCGGGCCGGCTTTCGGTCACGGTCGAGCTGCGCGGCAAGCGCGACGTCGATCCGGCGCTGGCGAAGAAGGATGCGGGCGGGCTTTGGCGTTTCCTCGTGACGCGCGGGATCGTCAGCGGCGAGACGGCTGCAACGGCATTTTCCGGTCCGGCCGTGCCGCTCGACAATGTCGAGATCCTTCGCGCGCCCGAAGGTGGCGCGGTGCTTTTCCATCGCAAGATCGGCGACGAGGTTGCAGAGGGCGAGCTTCTGGCGACGATCGTCACCCGGCCGGGGCAGCCGAACGGCAGCATCGATTTGCATGCGCCGCAGGACGGGCTGATCCTGACCCGGACGTCCGACCGGCTGGTGCGGCGGCGCGGCGACCTGATGAAGATCGTCTGCAGCAGCCCGAGCAGGGCCGCGCGCAAGGCCGGCACGCTGGAGAATTGAGCCGGCGAGTTCGGGGATAAAACGCCGCACGGCGTTTGCGTCGGCCTTCGCCCATGTTATCCCGCTGCCATCACAGGGAGATCGATCGGGCATGACTGTTACCATTTATGGCATCAAAAATTGCGACACGATGAAGAAGGCCCGCAGCTGGCTGGAAGACCACGGCGTCGCCTATGAATTTCACGATTACAAGGCATCAGGCATGGACCGCGGCCATCTCGAATCCTGGATCGACCAGGCCGGCCTCGACACCGTGCTCAACCGCGCCGGCACCACTTTCCGCAAACTGCCCGATGCCGAGCGCGAGGACCTGACCCGGGAAAAGGCGATCGCGCTGATGCTCGACCAGCCGTCGATGATCAAGCGGCCGGTGCTGGAGACGAAGGGCAAATTGCTGGTCGGCTTCAAGCCGGAGATCTATGCCGGCACGTTCGGAGACTGACAGGCGGCTATGTCCAAAACGACCCGTGCGACACAGCTTCTTTCCCAGGCGGGCGTCGCCTTCACCGTCCATACCTATGACTACGATCCCGGCGCCGAGCGTGTCGGGCTACAGGCGGCCGAGGCCTTGGGCGAAGCGCCGCATCGGGTGCTGAAGACGCTGATGGCTGAGGTGGACGGCAAGCCGGTCTGCGTCGTCGTGCCGTCGGATCGCGAAGTCAGCATGAAGAAGCTCGCCAGCGCCTTCGGCGGCAAGTCGGCCAATATGATGAAGCCCGCCGATGCCGAGCGGCTGACGGGCTATCATGTCGGCGGGATCAGCCCCTTCGGCCAGAAGAAGAGCGTGCCGACGGCGATCGAGGAAGCCGCCCTTGCCGAACCGCTGGTCTATATCAATGGCGGGCAGCGCGGCTTGCAGGTGCGGCTCGATCCGAAGGATGCGTTGAAGGTCTTGAAGGCGATCGCCGCGCCATTGGTCGCCTGATCTCAGGAAAAGCGGTCGAGCAGACCGGCAAGCGTTTTCGCCTCGTTTTCGGCAAGCTTGCAGCCGATATGGGTCTCGATCGATCCTGCATAGACGGCCCAGATGCGCTCGCGCAGCTGCCGGCCGGCCTCGGTGATGACGACCCAGCGGCCGCGGCCGTCCTCGGCGAAGACTTCGCGCCGGACGAGACCCTCTCTTTCCAGCCGGTCGATCAGGCGGGACAAGTTATACTGCGCAAGCAAAGTGCGCTCTTCGATCTCATAGGGGCGCAGCCTGCCATCCCCTGCGCGCGCCAGTTCCCACAGCACGTCATACCAGGCAAGCGGCGGCATGCCGGCCGCCTTCAGGTCGGCTTCGATTGCGCCGAGCAAGCGGTCGCGGGCGCGCATGATGCTCGTCCAGGCACGGGTGGAGGCTTCGCTCGGTTTCGGCGTTTTTTCGGACATAAATGCAATTACATCTATCTTGAATTCCGCCGCAAGCGATATTAGATGCATTTGCATAGATTGTGACCAGGAGATTTCCATGAGCAAGCTTACCCTTATCAGCCACCATCTCTGCCCCTATGTGCAGCGCGCCGCGATCACGCTTCTCGAAAAGGACGTACCGTTTGAGCGCATCAACATCGATCTTGCCAACAAACCGGATTGGTTTTTGAAGATCTCGCCGCTCGGCAAGGTGCCGCTGCTGCGGATCGAGGCGGAGGACGGCAGCGAGGCCGTTCTGTTCGAAAGCAGCGTCATCTGCGAATATCTGGAGGAAACGCAAGCCGGTGCCGCCCTGCATCCCGCCGATCCGCTGACCCGCGCCCGTCATCGCGGCTGGATGGAATTCGGCTCCTCCGTGCTTTCCGATCTCTGGGGCTATGAAACGGCGCAGGATGAAGTACAGCTGGACGCCAAGCGCAAAGCGCTGACTGCCAAATTTGCGACGCTCGAAGGGGCGCTCGGCGACGGCCCCTATTTTGCCGGCAGCAGCTTCAGCCTGGTCGATGCCGTCTTCGCGCCGGTCTTCCGCTATTTCGATCTCTTCGATACGCTCGGCGACAGCGGCATCTTCGACGGGCTTGAGCGGACGCAGCGCTGGCGCAAGGCACTGTCTGAGCGTGCGAGCGTCCGGGAGGCCGTCGGCGCGGATTACCCGCAGCGGCTGCTGGAATTCCTCGAGAAACACTCCTCGATCCTGCTCAGGCAAGCTGCCGCCGCCTGAAGCGCGCCCAAGCGGCCGGACCTCCATCCGGCCGCCGGCAATTCGGCGACACAACGCTTCATTTTCGCCGCAAACGGGTCTAAGTCTGCCAGCCTCAAAGCATCATCGACAGAAAGCAGGTTGAGCCATGACTTTCATGCCCCAGAGCCAGAACACCATCGATCCCGTCAAGCTGGAGAAGCTTGCAGAGGTCGCCGTCAAGGTCGGTCTGCAGCTGCGCAAAGGTCAGGATCTGGTCGTCACCGCGCCCGTGGTGGCGCTGCCGCTCGTTCGCCTCATCACCAAGCACGCCTATCAGGCCGGCGCAGGACTGGTGACCGCCTTCTATTCAGACGAGGAAACGACGCTTTCGCGCTATCACTACGGCAGCGACGAGAGCTTCGACCGCGCCTCCGACTGGCTCTATGAGGGCATGGCCAAGGCCTATGCCAACGGAGCGGCGCGCCTTGCGATCGCCGGCGACAATCCGCTGCTGCTGTCCGAGCAGGATGCCGGCAAGGTCGGCCGCGCCAATCGCGCCACATCAACCGCCTACAAGCCGGCGCTGGAAAAGATTTCGAATTTCGACATCAACTGGAACATCGTCTCCTATCCCAATCCGTCCTGGGCCAAGGTGGTCTTCCCCGACGATCCTGAGCCGATCGCGATCGCCAAGCTCGCCAAGGCGATCTTTGCCGCCTCGCGCGTCGATGTCGACGATCCCATCGCCGCCTGGGCCGAACACAATGCCAATCTGGCCAAGCGCTCCGCCTGGCTGAATGGCGAGCGCTTCGCCTCGCTGCATTTCAGGGGACCCGGCACTGATCTGACCGTCGGCCTTGCCGACGGGCATGAATGGCATGGCGGCGCTTCGACCGCCAAGAACGGCATTACCTGCAACCCGAACATTCCGACCGAGGAAGTCTTCACCACGCCGCATGCGCTGCGCGTCGAAGGCCATGTCTCGAGCACCAAACCGCTGTCGCACCAGGGCACGCTGATCGACAATATCCAGGTGCGCTTCGAGGCCGGACGTATCGTCGAGGCGAAGGCGTCGCGCGGCGAAGAGGTCTTGAACAAGGTGCTCGATACCGACGAGGGCGCGCGCCGGCTTGGCGAAGTGGCCCTCGTGCCGCACTCCTCGCCGATCTCGGCCAGCGGCATCCTGTTCTACAACACGCTGTTCGACGAAAATGCCTCGTGCCACATCGCCCTCGGCCAGTGCTATTCCAAGTGCTTCCTGAACGGCGCGACGCTGAGCCAGGAAGAGATCAAGGCGCAGGGCGGCAATTCCAGCCTGATCCATATCGACTGGATGATCGGCTCGAACAAGGTCGATATCGACGGTCTCAAGCCGGATGGTTCGCGGGTTCCGGTGATGCGGCAGGGCGAATGGGCCTGACCGGCATCGTCGCGCGCTGACTGAGCCAGACGCTGGCGAGCACCATAGCGAAGCCGGCGATCTGCACCGGCGCCAGGCTCTGGCCGAGCGCCAGCCAGCCGAGCAGGGTCGCGACGACAGGGCTGAGAAAGCCGAGCGAGGCGACCGCCGAGGGCTCGATGCGGGCCAGGCCGCGGAACCAGAGCAGATAGGTGAAGGCCGCGCCGATCAGGCCGAGATAGGCGATGCCGGCAATATTTGCGATAGTCGGCATCGGCAGCGCCGGCTCCAGGAAAAGCGCAAAAGGCACCAGCAGTATGCCGCCTGCCGCCAATTGCCAGGCGGTGAAGGTGAGGTTCGACACCGGCGGCGTCCAGCGCCGCGTCAGCACCGTGCCGAAGGCCATCGAGACGGCGCCGGCAAGACCGGCGGCAACCCCCACAGGATCGAGCCCCGCCTTCGGTGTCAGCACCAGCAGCGCCACGCCCGCCATGCCGATGAAGCCGGCGATGACGGCAAGGAAGCGGATCGGTTTGCCGAGGAAAAGCCGCGAGAGCGCGATGACGATCAGCGGCTGCACCGCGCCGACCGTTGCGGCGACGCCGCCCGGGAGCCTGTAAGCCGAGACGAAGAGCATCGCCCAGAAGAACGAGAAGTTCAGGGCGCCGAGAATGAAGGCCCTCCCCCACCAGATGCCGAAAGGCAGCTTCCTCACCAGGAGCAAAAGCAGCAGTCCGGCCGGCAAGGCCCGGAGCATCGCCACGGTCAGCGGATATCCGGCCGGCAGGAAGGAGGTGGTGACGATATAGGTGCTGCCCCAGATGGCGGGTGCGAGCGCGGTTGCCGCAAGGTCGGCGGTGGAGCGGAGATTTGTCTTCATATCAAGAATCTCTATTTCAAGATAAATGCATCTTACGCCTTTTTATCTTGACGTCAAGATAATGGCTGTTATCGGTGGATCATGAGCAAAGACAGCCGCATCGATCACGTCGACAAGATCCTGGCGCAATGGCGACAGGAACGGCCGGACCTCGACGTCGAACCGATGGGCCTGCTCGGACGGCTGAAGCGCCTCGGCACCCATCTCGGCCGCGAAGTGGAGGCGGTGCTCTTAAAACACGGGCTTTCGACGTCCGCCTTCGACGTGCTCGCCACCCTCCGCCGCGCCGGCGCGCCCCACCGGCTTTCGCCGGGCGAGCTCCTGGAGATGACCATGGTCAGCTCCGGCACGATGACGAACCGCATCGACCAGCTGGAGAAAGCGGGCTTCGTCGAGCGCGTCGTCAATCCGGATGACAGGCGCAGCGTGTTGATCGCACTGACGGACAAGGGGCTGGCGACGGTCGAGACCGCCGTTGGTGCGCATGTCGCCAATCAGCACCGGCTGATGGGAAATTTAAGCGCTGCCGACAAGGCGGAACTCGACAGGTTGCTGCGGAAATTTCTCTCGGATTTCGAATAGTGTTTCACCATCCAGCGAAGTGCTTGCGGCATGGATACTCGGGTCAAGCCCGAGTAGGACGGAGAGTGGGGAGCACGACCGGCAAGAGGCGAGACGTCTGGGGGAATTTCAGCAAAATGCGCGAGCGGTTTTGACTGCGGAAACAAATGGCGGCAATTCCTATAACCGCCACGCTCGCGCTACTTGCCCCACAGCCCCCCACCCTCCGTCGTCCTCGGGCTTGACCCGAGGACCCATGACCGCAAGCGCTGCGTTCGCGTTACCACAGCGTAAGATTTTGTTTATTTCCCCGCCGGAATTGCCCTAAAAAAGGCTTCCCTGCTTCGGCGGATCGCCGGCTTCCCTGGCAGGCCGCTTCTTCAACGAAGCAGGCGGTGCGCCGCCTTCGGTGGTCACGGCGCCGATGCGGCCGTCGGAAAATTCGATCGAGACCGCGGAACCTGCGGAAAGAGCGGCAGCCTGCGAGACCGGCCTGTCATCCTCATCACGAATGACGGCGTAGCCGCGCTTCAGCACATTCTTATAGGACAGCGACTGCAGCACACGATCCTGCGCGGAAAGCTCGGCGCGGGCGCGAGCCAATTGGTGGCGGATCGCCGTATCGCCGTGGCGCGAAAGATTGGCGAGAGCCTCACGGCTCCGATCGGTTTGCGTCTTGAACCGGGCTGGCAGCGAGGCGAGGATTGCCTCAGCGCGATCAATGCGGGATTTCGAGCGGTCAATCAGCCGTTCGACCATGCGTTCGGCGCGGACAATGCGCTCATTCAGGGTCTGGCGGCGCTCGGCGATACGGCCGGAGAGCAGATCGGGACGCAGATGCGCGCCAACACGTTCGAAGCCGCGGCGCTTGTTGATAGTGTTGAGTTCCAGCCCGCGGCCAAGGCCGGCCGCCGCCTCGTCGAAACGGCGGCGCGGCAAGGCGAGAAGCTGATCGAGCGATGGCAATGCCCGCATCAGAGCCCGAACCGACTGGCGGCGCTGATCCATCTCCCGGTTCATGCAGCCCTGCAGCCGCGCGGCAAGGGCGGCGGCATGCGCCTCAAGCTCCGCCTTGACCGGCACGGCGATTTCGGCCGCCCCGGTCGGTGTCGGGGCACGGACATCGGCGGCATAGTCGATCAGCGTCCAGTCGGTTTCATGGCCGACGGCCGAGATCAGCGGTATCCGGCTTTCGGCCGCCGCACGCACGACGATTTCGTCGTTGAAACTCCAGAGATCTTCCAGGCTGCCGCCGCCGCGCGCGACGATCAGCACATCCGGGCGCGGGATGGCGCTGGCCGGCTCCAGCGCATTGAAGCCGCGAATGGCGTTTGCCACCTCCTCGCCGGATCCCTCGCCCTGGACCTTCACCGGCCAAACGAGGACATGTACGGGAAAGCGATCGGAGATGCGGTGAAGAATATCGCGGATCACGGCGCCGGTCGGCGAGGTGACGACGCCGATCACGCGCGGCATGAAGGGCAGCCGCTTCTTTCGGGCGGCATCGAACAGGCCTTCGGCGCCAAGCTTGCGCTTGCGCTCCTCGATCAGCGCCATCAGCGCGCCGGCACCGGCCGGCTCCAGTGTCTCGATGACGATCTGATATTTCGAGGAGCCGGGAAAGGTGGTGACCTTGCCGGTGGCAATCACCTCCATGCCCTCTTCCGGACGAAACTTCAGCCGCGAGAAGGTGCCCTTCCAGATAACAGCGTCGATGCGGGCGCGATCGTCCTTCAGCGAGAAATAGGCATGGCCCGAGGAGTGCGGGCCGCGATAGCCGGATATTTCGCCGCGCACGCGAACCTGATCGAAGGCCGTTTCGACGGTGCGCTTGATCGAGCCGGAAAGCTCCGAAACCGAATATTCGGCAAGATTGGTCGGCGAATCGCTGTCGAAGACGTTGCTCATCCCTTCTTTCTATGTCGATCGGCTTTCTATGTCGATCAGCGGCAAACGGGAAGGTCGTGGCCGCCGCCGAAGCCGGTTTTCCCGGCTGCCGAGATCGCTGGCGGCGGCGCACTCTGCGCCACGCATCCTCAGCATGGAGTCGCCGCAGCTTGGCGGATGAACCGCGAAATCGGGTAAATCCGTTTGGTTGCGGAACGCATAGTTATAATGCGCGTTATAGATGAAAGGGATTGCTAACCACCGCAATACAAAGGCTTTTCGGCGGAGATTGCCGGTAAATCTTTGTTAGTTGGCGCTTCCTATGCTTCCCCTCGTTATCTCTGGGAAGGTGCTGAAAATGATTATTCTCACAGCAGCAGCATTGGGCGTCAGCGCCGGGCAAACGCGCTCGGCTGCCGCGATCGCGTTGATCGCAGCGCTGATTGGAATAACCTTCGCGGCGGCGGCGATTACGTCGCCCGGCCCGGTCTCAATCCTGGCCTTCGTCTATGCCGTTCTCGGCTTTAATGGCGGCCTCATGCTCTTCGTGGCCGGGCTCTATGCCAATGCGCGCCTTCGCCGCGCGACGCGCGTTTCCCACTAAGAACTGCCGGCGTCAATTCGCCGCCGGCCGATAGCGAAAGAACTGAACGCCCACATCCGCCGCCTTCGGAAGCGGCTCGAGATAGGGCGGTATATTGCCCTTGCCGAGCTCGGCATAGAGCCCGTCCGGTTTCAGCTTGGCAATCTCTCGCGTCTGCAGGTCACCGGGACAGAAGCCAAGCACCGTCACATCAGCCCCCTTCAGGAAGGCTTCCGCTTCCTGCGGCTCCGCCAGCCCGATGTGCAGCTCCGTCAGCATACCGCCCTGATTGCGGTGATAGGGCGCCGAGAGAACCCGGTTTTGTGTAAAACGAAGGATCGGCACCCCCATTTCCGAGGGTGCGGAGACCAGCCCGGCCGGAAGCCCGGCAAGCGGCGCCAGCGCCTGCCTCGACGTGCAGGAAAGCACCTTTTCCGTCGCCTGCTTCTGCGCGCTATTGCCCATCTGCAGCGCGGCAAGTCCGCCGCCGAGTGCCCAGGCGGCCGGAACGCTTGCGAGGACAGTGACGATATAGACGAAGGCGGCGGCAACGTTCTCGCTGTCGCTGTTGGAGATCCGCCTGATATCGATAATCAGCAAGGCAAGCGGCAGAATGGAGATCAGGTTCGAGAAAACGGAGCCCCGCACCTGAACCAGCGCGATCGCCCAGCTGGTGATAAGCAGGAAGAGCAGGACCAGATGGAGCTGCATGCGGTCGCGCCGAACGATACGAAAGATGCAGACCGCGATGGCGAACAGGCCGGCCGCATAGAAGCCACCGATGGAGAAGGGATCGGTGCGAAGAAGAACGAAGGCCGACTGCGCTTCCGACACATTCTTCAGCCAGAGCTCGACCAGCATCGGATCGAGACCGGCGAGCGGATCGCTCAGGCATTGTGGCGCAATCACCATGGCCGACCCGAGAACACCGACGCCGACGAGGCCAAGTGCGGCAAAGCGCAAGGGGCGACTGAGGCGGCTCGCAAAGACAGCCGAAAACAGCAGCAGCCCGCCGCCGATCGCCGCCAGGCTGTAATAACCGAGCGAGAGATTGTCGCAGGTGACCGCCGAATAGAGCCGCGGCGGCACCGTTGCGACAAAGAGGATGCTGATCGCAACTGCCAGCGCCAGCCCGAAGGCCTTCGCGGCGGCGGCGAATTTTTCGCCTTCCCACGCCCAGAGAAAAGCGATGGTCAGACAGACGGCGGCGACGAAAGGCGTCGTCTCGGCGCCGATGGCGATGGCGACCGCTGCCGCGATGCCGGCAACCGCGTAACTCCAGCCGCGACGCTCAGGATCCAGCAGCATCGCCACCATCGTCGCGACCAGCGCCAGCTGCGCGTTGTGATGATCGATGGCTCCAGGCGCGAAACGGTTGCCGGTGTAGATCGCAAGACCGGTCATGCCGAGACAGATGTGCATGCCGGCGATACCGCCGATACGCCGCCCGGCAACGGCCATGGCAAGCATGGCGGGCAGGACCAGCAAGACCGGCCAGACGGCAAGCGCCAGGGCCTCAGCCGTCTCGTGCGGCGCAAACAGACCGAAGAACCGCATCAGCGAAGCGATCGGCAGATCGATCAGCCGCGACCAGTGCATCAGCGTGCCGCCACCGAGGCCGAGGCGATATTGCATCAGATCGAACCAGCCCTGCCCGGCGAGAAAATCGCGGACCTCGACGAGACGCATTCCGTCGTCATTGTCGGGCCCGACATAATCGGTCGCGGTGAAAAGCTTGGCGACGACGAGGATGGTGGCGAGAATGACGCTATAGGCGATAACGGTTGGCCACAGGCGCATCATCAACCTGCCCAACCCGCCCCTTCGGGCGGCAGTCACAGATGCGGCATTGGCGATCGGCTGCACGGCGTTCATCGTGGTTAGCACTTTGTTTCCAGATGCCGAAGCTTAGCCGCAGCCGATCAAGAAAGTGTAAAGCCGATAACGGCAGCTGCCGATTTTGCTTTCGTCATAGGGTCTTATTAACGCCGGGTGGTTTAGGCTCGGCACGGCTTTTGTGTAACGAGTAAAGTCATGGCCCGATCGCGTACCGATAAACTGGACATTGCCGTCCTGCTTCCCTGCTATAATGAAGCCGCGACGATCGGCCCCGTGGTGCGGGGCTTCCGGGCGACGCTGCCGGATGCGGCGATCCACGTCTACGACAACAATTCCACCGATGGCACCGCGCTGCAGGCGATGCTTGCCGGCGCGCATGTCGTGCGCGAGCGGCGGCAGGGCAAAGGCCATGTCGTGCGCCGTATGTTCGCCGATATCGATGCCGACATCTACATCATCGCCGATGGCGACGGCACTTACACGCCCGGCGATGCCGAAGAGCTGGTGCGGACGCTGCTGACCGAGCGCGCCGATATGGTGGTGGGAACCCGGCGCGGCGTGCATGCCGATGCCGGCCGCCAGGGCCATGCGCTCGGCAACCGGCTTTTCAACCTGCTCTATCGGACGATCTTCGGCCCCGATTTCACCGATATCTTTTCCGGCTACCGCGCTTTCTCGCGCCGCTTCGTCAAAAGCTTCCCGGCGGTATCGGGCGGCTTCGAAATCGAAACCGAGATGTCCGTGCATGCCTCGCGGCTGAAGCTGCCGGTCAGCGAGCTGGAACTCGATTACGGCCGCCGGCCGGAAGGCTCGCATTCCAAGCTTTCGACATTTCGCGACGGCGGCAAGATCCTCTGGATGTTCGCCATGCTGATGAAGGAAACCCGGCCCTTCGCCTTCTTCAGCACGATCAGCGCCACCTTCATGCTGGCGAGCCTCGGCTTCATGGCGCCGGTGCTGGCGGAATATTTCCAGACGGGCCTCGTCAGCCGCATGCCGACCTGGGTGCTGTCGATGGCGCTGATGATGATCTCCTTCATGCTGTTCACCGCCGGCGTCATCCTGGATTCGGTGGCCCGTGCCCGCGCCGAACAGCTTCGTATCCATTATATGAGCCTGGAGACGCCGAGCGCGACCAAGGCGCCGCTCGGCGAAGCAGCGCCCGCATCGCGCACGCGTCCCGGCAAGGCGGATGCGGCATGAGAAAGCTCGTCCGCTTCGCCATTGCCGGCGGCATCGGCTTTCTCGTCGATGCCGGCGTCCTGTCGGCGCTGCTCCATCTGACGCCGCTCGGGCCATTCCTGGCACGGCTCGTCGCGATCGCGCTGGCAATGGCGGCGACCTGGGCTTTCAACCGGAGCTTCACCTTCGATCGCTCCGGCCGATCGCTTGCTTCAGAAGGCTTTCGCTACGGCTCGGTCGGGGTGACGGCAGCACTGGTCAATTACGGGCTTTATTCCGCGCTTCTGCTGTCGCTGCCGTCCGTACAGCCGCTTGCAGCGATGGTGATCGCCAGCCTCGCCTCGATGATCTTCAGCTTCTTCGGCTATTCGCGCTTCGTCTTCCGGACGGAATAGTCAGACGGCTTCCCAGCCGTCCTTCTCGCTGGCGCGATAGATCGCGTCGATCACCTTCTGGTTCAATTTCGAATTTTCGAGCGTGACGAGCTCTTCCTTGCCGTCCTCCACTGCCCGGGCGAAGGCTTCGACTTCCCGCTTGTACTGGCGGCTGTCCTGGAAACGGAAGATGCGAGATTCATTGTGGCTGCGGTCGGTAAGCTCGATCTCTTCGGGCCCAAAGCGATTGGCGTTGAACGGCGACTTGACCTCGATGTAGCCGTCGGTGCCGTGAAAGACCATGACCTGGCGGTTGGCCATCTGCGTCGAGATATAGAAGCTCAGCTCGAAATCGCCGAAATCGGCTTTGACGCTCGAATAGATATCCGTCCCGAATTCGGGATCGCGCTCGGTAACGGCCTGGATCCGGAGCGGCTCCTTGCCGGTGGAAAACCGCGTGCCCATGACGGGATAGACGCCGATATCGGGAAGGCCGCCGCCGCCAAGCTTTGGAATGTTGCGCATGTTGGCGGCGTCGCGGTTGAAATAGGTAAAGGCGCCCTGCACATGCCGGAGCTTGCCGATCGCGCCCTCGTCGATCAGCGCGCGCGCCTTCTGCCAGACCGGGGAATAGGTGATCATGTAGGCTTCGGTGACCACCACGCGGTTTCGGTCGCGGGCGGCGATCACCTCGTCGATATCGCCGGCCTTCAAGGCGAGTGGTTTTTCGCAGAGCACGTGTTTGCCGGCATCGGCTGCTTTGATCGACCATTCGATATGCTGCGAGGTCGGCAGCGGGATATAGACCGCGTCGATGACGTCGGAGGCCAGCATCTCCTCATAGGAGCCGAAGGCATGCGGCACCGAAAAACGGTCGGCCATCTCCCTGGCGCGGGCGAGATCACGGCTGGCGATCGCTGTGACGACGCAGTTCTCCGCGTCCTGGATTGCAGGAACGACATTGTCGCGGCCGATCTTTGCCGTTGAAATGATACCGAAGCGCAACATGGTCCAAGCCTCCCAAACAGGTGTCTGCGAACCATATTCAGGGCTTCGCTGCGGCGCAATGGCGCGGGCCGAAATCACGGAAGTTTGCCTTCCCTCATGCCAGGATCGCGCTAGGTTCTCTCAGATCGTTAGAGAATGATGTTTCGGCATCATACTCCTGGACGGCGTTCTGCCGTATCCGCGATTTCAATTACATCACCATTTTGGAGAGCGTCATGGAAATGCGCCGGCTTGGAAAAACGGGGCTTTCGATCGCGCCGATCGTCATCGGCGGCAATGTCTTCGGCTGGACGGCCGAAGAGAAAACATCCTTCGCCATTCTCGACGCCTTCTTCGATGCGGGCCTCAACACGATCGATACGGCGGATGTCTATTCCGCCTGGGTTCCCGGCAACAAGGGCGGCGATTCCGAGGAGATCATCGGGCGCTGGCTGAAGCAGGCCAAGGTTTCCCGCGACAAGGCCGTGATCGTCACCAAGGTCGGTTCGGACATGGGACAGGGAAAGACGCTCAAGGAGCGCTATATCCTGAAAGCGGTCGAGGATTCGCTCAGCCGGCTGCAGACCGATTATATCGATCTCTATCTCTCGCATTGGCCGGACGCCGATACGCCGCACGAGGAAACGCTCGGCGCCTTTGCCAAGCTGAAGCAGCAGGGCAAGATCCGCGCCATCGGCTGCTCGAATTATGATGCGACGCTGCTGCAGGCGTCCCTCGACGCTGCCGAAAAGGCCGGCCTGCCGCGTTACGATGTGGTGCAGCCGGAATATAACCTCTATGAGCGCTCGAGCTTCGAGGGGCCGCTGGCCGAGCTCTGCGTCAAAGAGGATATCGGCGTCATCACCTATTTCAGCCTCGCCGCCGGCTTCCTCACCGGCAAGTACCGCAGCAAGGCGGATACGCAAGGCCGCGCCCGCGAGGGCCGGGTTTCGACCTATTTCGACGACAAGGGCCTGCGCATTCTTGCCGCACTCGACAGGGTATCCGCTGAAACCGGCGCCAAGCCCGCGGAAATTTCGCTCGCCTGGCTCTTGCGCAAGAAGGGCGTGACGGCGCCGATCGCCAGCGCCACCAGTCTTTCGCAGCTTGAAAGCCTGGCGAAATCAGCGACACTTCAGCTTTCCGATGACGCGATGGCGCTGCTCGACGAAGCCGGCCGCTGAAAGAGAAGAGACGATGACCGTGACGATCCGAGATGCCCGCTCCGAAGACGAAGCGCGTTGGCGCGAACTCTGGGCTGATTATCTCGCCTTTTACGAGGTTACGGTCGATGCCGATATCACCGACCAGACATGGCGCCGGGTTTTCGATCCGGCGTCGGCGATCGCCATGCGCGTCGCCGAGGTCGACGGCGGGATCATGGGCTTTGCGCTCTATCTCACCCATGAGGGCACGTGGATCCGCGGCAGGGACTGCTATCTCGAAGACCTGTTCGTCGATCCCGAGGCACGCGGCAAAGGCGTCGGGCGGGCGCTGATGGACGATCTCGTCGAGCTCGGCAAGGCGAAGGGCTGGTCGCGGCTCTATTGGCATACGAGCGAACAGAACAAGACGGCCCGGGCGCTCTACGACAGCTATGTCGAGAGCGACGGGCACATCCGCTACCGCATCAGCTTTTGAGCGCGGGAAAACCCTCATACCATTCGGAATGCTGCCCCTCCCAGTTTGTCATGCCCGGTTTGGTGAGGATGCCGCGCGGGCTGATATAACTCTGGATCACCCGTTTTGGCCGTTCGTGCCACTGGATATTGAAGGCCCAGAGCTTAGGGAAGAAGCAGAGCGAGGCATAGGGCAAATGGTCGTGGATCCACCACGCAAGCCGTTGCCAGTCGCTTTCGTCGGTGTAGCGGTCGAGCATCCACGGCACAACGATGCAGACTGCGGCACCCATGCAGCCGTCGAAGTCCCGCATGTCCCAGATGTGATGGGCTGCGGTGGCGGCATTGGTCGAGCAGTTCAGATTGTTGTCGTTGCCGAACCTGTTGACATCGGGCGATCGATAGCCGGAGCGGATATGCAGACGACCGAAGGTCGCTTCCAGCGGCTCCAGCAATTCCTGGCAAAGCCTCCTGCCTGCCTCGATTGCCAGATCGGGATCCTCGGGAATATTGGGAATGCGGTGGAAATCGGCAATTTCGGAGTGCAGGAAATCGCGGAAAAAGAAGTTCTGCGACAGCCTTATCCGGCCAAGATCCTCCAGACCCTTCATCGAACCCGGCTTTCGCATGACGTTCTCTTCCTCTCAATATCGATGGCAGCAAACATCGCCCGGAGCAGATTTCCAGTCCACCCGAAATCGATCGGGAACAATTTGCGCAATCCTTGCTTCTTAATGTGTCGCCGCATTCGCGGCCTTCCCCAGAACAAGGATCGAGAAAATGGCCAAGGAAAAGACGTTGGAAGATCTCTTCTACGATACGCTGAAGGACATCTATTTTGCCGAACGGCAGATCTTGCGCGCCCTGCCGAAGATGGCGCGCGCCGCCCAGTCCGCTGAACTGAAGGCGGGTTTCCAGAAGCACCTGGAGCAAACCGAAGGCCAGGTCGAGCGCCTGCAGCAGGTTTTCGAGAAGATCGGCAAACGCGCCCAGGGCAAGACCTGCGAGGCGATCCAGGGCATTATCGCCGAGGGCGAAGAAATCATGGAGGAATTCAAGGGCACGCCGGCGCTGGATGCCGGCCTGATTTCGGCGGCCCAGGCCGTCGAGCATTATGAGATCGCCCGTTACGGCACGCTGAAGACCTGGGCTGCGACGCTCGGCTTCAAGGATGTCGTCAGCCTGCTCGACCAGACGCTGCAGGAAGAAACGGCGACCGACAAGACCCTCTCGCAGCTCGCCACCACGGCGGCAAACCAGAAGGCCAAGGCTGCCTGAAGGATTTGAGAGCGGGCGGCAGGTCTCTTGCCGGCCGCCCGCATTCTTCTATAGCGCCGCGTCAGACGCGCAAAGGACGCTGTAGCACTTGGAATTGCTGCCTAATTCCTTAGATCGATGACGATCCAAGGAATTAGGCAGCGGCATATCTGAAGAAATCGATGAAGGCCCGCAGCGCCGGGCGCATCTGCCGCCGGGTGGGATAATAAAGAAACGGCCCGGAATAGGGCGCGCACCAATCCTCCAGCACCCGCACGAGGCTGCCGCTCGCCAGTTCGGCATCCACCCGCATGTCGAAGAGATAGGCAAGGCCGGCGCCGTTGAGCGCCGCAAGCAGGGCTAGCCGGTCCTCACTGACAATCAGTGGCCCGTCGACCGCAACGACCAATTCCTGCCCGTCCTTTTCGAATTCCCAGCGATAGATGGAGCCGTTGGTAAAGCGCCGCTTGATGCAACGATGATGGACGAGGTCGCGTGGGTGCTCCGGTTTTGGATAGCGGTTGAAATATTCGGGCGATGCGGCGATGACAGTCGTCAAATGGGGTGAGAACCGCACCGCGATCATATCGGCCTCCAGGCTCTCCTCCAGCCTTATGCCGGCGTCGAACCCCTCCTTGACGATATCGGTGAAGCCATCCTCATTAGCAATCTCCAGGGTGATATCGGGATAGAGGTTGAGAAAATCGCCGAGGCGCGGGGCGAGCAGGAGATCGGAGGCGAAGCGCGGCGCGGTGATGCGCAGGTTGCCGGCCGGCTTGGCGCGCGTGTCGCGGACGGCCTCCAGGGCAATATCGATCTCCTCGAGCGCCGGACGCAGCCTTTCGAGAAGCAGTCGCCCTTCCTCCGTCGGCGCGACGCTGCGGGTGGTGCGCGCCAGAAGCCTGACCCCCAGGCTTTCCTCCAGGCTTGATATGGCATGGCTGATCGCTGACGGCGCGACGAGGAGTTCCTTGGCCGCGGCGCGGAAGCTGCGATGCTCCGAGACGGCAGCGAGAACGGCGAGTTGCGAGAGCTGAGTTCTGTTCATTGATCGAAATGATAGAACAACCCGTTAGAAACCGCATGTATTTTGTGACTGGTGCGGCAAGGATATGGTCTGCCCGTACCGCATAGAGCGGTCGCCAGCTCAGAAAAGGAGCGCAACATGAAAACCCGGAAACTCGGAAACGATCTGACCGTCTCTGCCGTCGGCCTCGGCTGCATGGGCATGAGTTTCGCCTATGGCGCCAGCGACGAAGCGGAATCGGTGAGGACGCTCCATCGCGCCGTCGAACTCGGCGTCACGTTTTTCGACACTGCCGAAGTCTATGGCCCCTTTACCAACGAAGCCCTTGTCGGAAAGGTGCTGAAACCATTCCGCGACCGCGTGGTGATCGCCACCAAGTTCGGCTTCAAGATCGATACCAGCCAGCAAGGTGCCGCCGCCATCGCCGGCGTCGACAGCCGCCCCGAGCATGTGCGGGCGGTCGCCGAGGCCTCATTGAAACGGCTCGGCATCGAAACCATCGACCTCTTCTACCAGCACCGCGTCGATCCCAACGTGCCGATCGAGGAGACCATCGGCGTCATGGGCGAGCTGGTGAGGGAAGGCAAGGTCCGCGCCCTCGGCCTCTCCGAAGCGGGCAGCGCCACCATCCGCCGCGCCCATGCGGTCCATCCGATCGCAGCGCTGCAGAGCGAATATTCGCTCTGGACGCGCGATCCGGAGGAAGACGTGCTTGCCACCTGCCGCGAACTCGGCATCGGCTTCGTTCCTTACAGCCCGCTCGGCCGCGGTTTTCTGACAGGGGCGATCAAGACCGAAGATCTTGCCGCGGATGATTTCCGCCGGCAGGTGCCGCGGTTCCAGGCGGAGAATTTCGACGCCAACGCAGCCCTCGTCGCAACGCTCGAACAGCTTGCCGCCGAGAAGGGTGTGACCGCCGCACAGCTGGCGCTTGCCTGGGTGCTAAGCCAGGGAGACGACATCGTGCCGATCCCCGGAGCCCGCAAGCTTCACCATCTCGAACAGAACGCCGCCGCCGCCGATATCGTGCTGAGCGCGGCCGAACTCGAGCAACTCGGCGCGGCGATCCCGGCCGCACAGGTGGCGGGAAAACGTTATTCGGACGCCTCGCTTGCGATGACGAACCTTTAAGCAACAAAAGCCCGGCCGGATACAACCGGCCGGGCTTGCCATCGCGGCCGGCGAAACTATCTAACGCCATCTCGAAGAACGGGATGACGATATGTCGGACAGGCAGGCAGTCGAACAGACGGTTCATCTCTATGTCGAAGGCATGGCCTTCGCCAATGAGGCGGCCTTGAAAAAGGCCTTTCACCCCAAAAGCTCGATCATCGGCCATTACCAGAATGCCGTCGAATGGCTGACGCGGGACGAATTCATCGCCGCGATCCTGGCGGAAGAGCCGGCCCCGCCCGGCACGCAGCCCTTTATGGATATCCAGAGCGTCGATGTCGAGGGTGATGCGGCGAGCGTCAAGGTCACCGACGATTTCGCCGGGATGCGCTTTACCGATTATCTCTCACTGCTGAAGATCGACGGCCGATGGACGATCGTCAGCAAGCTCTACCATCTTCATAGATGAAAAGACCGGCCAACGCGGCCGGTCGATTATTTCTGTTGTTAGCCGGCAAAGATCAGCTTCTGAGGACGCCGCCGGTGAATTTCGTTACGCTGGCGACGATCTTCTGGGTCAGCGCTTCGAAATCCTCATCTGTCAGCGTGCGCTCGGCCGGCTGGATCTGAACCTCGATCGCCACCGACTTCTTGCCCTCGCCAACCGATGCGCCCTCGAAAATGTCGAAGACGTTGACGCCGGTCACCAGCTTGCGGTCGGCGCTTGTCGCAGCCTTGATGATGGCGCCCGCTTCCACCGTCTTGTCGACGACGAAGGCGAAGTCGCGCTTGACCGCCTGGAAAGGCGAAAGATCGAGCGCCGGCTTGGTGCGGGTCGCCTTTTTCTTCGGCTCAGGCATGGCATCGAGATAGACTTCAAAGCCGCAGAGGGCACCAGAGACATCGAGCGCTTCAAGCGTCAGCGGATGAAATTCGCCGAAATAACCGAGCACGACTTTCGGCCCCATCTTGATCGTGCCGGAGCGGCCGGGATGATACCATTCAGGACCGCCCTGCTCGATCTGGATATTGCCCATCGGCAGGCCGCAGGCTTCGATGACGGCGAGCGCATCGGCCTTGGCGTCAAAAACATCGACCGGCTTGCCGCCGCCCTTGGCGGCGTTCGACCACATGCGGCCAGCGCCGGCAAGCGAGGCCGTGCCGCGGCGGATGCCGCCGGCGACGCGGCGCTGCCCCTCGAGCCTGTCGTTCTCATAGGTGCCGGAGACCTCGAAGAGGGCGACGTCGCCATAACCCTTGTCGGCATTGCGCTGGGCTGCGGTCAGCAGGCCGGGCAGCAGCGAGGGGCGCATATCCGACATTTCGGCGGCGATCGGATTGGCAAGCTTGAGGGCGGGCGAACCGCCGCCGAAAAGCTTTGCCTGATCTTCCGGAATGAAGGACCAGGTGACGGCCTCGAGCATGCCGCGCGCGGCGAGCGCTCGCTTGGCGAGGCGGGTGCGGATCTGCAGCGTCGTCAGGATCTTGCCGTTGACGGCCGCATGACTTTCCAGCGGTGCCGGTTTGATATTGTCGACGCCGTGAATGCGCATGACCTCCTCGACGAGATCGGCCTTGCCATCGACATCGGGACGCCAGGAAGGAACAGCGACGGAGACACGCTCGCCGGAACCGGAGACCGTGAAGCCCAGGCGGGTCAGAATGCTATTGCTTTCCTCATCCGAGACGTCGAGCCCCGTCAGGCGCTTGACCTCGGAATAGGGGAAATCGACGATCTTTGCTTCGTAACCCTTATAGCCGACGACCTCGGCTCTGGCGGCTGTGCCGCCGCAGAGTTCCAGCACCAGTTCCGTCGTGCGTTCGAGACCGGGCACCATATAGTCCGGATCGACGCCGCGTTCGAAGCGGTAGCGGGCATCGGTGATGATGCCGAGGCTGCGGCCCGATTTGGCGATGTTCATCGGGTCCCAGAGAGCGGATTCGATCAGCACGTCGACGGTGTTTTCGTCGCAGCCGGAATGTTCGCCACCCATGATGCCGCCGATCGATTCGATGCCGTCTTCATCCGAGATGACGACATTGTTCGGACCGAGCTTGTATTCGCGCTGATCGAGCGCCAGCACGGTCTCGCCCTCGACGGCGCGGCGAACGGTGAGGTTCCCATTGACCTTGGCGGCGTCGAAGACGTGCATCGGCCGGCCCTGGTCGAAGGTCATGTAATTGGTGATATCGACCAGCGCATTGATCGGGCGCAGGCCGATGGCGGTGAGCCGCTGCTGCATCCAGCGCGGGCTAGCCCCGTTCCTGACGCCGCGCACCAGGCGCAGCGCAAAGCCAGGGCAGAGCCTCTGATCGTCGAGATCGAGGGTCACCTTTACCGGCGTCTCGCCTTCGACGGCAAAGGACGGCGCGGGCCTGGTCTTCAGCGTGCCTAGACCGGAGGCGGCGAGATCACGGGCGATGCCGTGGATCGAGGTACAATCCGGCCGGTTCGGCGTCAGGTTGATTTCAATGACCGGGTCGTCGAGATGCGCATATGCGGCGTAACTGTTTCCGATCGGTGCATCTTCCGGCAGATCGATGATGCCGTCATGGCTGTCCGATATCTGCAGCTCCTTTTCGGAGCACATCATGCCGTGGCTTTCGACGCCGCGAATATTGCCGACGGCAAGCGTCACGTCGATGCCGGGAACATAGGTCCCGGGAGCGGCAAAGGCGCCGATGAGGCCGGCGCGGGCATTCGGGGCGCCGCAGACGACCTGGACCGGCGCGCCGGCGCCGGTATCGACCATCAGCACCTTCAGGCGGTCGGCTTGAGGATGTTTTTCCGCCGAGACAACTCTGGCGATGACGAAGGGCTTGAACGCCGCCTTGTCATCGACATCCTCGACCTCCAAACCGATCTGGGTGAGGCGCGTGCAGATTTCATCGAGGCCGGCATCCGTTTCCAGATGCTCTTTCAGCCAGGAGAGCGTGAATTTCATCGTCCCAATTCTCCGTTCAAGCGCTGAGGCCGCCGAACAGCGTCGGCATGTCGAGCGGGCGGAAGCCGTAATGCGTCATCCAGCGGACGTCGGCGTTGAAGAAATCGCGCAGGTCGGGCATGCCGTATTTCAGCATGGCGATGCGGTCGAGGCCCATGCCCCAGGCAAAACCCTGATATTCGTCCGGATCGAGCCCGCCGTAGCGCAGCACGTTCGGATGGACCATGCCGCAGCCGAGGATCTCCATCCAGTCGGTGCCTTCGCCGAACTTGACGATCGGGCCGGAGCGGTCGCACTGAATATCGACCTCGAAAGAGGGCTCGGTGAAAGGAAAGAAGGACGGACGGAAGCGCATGGTCACGCTGTCGACCTCGAAGAAGGTCTTGCAGAATTCCTCGAGCACCCAGCGGATGTTGGCGACGTTGGCCTTCTTGTCGATGACCAGGCCTTCGACCTGGTGGAACATCGGCGAATGCGTGGCATCACTGTCCTGGCGGTAGGTCTTGCCGGGAATGATAATGCGGATCGGCGGCTTCTGCGTCTCCATGGTGCGCACCTGCACCGGCGAGGTATGGGTGCGCAGCACCTTGCGCTCACCGTTCTCGTCCGGATGGAAGAAGAAGGTGTCGTGCATCTCGCGGGCCGGGTGGCCTTCGGGGAAATTCAGCGCGGTGAAATTGTAGTAGTCGGTCTCGATATCCGGACCTTCGGCGATGGAGAAACCCATGTCGGCGAAGATAGCGGTGATTTCATCGACGATCTGGCTGATCGGATGGATTCGGCCGCGCTCGGCGGGCGAAGAGCGCACCGGCAGGCTGACATCGACGGTTTCGGCTTTCAGCCGCGCATTGATTGCCTCTTGGCGGAGCATCGCCTTGCGGGCGGCGAGCGCCTCGGTCACCGCATTCTTCAAAACGTTGATCGCAGCGCCCCGGGTCTGGCGTTCTTCCGGCGTCATGGCGCCGAGCGTCTTCAACAGTTCGGAGACGGAGCCCTTCTTGCCGAGGGCGGAAACGCGCACCGCTTCCAGGGCCGCCTCGTCATTGGCGGCAGCGATTTCGGCGAGCAGCGATGCGTTGAGCTGGTCGATATCTGACATTGTCACTTCTTTCCGTCCAGTATCAGGCGGGCGATCGGGAGGCAGGCGGCGGCGGCCGGCGCAAGGAATATAAAGAAAGAAAAACCCGCGCTAGCCCAAACCAGCGCGGGTTTCCCAAAATCATAAATTCAAAGCTTGGGAAGCGCTGGTTACTTGACCGCGCCTTCAAACTCGTTGGCCGTACCGGCTTCCTTGAGGTACTCAAGAGCCTTCTTGGCAGCATTGACGAGCGCGCCGAATGCTTCCGGCTCGTGGATCGCCATGTCGGAGAGAACCTTGCGGTCGACTTCGATGCCGGCCTTGTTCAGGCCGTCGATGAAGCGGCCGTAGGTCAGGCCGAATTCGCGGACAGCGGCGTTGATGCGCTGGATCCAGAGCGCACGGAAGTTGCGCTTGTTGACCTTGCGGTCGCGGTAAGCGTACTGCTTCGAGCGATCGACCGCAGCCTTGGCGGTGCGGATGGTGTTCTTGCGACGGCCGTAAAAGCCCTTGGCGGCCTTCAGAACCTTCTTATGCTTGGCGTGGGCGGTGACGCCTCTTTTTACACGTGCCATATCATGATCTCCTTAAATCTAGCGTTCGCGGACGAGTCTCAGAGACCGTTCGGCAGGTAATTCTTGATAACCTTGCGGCCATCCGGTTCTGCGAGAACCATGGTGCCACGTGCATCGCGAATGAACTTGTTGGTACGCTTGATCATGCCATGGCGTTTGCCGGCAGCGGCAGCCTTGACCTTGCCGGTTGCGGTGATCTTGAACCGCTTCTTGGCAGAGGACTTCGTCTTCATCTTGGGCATTTTGCTACTCCTTCTGTCCTCCCTGCGCGCTTCATCAAAAAAGCCCTTCTCGCGAAGTCCGGTTCTCCGGCCGTCGCAACAAGGTGCGGGAGCGTTTGTTGTTGATCTGCGGCTTCGGCGACGAACCGTTCCGCAAGCATTCGAAACTGCCACGGCATGCCCTGCCGGTCAGTTCGGACGCGCGCTTATAACCGCAGCGTCCTGAAAGTGCAACGGGGCTGCGGAGGAATCTTCGCACGCTCGTAAG
The DNA here is from genome assembly GCF_002531755.2 of Rhizobium acidisoli. Classification (NCBI taxonomy): domain Bacteria; kingdom Pseudomonadati; phylum Pseudomonadota; class Alphaproteobacteria; order Hyphomicrobiales; family Rhizobiaceae; genus Rhizobium; species Rhizobium acidisoli. The sequence continues at coordinate 4,470,625 of NZ_CP034998.1, read as the reverse complement.
CACCAGTGTCAGAAAGCACAAAAGCCGCCCTTGCGGACGGCCTTGGGGCGAAAAAGTGCCTGGCGCTTACTTCGGCGCCAGCACCATCATCATCTGGCGGCCTTCGAGCTTGGGCTCGGCTTCGACCTTGGCGAACTCGGTCGTATCGGCCTTGACCTGCTGCAGCAGCTTCATGCCGAGTTCCTGGTGGGCCATTTCGCGGCCGCGGAACTTCAGCGTCACCTTGACCTTGTCGCCTTCGTCGAAGAAGCGACCCATCGCCTTCATCTTCACCTCATAATCATGGGTGTCGATGTTCGGGCGCATCTTGATTTCTTTGACTTCGACGATCTTCTGCTTCTTGCGCGCCTCGGCAGCCTTTTTCTGGTTGGCATATTTCAGCTTGCCCAGATCGAGGATCTTGCACACAGGCGGTTCGACATTGGGGGAAATTTCGACGAGATCGAGGCCGGCTTCCTCAGCCATTCTCAAGGCCTGGTCGGTAGGCACGACGCCCATATTCTCGCCGTCAGCCCCGATCAGCTGAACTTTGGGAATGCGGATTTCACGGTTCGAGCGCGGTCCGTCCTTCACGGGCGCGTCGGTTTTAAAAGGTCTGCGAATGGTCGTATTCTCCTCGCGTTGTTTCGGAACGTTGCAGCCTCGCGCTCCCATATCGGGGTGCACAAACGTGTCGCGTCATCGCTGCAACGGAGTCAATATCATCCTTTAGCGGAAAAATCACCCGCTGTCAGCCTGCCAAGAATCTGTTTTATAGACCAAAATAACAGGAGTTTCGCCGATGTTCGATCAGATGCCCAATGCCCAGCCGCAGTTCCTGACGGTCGGCGAGGGTGAAGCGGTGCGTGATATCGCTATCATCGTCCGCCCGGCGCAAGCCGGCAGCGACGCACCGGCGCTCATCTGGTTATCCGGCTATCGCTCCGATATGAGCGGCACCAAGGCCGTGGAACTCGACGGATTGGCGGCGGAGCTTGGGCTCGCCTGCATCCGCCTCGACTATTCCGGCCACGGGCTCTCCAGCGGCAGCTTCCGCGACGGCACGATCTCGCGCTGGCTGGAGGAGGCGCTGGCCGTCATCCGCCATGTCGCCCCGGAACGGGTGATCCTCGTCGGCTCCTCGATGGGTGGCTGGATCGCGCTCAGGCTGGCGCAGGAACTTGCCCGGCAGGGCGGCCCGAAGCTCGTCGGCATGGTGCTCATCGCACCGGCACCGGATTTCACCTCCGAGTTGATCGAGCCGAACCTCAAGGCCAAGGAGCGCAAGTCGCTTGCCGAGCGCGGCTATTTCGAAGAACGATCGCAATATAGTCCCGAGCCGAATATCTATACCAGGGCGCTGATCGAGGACGGCCGCCAAAACCGGGTGCTCGACGGCATCATCGAAACGGGCTGCCCGGTGCATATCCTCCAGGGCATGAAAGATGCCGACGTGCCGCATGCACATGCGATGAAACTCGTCGAACATCTTCCCGCCGATGACGTGGTGCTGACCTTCATCCGCGACGGCGACCACCGCCTTTCCCGCCCGAGCGATATCGCGCTTCTGCTCAGCGCCGTGAAAGGCATCGTCGGCTCATCGACAAGCAGGCAGATACCCGCTTGAGCCGCACCGGCCGTGAAATTCCCGTGATGAAAGTGCTCAACCCGTTGCATTTTAACCATGTCGGCGAGTCGCAAGGTGCTCCCAAGAAGTAACGATTGACTCTTCTTGGCCCTCTCCATTAACACTTTGTTAATAAATAAGGGGCGATGCGAGGAAGAGCGGGCGTGCGGATGAAGGGTATTTTTGTGGCCATGATGGCCATGTTTGCGATGGCGACGGCCGCCATACCGGCCCCCAGCAGAAATGCTTCAATGGTCACGGGCAATGCCACATCCCAGCCGATCGGACACTATGATTTCTGTCAGATCCACCGCAGCGAATGCGGGGCAAACCGCAATTCCGGTCCAGTCGAGATGACCCCGGCAAAGTGGTCGCTGGTGCGTTCGGTCAACGCCACGGTCAACCGCACGATCACGCCGATGACCGACAAGGAAATCTACGGCAAGGATGAAGTCTGGGCCTATCCGACCACTGCCGGCGACTGCGAGGATTTCGCGCTGCTGAAGCGCCGCATGCTGATCCAGCGCGGCTTTTCGGCCGCCGATCTGCTGATGACCGTCGTGCGCAAGCCCGACGGTGAAGGCCATGCCGTGCTGACGCTGCGCACCGCCGAGGGCGACTTCGTACTCGACAACCTCGCCTCCGACGTCAAGCCCTGGTTTGGCACGCCCTATTCCTTCGTCAAGCGCCAGTCGAGCTACAATTCCGGCCGCTGGGTCACCATCGAGAACGGCCGCGACGTTCTGGTCGGCGCACTGCGGTAAGAGTTTTTGGGGGGCGTGGGAAAAGGCCGGCGAAAGCCGGCCTTTTGCTTTTTGGGTGGACGGTGTCTTTTTCTATGCCCGAGAACTGTAGTGTTTGCCGCTACCTGCCTTTCGCTTACGCTTAAGGCGTTCGTCGCTTGCGCTCCTCACTCCCCTCATCTGCCCTGACGGGCATCTTCTCCCCGCTGGGGAGAAGGGGGAGCGAGCTGAACGGTCATCATTTGCATATCAAAGGTCTCAAGAGGAATGAGCCGCCACCACGAATCCCCTTCTCCCCAACGGGGAGAGATGCCGGCATGCGGTCTCTCCAGCCTCATCCTGAGGTGCGTAGCCCGAAGGGCGAAGCCTCGAAGGACGGGGCTGGGCCACCGGCCTCGGCAGATGTAGATGCTGTGGGGTGGCATTCCCCCACCCGCCCTCGTGGTTCGAGACGGCCCTGCGGGCCTCCTCACCATGAGGGCTAATCGTTGAGCGCGTCTGAGATCAGCCTTCCTCGCCGAAACATTCGACGCGACCGGCAAAGCTGATCGTTGGGCGGACCGCCCGAAATAAAGGCTTCGGCATGCTCCACTGCTGCCCGGCCTTTCGCCTTGGGCTCAGCGCGTTCGTCGCTGCAATCGATTCACTGGATCGATTGCTCGGCTTCGCCAACCGCCCCTCACCCATTCCCAATCAAAATACCCGCGCCGAGCACCAGGCCGCCGCCGAGGACCACTTGGAAGGCGGCGCGCAGGAAGGGGGTTTCCATGTAGCGGTTCTGGATGAAGGCGATTGCCCAGAGTTCGAAGAAGACGATGATTGCGGCGGTGATTGTCGCCGTCCACAAGTGCGGGATGAGGTAAGGCAGGGCGTGGCCGAGGCCGCCGAGCGCCGTCATGATGCCGCAGGCAAGGCCGCGTTTGACCGGCGAGCCCCTGCCGGAAATCTTGCCGTCGTCATGGGCGGCCTCGGTGAAGCCCATCGAGATGCCGGCGCCGACGGAGGCGGAAAGACCGACAAGGAAGGTCTGCCAGGTATCCTGCGTGGCGAAGGCTGCGGCGAAGATCGGCGCCAGCGTCGAGACCGAACCGTCCATCAGCCCGGCAAGGCCCGGCTGCACATAGGTCAGCACGAATTGCCGATGCACCGTTTCGTTCTCGTCGCGTTTGACATCTTCGGGCGTATGTTTGTCGCCCAGCATGCGGGCGATATCCTCATGCCCCTGTTCGGCAAGCGCGAGGTCACCGAGAAGTTCGCGCGTCGAGGCATCCGAGGTGCGTTTTGCCGCCTCGACATAGAAACGGTAGGCCTGCTCCTCCATCGCCTCGGTTTCCCGGCGCATCGCATCCAGCGTCAGATTTGCCCTCAACCAGTCGGGCTTGCGCTCATAAAAACCTTCGACATGTTCGCGCCGGATCAGCGGAATGCGCTCGCCGAAACGCTGGCGATGGATCTCGAACAACGATTTGCGATGCGTGTCCTCGACCTCGGCCATGTCTTCGAAGACTTTGGCCGAGGCCGGGAATTCGCGGCGCAGCCTGTCGGCATAGGCGAGATAGATGCGGGCATCGTCTTCCTCGGAGGCGATCGCGAGGGCGAGAATCTCCTGCTCGGACAGCGATTCGAACGATCGTTTCGAGGATCTGAAAAACCGCGCCAGCATGACTTACTCCATATTTTAGAATTATTCTAAATCTAAAGAAGGAGAGGATGAGGGTCAAGAGTGCGTGAAGGCCCGCTGACAGATTGCCGCAAGCAGGCACTGATGACTTTGGCTCACCGTCATGAACACCTATATGAAGAGCGCCGCATCACGCGGCGCCGGGGTTTTGCAATGAACAATGAGATTCAGGGCCGCCCTGCCCATGTCGCGGCGATCCGCGAAAGGGCGGAGGCCGAGATGCTGGACATGGGTGTCGACGAGGCCTTCATCGGCAGGCTGGTCGAGACTTTTTACGCTCGCGTGCTTGCGCATCCCGATCTCGGCCCGGTGTTCGACGCGCGGCTCTCCGGCCGCTGGCCGGCGCATATGGAGAAGATGAAAAGTTTCTGGTCAGCGGTCGCCTTCCGCAGCGGCGCCTATGGCGGCAAGCCGGTGCAGGCGCATACCGGCGTCCAGAACCTGACGCCCGACCTCTTTCCGAAATGGCTGTCGCTGTTTGCCGCGACGCTCGACGATATCGCGCCAACGCCGGAAGCCAAGGCCTGGTTCATGGCGACGGCCGAGCGGATCGCCAAAAGCCTGACGCTCTCGCTGTTCTACAATCCCGCCCTCGACGATCCCACTAGGAGGACGGGCTGATCCCTTACTGCTTTGCCGAAAAGGTCGCGCCGGCGCTTGCGGCGACGACCAGCGCCGTTCCCGCCATCTGCAGCAGGGTCATAGGCTGCGCCAGAATGGCGAAGCCCGCAAGTGCGGCAATGGCCGGCTCGAGGCTCATGAGGATGCCGAAGGAAGTTGTCGGCATGCGCCGCAGGGCAATAAGCTCCAGCGTGTAGGGTAGCAGCGGCACGAGAACAGCAAGGCCCGCCATTTCGATCAGGCCATAACTATCGAGCGCCGGCACCGCGCCTGCAAAGCCGAAAGGTGTGGCGACCAGAGCGGCAACCATCAGCGACATGGAAAGCCCTTCCAGCCCCTTAAAGCTTGCGCCGATCTTCTTGGTGAGCACGATGTAAATCGCCCAACCGGTTCCCGCGCCGCAGGCGAAGAGAATGCCCTGAATATTCCCAACCCAGCCTTCACCATCATGGGCAAGAGCGAGAACGCCGAGCGCGGCAATCAACGGCCAGACGAGGCGCCGGCTGAGCCCGTAGCCGATGGTCGCGACCGAAAGCGGGCCGAGAAAATCGATCGCTACGGCAAGACCGAGCGGTATGCGCTCGATCGCCGCGAAAAAGCTCATCGTCATCAGCGCCGTCGTCGTGCCGAGAACCAGAGCGCTCGTCCATTGCTCTCTCGTGTAGCTGAATATGCGCGGACGGACCGCGACGGCCAGAATGAGGGCGGCAAAGGCAAGGCGCAACCAGCTGGCGCCGGCAGGCCCATAGGCGGCGATGGCGGAGGAGGAAAGTGCCGCGCCGAACTGGATCGAGGACATGGACATCAGGCACATCAGCGCGCCAGCCGCCAGGCCGCCAGATGCTGCAGGCGCTTTCATTGCCAGCACGCCGGAACCGTCACTCGTTCTCTCTTCCATGTGCAGCATCTCCGCTTGAGAGCTCTTCATACGGAGGCGACTTGAAAGCGGCAAATTCAAACTTCTGATCCAGGCAGCAAAAGACCTGATGCATCAGAGGCGGCCGGAGAAGATCACCTCCTCGGCGTCTTCGAAGCTCATGTCGAAGACCTTCTTGCCGATCTCGAAGCTGAAGCCGTTGCGGGCGAAGGCGGAGAGTTCCTTCGCCTTTCGCTTGTCGTCGAGCTCGACCCGGCGGAAGGGACCGAAGGCGCGTTTGCGGGCAAATATCGCCGCAGCACAGAGATCGTCCGCCGCCTCAAGTGCCGCCTCGACCTTATCGCCGGAGACGCCCTTGGCTGTCAGCTTCTGGGCGATCGCGCGCTTCGATTTGCCGCCGCGCACGGCAGAGCGCGTGCTGATCTCGGCATAGGCGCTATCGTCGAGTACCTTGTTGTCATAGGCAAATTTGACGGCGAAATCGGCGACCGCCTTGAGCTGTGCGGCGCTGATATCCTCGAACTTCTCCTTGGCCTTGCGGGTGATGGCGTCGAAGAGCTGCTTTTCCGACATCATCCGCCGCTCGAGACGATAGATGGCGGAGTTGCGCGCCCAGCTCAGCATGCGCGGTGTCGGGATATCGGATGGAATAGTCTCGTCGGTCATATCAAGCGATCAGGCTTCCAGACCCTTGAGAACATTGGCGACGTTGAGGCCGATTTCCGGCACGCCGTAGCCGCCCTCCATGCAGGCAAGCACCGGCAGGCCGGCAGAAGCGATCATCGCACCCATGCGGATGAAATCGTCGGAGGTCAGGCTGAAGAAGGAGATCGGGTCGCGCTCGAAAGTATCGACGCCGAGTGCGACAACGATCGCCTCGGCGCCAAAGGCCTTGATGCGGACAAGTGCATCGGCAAGGGCCGCAGACCAGACGTCCCAGGGCGTGCCCGGCGGCATCGGATAATTGCGGTTGGCGCCGGTGCCCGCCCCCTCGCCCTCCTCGTCGGCATGGCCGAGGAAATAGGGAAAGGCCTGCATGGGATCGCCGTGCAGCGAGGCGGTGAAGACATCGCCTCTGTGATAGAAGAGATCCTGCGTGCCGTTGCCATGGTGGAAATCGACATCAAGCACGGCGACCTTTTTCGCGCCGCGATCGAGCAGCCGCTGCGCCGCCACACCCGAATTGTTGATGAAGCAATAACCGCCGAAAAGATCGATGCCGGCATGATGGCCAGGCGGGCGGCAGAGCGCAAAGGCGAAACGATTGCCCTCACCCAGCCAGTCGGCGCCCGTCAGCGCGCAGCGCATCGAGGCGATCGCCGCCTCGTAGGAACCCTTGGTGATCGAGGTGTCGGCGGCATTGGCATAATGGCCGATCGCGCCGACGATATTATCGGGCACGCGCTGGCTGGTGCGGCGGACCGGAAAGGAATTGGCGATCGCCTCGCCGGTGAAACCGGCCGCCACCCAGCGGTCCCAGACCGTGGCGAGAAAATCGAGATAGGCGGGATCATGCACCTTTTTGGCCGTTTCCAGCCCGTGCGCATCGGGCGCCACGACATCTGCAAAACCCGCCTCCTTGACCGCCGCCAGGATCCATTCGGCCCGGAACGGCGCCTCGAATGGCGTCACCAGCTGGCCGGCATGGAGCTCAGTCTTGGCATCGCGCAGCTTGTGGTCTTCGGAATAAATGACGCGCATTTCAGATCCTGCCGTTGATTGAAGGTCGAGATTTACACGGGGTTGCCGCGACAAAAAAGCGGTGAAGCGACCTCTTGATCATCCAGAGCAACAACGCCACCTTCGCCGGTGTTTCGAGAACGAGGAAATTTTCCGCATGAAAGTGTTGATGGTCGATGTCGACGGCGTGCTCATTCATGGCCGGCCGGCCGATGGCCTGCCGCACTTCACCTATCTTGAGCGCGATCTCGGGCTGCGCCTCGACCTGCTGCAGCGGGAATTCTTCCAGACCTGCTGGGCCGACATCATCGTTGGCCGTGAGCCGTTGGAGCCCAGCCTTGCCAAAGTGCTGGCAAAGATCGCGCCGCAGCTCAGCGCCGCGACGCTGATCGATTACTGGTTCGAAAACGATTCCCATCTCGACCGCGTTCTGCTCGATGAGCTTGCTGCTCTCCGGCAAAGCGGCGTCACGTTGTTCCTGGCGACCAATCAGGAGCACAGGCGGGCGCGCTACCTGATGGAGCAGTTGGGTCTTAACGCCCATTTCGACGACATCCTCTATTCCGCAGCGCTCGGACACAGCAAACCGTCGCCGGATTTTTTCCGGCTGGCGACCGAGCGGGCCGGCGCCCTGCCCGGCGAGATCGGCTTCATCGACGATATGACGGTGAATGTCGAAGCGGCGCGGCAGTTCGGCTGGAACGCGGCGCAATGGACGGCAGGAGCCAGGCTCCGCGAGACGCTTTCCGCTTTCAGCCATTCGCGATGAGCCATCTGAGATAAGCCGGCGCATTCAGGCGAGCCGCTTGTAGAACAAGGTGGTATCGCAGAAGCCGCCTTGCGGCCACAGGGCATAATCGGGGATGACGCCGACACGCTGCCAGCCCAGGCGCGGATAGATCGCCTCGGCATCGCTACCGGTTGCCGTGTCGAGCACTAGCAGGGTCTTGCCGCATCTCGCCGCCTCGCGCTCGGCGGCCTGCATCAGCAGCCGGGCGAGACCGCGCCCGCGGGCGGAGCGATGCACCAGCAGTTTCTTCAGATCGCCGCGGTGCGGCTGGTTCGGCATCTGCGCGGCGCCCACCTGCACCGTGCCGACGATCCGGCCTTCCAGTTCGGCGACCAGCAGCAGATTGCCGCCGGTAGCGACCGCGTCGGCGACATCGCGCCAATAGGGTTCGGCATCGTCTGACCCATAGGGCTGCATGAAGCCGACGGAGGCGCCGCCGGCGACGCAATCGGCAAGCACTTGTGCCAGCGCTGGAATGGCGGCGCGCGCCTCCTCGGCGGAAAGGGTGCGAATATCGGGCATGGTCTTCTCCTGAAATGAATGTTGCTATCGGCTGCCGCGATCGAGCACGACGCAATAACGCGCCGGCGCGTTGCCGGGATTGTGGAAGACATGGCCTTCGCCGACCGGCATGAAGAGGCAATCGCCGGGGCGCAGCCGGTAGACCACCTCGCCCGCCGTCATCTCCAGCTCGCCGTCGAACAGCCAGATATGCTGGGTCATGCCATGCGATGCCGCATGCGGGGGAAAGCTGACGCGGGCGCCAGCGGGGAATTCGACTTCGACGATATCGACGTCGGAGGCGGTGCCCGGAGCTGAAACGGACCGCCTGATATAACCGGTCTCCGGATCGCGCCAGACCTGCTGCTCCTCACGGCGGGCCAACGGCGACACCTGCTCCCCTTCCTCCGCGAAAAAAGCCGACAGCGACAGGCCGAGCGCAGCGCAGATCCTTGCCAGCAGCGAGGCGGTGGGGCTCGCCTCCGCCCGCTCGATGCGCGAAATCATCGCCCGGCTGACCCCGGAGGCCGTGGCGAGATCATCGAGGGTCAATCCTTTATCCAGCCGCAGCTTGCGGATCCGGATGCCGATTGCCTGTTCCAGCTGCTCTTCCATGTTTCGATCCAATTTCTACTATAAGAGAAATACATGATCCGATGATGGAATCAAGCCTCGGCAGGGCGGGCAAACCACCCTTGCTTTCGCCACAGCCTCGCCGATATATGACAGCGCAATCGAGATCGGAGAGAGTGATGGACGCCGGCACGCAAAGCACGGAACTGACTGGAAGCTTCACGGCCGCCGCCTGGGACAGGATCGCGCCCGTCATGGCCGAGATCGAGGTGCTGCCGCTTCTCACGCGTCTTTCCGACGGCACGCTGCCGCCTGAGGTTTTCCGCCACTACATCCTCCAGGATGCGCTTTACCTCAAGCATTATGCACGCTGCCTGGCGATCGTCGCAGCCAAGGCTCCTGACAATGCGCAGGTGCTGCGCTTCCTCGGTTCGGCGCAGAAGGCGATCACCGTCGAGCAGGGCCTGCATGCCGGCTTCCTCACCCAGTTCGGCATCAGCTCCGAGGATGTCACCGCAGCCGAACCCTCACCCTCCTGTTTCGCCTACACGAATTTCCTGCTCGCCACCGCCTATCACAGCTCCTATGCAGTCGCACTTTCCGCCATCCTTCCCTGCTTCTGGATCTACTGGCATGTCGGCGAGGCGATCAAGAGCCGGCCGGCGATCGAGGGCAATGCTTTCCAGGCCTGGATCAACACCTATGGCGATCCGCAATTTGCCGCCGGCGCCCGCGAAGTGATCGCCCTGACCGATATCGCCGCCCGCGCCGCATCGCCTTCGGAGCGTGCTCAGATGATGGATGTGTTCGTGCGCGCCTCGCAATATGAATGGATGTTCTGGGATTCGGCCTGGCGGCTGGAGACCTGGCCGGTCTGAGACGCGTCCGACCGGCTGACAAAATAGCGTAAACAGCGGGATAATTACCGCTTTGCGGCAGGGGGCGGCGCTGCTATATGGCGCGCATGAGCACCAATTCGACCACTCCGCTATCCCATATCCGCAACTTTTCGATCGTGGCCCACATCGACCACGGCAAATCGACGCTGGCCGACCGCCTGATCCAGACGACGGGCGGCCTTGCCGAGCGCGAAATGTCCGAGCAGGTGCTCGACAATATGGATATCGAGCGAGAGCGCGGCATCACCATCAAGGCCCAGACGGTGCGCCTGCATTACCAGGCAAACAATGGCGAGAAATACATTCTCAACCTGATCGACACGCCCGGCCACGTCGACTTCGCCTATGAAGTGTCGCGGTCGCTGTCGGCCTGCGAGGGCTCGCTGCTCGTCGTCGACGCCAGCCAGGGCGTGGAAGCGCAGACGCTCGCCAATGTCTACCAGGCGATCGACAACAATCATGAGCTCGTCACCGTCCTCAACAAGATCGACCTGCCCGCCGCCGAACCCGACCGCATCAAGGAGCAGATCGAGGAAGTGATCGGCATCGACGCTTCGGAGGCCGTACTGATCTCGGCCAAAACCGGCCTCGGCATTCCCGACGTGCTGGAGGCGATCGTCAACAGGCTGCCGGCCCCGAAGAGCCCGGGCGGCGACAAGGCGCCGCTGAAGGCGCTGCTCGTCGACAGCTGGTACGACACCTATCTCGGCGTCATGGTTCTCGTGCGCATCATCGACGGCGTGCTGACCAAGGGCCAGACGATCCGCATGATGGGCACCGATGCGAAATACCAGGTGGAGCGCGTCGGCGTGCTGACGCCGAAGATGGTCAATGTCGACAGCCTCGGCCCCGGCGAGATCGGTTTCATCACCGCCTCGATCAAGGAAGTGGCCGACACCCGCGTCGGCGATACGATCACCGAGGACAAGCGGCCGACCGCACAAGCGCTGCCGGGCTTCAAGCCGGCGCAGCCGGTGGTGTTCTGCGGCCTGTTCCCGGTCGATGCCGCCGACTTCGAGGATCTGCGCGCCGCCATGGGCAAGCTTCGCCTCAACGACGCCTCCTTCTCCTTCGAAATGGAATCCTCGGCCGCCCTCGGCTTCGGCTTCCGCTGCGGCTTCCTCGGCTTGCTGCATCTCGAAATCATCCAGGAACGGCTGGAGCGCGAGTTCGACCTCGATCTCATCGCCACCGCCCCCTCGGTGGTCTACAAGATGTTCATGACCGACGGCTCGGAGCGCGAGCTGCACAACCCGGCCGACATGCCCGACGTCGTCAAGATCTCCGAAATCCATGAGCCGTGGATCCGCGCGACGATCCTGACGCCGGACGACTATCTCGGTGGCATCCTGAAACTCTGCCAGGACCGCCGCGGCATCCAGATCGAGCTCACCTATGTCGGCACGCGCGCCATGCTGACCTACGACCTGCCGCTCAACGAAGTCGTCTTCGATTTCTACGACCGGCTGAAGTCGATCTCCAAGGGCTATGCCTCCTTCGACTATACGCTCACCGACCACCGCGAGGGCAACCTCGTGAAGATGTCGATCCTCGTCAACGGCGAGCCGGTCGACGCGCTGTCGATGATGGTGCACCGCACCGCGGCGGAAAAGCGCGGCCGCGACATGTGCGAGAAGCTCAAGGAGCTGATTCCGAAGCACATGTTCAAGATCCCAATCCAGGCGGCGATCGGCGGCAACGTCATCGCCCGCGAGACGATCTCGGCGCTGCGCAAGGACGTGACCGCGAAATGCTACGGCGGCGATGCCACCCGCAAGCGCAAGCTGCTCGACAAGCAGAAGGCCGGCAAGAAGCGCATGCGCCAGTTCGGCAAGGTGGAGATTCCGCAGGAAGCCTTCATCGCAGCGCTGAAGATGGGCGACGAATAACGCTTCTCAATGGCATCTCATGCGCATATGATCTGCGCATGAGACCAAGGAGATCGTTATGGCTCAGCGGCTAAGAAAAGCATCGAACCTCTCTCTCGATGAAGGCCTTGTCACGCAGGCGCGCGAGCTGAGGATCAACATATCCAGAGCGGCGGAAGATGGAATCGCGAAAGCCATAAAGGCGGAACGCGAGCGGCTCTGGCGGATCGAGAACGCCGAGGCTATTGCCGCTTCCAATGCCTATGTCGAGAAGCACGGTCTGCCGTTTCAGAAATATCGCCAGTTCTGATGGCTCGGTTTCATGTTTACAATCTCATCCATACCGATGCGCTTGCTCTCGATCTGCAGTCAGACCTGCATGGCGAGCTGACGACGCGTATCATGGCGCCGATGCTTCCGCTGGAAGCGCTTCCCAAAATCATGCGCCAACTCAATCCGCAATTCGTGATCAATGACGTGCCATACGTGATGGCAACCCAATTTATCGGTGCGGTTTCGATAAAGGAGATCGGCGTCGTTGCCGCGGATCTCACCTCCGACAGCGATCGTATCATCGGCGCCCTGGATTTTCTCTTCCAGGGCTTCTGAGGTCAGCGTCCGGCCATATATTCCTTCACCAGCCCTTCATAGGCCTCCATTGCCGGCAGCGCCTCATAGCTATGCACCGCGCCGGTTTCGGCAAAGGCCAGCTTCTCGCTCGTCCATGTCTCGATGAAGGGGATGAACCAGCTCGGATCGTCGAGCATGGTCACGCGCAGGTTGACGAACCAGTCCATGCCTTCCGGGCGGGTGAACATCCAGCTCATGCAGTGTGGGCAGAAATAATGTTTCGTCACGCCGTGCAGGCCGCCGATCACCGGCTCGCCTTTCGTGACCTCGAAACCTTCGCTGGGGATGGCGGCGCTCAGCGAATAGGCGCTCGCGGTCATCTTCTGGCAGCCCGTGCAATGGCAGGCCATGGTCAGCAGCGGCGGCGCGCTGATCTTCAACCGCACCCGGCCGCAGCGGCAGCCGCCTTCGATCGGTAGGTTCTGTGCTGTCATGATATTTCCTCCCGTTCGCCGATGATCTAGCGGAATGATCGCCGCTGTCGAGGTGGCAGGGCCGTTTGGAATGCCGTCTTGCCGTCGTTATCGGATGCGGGCCGGATTGCCGACCACGGTTGCGCCGGCCGGCACATCCCGCGTCACCACGGCGCCTGCACCGACGATCGCGCCCTCGCCGATCGTGACACCGCCGAGGATGATGGCGCCGCCCCCGATCCAGACATCGCTGCCGATCGAAACCGGCCGGGCGATCTCGATGCCGGCGCTGCGAAGTGCGGCCTCCTTGTGATGCTCGGCGCAATAGATCTGCACGCCGGGTCCGAACATGCTGCGGTCGCCGATGGTCACCCGGCCGGAATCGAGGATGGTGCAGCCTGCATTGAAATAGACGCGTTCGCCGAGCGTGATGTTGATGCCGTAGGAGCAGTGAAATGGCGATTCGATGAAGACATCAGGCGACACTCCTGCAAAGAGCGCCCTCAGGGCCGGCGCCATGGCGCCGCGCTCGTCGGGCGGCAGCGTATTGTGCGCATGGACGGCCAGGCGCGCTTGGCGGCGCAAAAGATCGAGCTCGTCGTCCAGGCAGCAATACCATTCGCCTGCCGCCATTTTCTCGCGTTCGCTCGCCGGCATCGCATCGCCCCTAAGCGGAAACTTGCGACCGCAACCGGATCTCTTCCGGCTCGATCAGGCCGACCCAGGCGTGGGCGATGGCAAGGCCCGCGGCATCGGCGGCACCGCCATGTCTTGCCGCGAGTTCGGCATGGTTCTCCAGCCAGCCGGGGGCAATGCGCTCGATCGTAGCGGGGAATTCGGCCTTCCATTGTTCGACGACCGCCCTATCGGCCTCGAAATGGAACTGGGTGCCATAGACGGCGCGGCCGATGCGAAAAGCCTGGTTCTCGGCGACCGGGCTCGTCGCCAAGCGCACAGCACCTTCAGGCAAAGAAAACGTATCGGCATGCCATTCGAAGATGGTGAATTCATCGCCAAGCGCCGACAGCACCGGATCGGCCCGGCCCTCGGCGGTGACGCCGATCTTGTGCCAGCCGAATTCGCGGGCGGTGCCGAGATGATTGTCCGCACCATAGGCGCGGGCAAGGATCTGGCTGCCGAGGCAGATGCCGAGCACGGGCTTGCCGGCATCACCGAAGCGGCGCGAAAGCTGAGCGAGTTCCGGCAGGTAGGGATGCGTCTCGTCATCCAGCGCGCTCTGCTCGCCGCCGAGAACGACCAGTGCGTCATGACCGACGATATCCCGCGGCAGGATGCCGTCCTGCCAGACGCGAAACCACTCGATATGAGCTCCCGCCTCGTCGAGTGCTCTGGCAAGCGCGCCAAGACCGGTATTGCGCATATTTTCGACGACTGCGACTCGCATGGGTTCTCCCCGGCATGACCGACGATGGAAGAGACCATGCCGGCGGGCGACGCGCAAGATGCTTGCGCGCCATTGCGTGAGCACGCCGCAAGGGCTTAAATCCACGCGAACGAAAGGAAATCGCCATGACCGAAAAAGCCCGCGTCTCGATCCTCTACTGCACCCAGTGCAACTGGCTGCTGCGCGCCGCCTGGATGGCGCAGGAGCTGCTGCATACCTTTTCCGACAGTCTCGGCGAAGTGGCGCTGATCCCCGGCACCGGCGGAAATTTCGAGATCCGCGTCAATGGTGATCTGATCTGGGAACGCAAGCGCGACGGCGGCTTTCCCGGGCCGAAGGAGCTGAAGCAGCGGGTCCGCGACATCATCGAGCCCGGCCACGATCTCGGCCATGTCGACCGCGCCTCGCTGGAAAGCTGACCGCAGCCTCAGCGATAGGGCGAGCGGCAGACCCTGTAGACGCCTTCATAGGTGAGGAAATGATCCGTCCTCGGATTGTAGGAGCGGTATTCATTGGTGCACCAGGCGATATGCTTGTTCGGAGCGTTCGGCTGTACCCGGCGCACCGGCGGCGGATCATAGGTCAGCTGCGGCCGCCCGGCAGCCCCCGGTTGATAATAGGTCGGCCCCGCGCCGCGCGGCCGGTAATTCGGCTGGAGATAGGCGGGGCGATGCCATTGCTGCGGCCCGAAACCGAAACAGCCGCGAAAATCGCAGAGCGTCGATCCGGTGTTGAGCGGCCCGACCCCCGGCTTGCCCAGCTTCAGCGAATCAGCGCCGGCCACAGCTGGCGCAAGAAGGGCTAAAAGACCGGCGAGCAGAAGCGTGCGGGAAGAGTGCATGAAGCATTCCTTTCGATATTTCCTTTATATAGGGCGCCCCCGAGCGAAGCGCTACGCTGCTCTCCGGCCACTCTCTCCGACGTGACCGACTGTTTTTCGCCAACTGTCAGAAAAACTTCAAAAACCCGGTTGACAGTCAGGAGCTGCCCCCTTACATCGCTCTCCGTCGCCCAGATGGCGGAATTGGTAGACGCGCCAGCTTCAGGTGCTGGTACCCGAAAGGGTGTGGAGGTTCGAGTCCTCTTCTGGGCACCATTCCATTCTTGATCATTACCGGATCAAGGAGTTAAGCCTTTCCAAAATTTACGCATTTTGTGCCTGCGGAAAAGGCCTGCAACAATGCGTTCGAGGCTTGTCTGCTCCATTCCAAGGACTTTCCAAATCCATATTGGCGCCTATTTCGGTCGCCGATAGCCAGCCGCCATTGACTTGCTCGTTGTTGAATGGAACATAAAGCGAACACAATGGAGTCTTGTAATGATCCGATATGCCACATCCGTAGCCAGCACCCCCGAGCCTTCAAAGGCGCGCGAGGCGCCAGTCGCCCAGCTGGCCATTGAGATGCCTCCGCCCAAACAGCTCGTTGATGAACCCCCGACGGCGGCGGTCCTTGCTGCCTATCCGCTGCTGGTCGGTTCCGAGCCAGACGAGCTCGGCTCCGACACTCTGCCGAAGAACACAAAGCCACCGCGCCGTGCGGCAAAAAATCGGAAGCCTAAAGTCGCCGAAGCAACCGGCACTCCGCTCCAGCTTGATCTCAAGACCTAACCGCCCCTTCGGGACCAGAACTGGCGGCGATCACCGGAGCTCCCTACCATAATCTATATAGCACCTCGGAATCCCGAAATTGGTTGTGGGCTTGAAATCATTCGATGTTTCCCGACGACGACACCTCGCAAAACCCAGCGCATTTCGGAATCCCGAAGCGGGGGAATTTCGGGATTCCGAAGTGAGGTTTTTCTGGCGGCGTGTGCATTTGTCGACAGCACGCGACCGCCGGACCGGTATGCTGCGGGAGCCATCAGCGGAGCTTTCCCCTATCGGGCGGTTCGCAGCATGCGCATCTCGTGCGTCAGCGCCGCTTTGGCCGGCACATGGTGGCGTGGTTGATGGCCTTCATGCGGCCATTTCGGCCGGCGCCTTCCCACTATCGGAAATTACGGTCAAAACCCCCATGCCGGCTTCTCTGGCGGCGCTCAGAAGCAATTCCCTGAGTTCATTCATCCCAGCCTGCCCCATGACGGCATCGGCGCACGCCTTCACCGCCGCGACATATTCCTCTCCATCCTCAAACGGCCAGTCGGTCATCAGAACTTCAGCGGCGTCTCGGAGCGTCCGGACGATCTTGCGCTTGTGCCGGTCGCCGAGAAAGAGAACGAGAGGCGCAAAATCCGCCGATGTGTTCCATTGCATGTCACTTTCTCCCCAAGAGTTAGAATATTAGTAACAATGCAAGAAGCGTGCCGGGCAAGGCGGAATGCGCTTTCCAGATGTCCTTAAGCCAACTTCCCGAGATTGTCGGCAGGGTCCGGCACTCACCACCTTTGGCATCACGCCCCGGACATATTATAAGGGCTGACAGGACCTCAACTGATTCGACCATTCCGGAATCGTTGGCGTCATCTCTTTCCTCGAGATCAGGTGGTTCGCGAGGAGGCCTGGCGATGGATGTCAGCGCATTGCAAATGTGTGAAACACGCTAAGAGCAATTCCAGAGCCAAGTCTCGATGGTATCATCCATTGTAAATTCAATCCGGTTGTCGGACGCCGTTTCATCCGATATCGATCACATTCTGTTCGAATGTGACGACGGAATGAGCATTCCCACTTCCCGCCTGCTTGATTTCAGCGAGCGACCTGCCTTTCAGGACACTCGACGACGTCTCGTCTTCTGCATGTGCGAGAACGAACCGGGCGGATTGCTAGGCTATCTCAGCCTGCTCAAGGTCGATGCCGTTCCGCTGATGCTCGGCACCGGCCTGCCGACGGCGCAGTTTCAGAATCTGGTGTCGGCCTATCGCCCTGCCTTCGCATGGCTGCCGGACAATCGGGTCGCTGAATTTAGCGGCGGCCACGTGCGGCTGTCTCATATGGGATACAGCCTCGTTTCCGCCGAAAGAGATGAGGTCTATGCGATCGACGATTCGCTGGCGCTGCTGCTCAGCACTTCGGGGAGCACGGGAACACCGAAATTCGTGCGGCTTTCGCATGAGAATATTCTCGCTAATGCCGAAGCGATCGGCAAATACCTCGGCTTGACAGCCGACGAGCGGCCGATCACCACGCTGCCGCCGAGTTATTCCTACGGCCTTTCCATCATCCATAGTCATTTTCTGGCGGGAGCCACGATTGCGCTGACCAACAAGACCTTCTTCGACCGAGGGTTTTGGGATTTTCTCAAGTCTTCAAAGGCCACGAGTTTCGGCGGCGTCCCCTATCATTACGAGATGCTGAAGAAACTGCGCTTCGCTTCGATGGACCTTCCGAGCCTCAGGAGCCTGACGCAGGCGGGCGCGCGGATGGAGCCCGAACTGACGCGGGAGTTTGCCGAACTCTGCAAGAACAAGGGCATACGCTATTTCAGCATGTATGGGCAGACGGAAGCGACCGCTCGCATGTCCTATCTTTCTCCCGACAAGGCGATCGAAAAGGCCGGCAGCATCGGACGGCCGATCCCCGGCGGGGCCTTCTGGCTGGAAGACGAGCATGGGCGGGAGATAGAGGGCAGCGATAGAGCAGGCGAACTGTTGTATCGCGGCCGCAACGTCTCGATGGGATATGCCGAGGGCTATCAGGATCTGGCGCTCGGCGATGAGCGAGGCGGTGTATTGCGCACGGGCGATGTCGCGCGGCGGGATACAGACGGCGATTATTATATCGTCGGCCGGCTGAAGCGTTTCCTCAAAATGTTCGGCCATCGCATCAACCTGCAGGATGTCGAGGCGCAGTTGCTGGCGGCGGGCCACGCCGTCGTCTGCGGCGGCCAGGACGACCAGCTGGAGGTCTATCTCCCTCAAGGCTCGACCGAGGCTGGCAAGCTCATCAAAACCAAACTTGTTTCGGATTTGAAAATCAGCCCGAAGGCGATCCGTGTCTATGCCGTCGCCGAGCTGCCACGGAGTGATGCCGGCAAAGTCCAGTATAACAAGCTGAAATCACTTGCAGGGGATGCCCTCGCATGACCGGGTTTGACCATTCCCATTGGCTCGATCGCGAGCCCTACTCGATGAACGCGGCGGAAAAATCGGGCGCACTGACCGAGGCCATGCGCGATCTGACCGAATGGCATCGCGATCATTGCGCGGAATATGGCCGTATTCTCGACCTCGTCGCCGAGCACACGCCGGTGGAGGCGCTGGAGGACGTTCCCTTCATTCCGGTTCGACTGTTCAAGGAACTGGATCTGATGAGCATCGGGAAGGACCAGGTTTTCAAGATGATGACCTCGTCGGGCACCAGCGGCCAGCAGGTGTCGCGCATCTATCTCGACAAGGAAACGGCCGCCCTTCAAAGCAAGGTACTCGCCCGGCTGATGGGCGAAGTGCTCGGCAGGAAGCGCCTGCCGATGCTGGTGATCGATTCGCCGAGCGTGCTGCGCAACCGCAACGCCTTCTCGGCGCGGGGCGCCGGCATCCTCGGTTTCTCCCTCTTCGGGCAGGATGTCACCTACGCTCTCGACGACGACATGAAGCTCGACATACCAGCCGTTGAAGCGTTCCTCGAACGGCATTCCGACCAGCCGATCTTCCTGTTCGGTTTCACCTTCATGATCTGGCAGCATTTCTACACGCCTCTGAAGGCGATGGGCAAACGCCTACCGATCGACAAGGGTATTCTGTTGCACGGCGGCGGATGGAAGAAGCTGCAGGATCAGGCGGTTGGAAATGCCGAGTTCCGGGCGGCGATGGCCGAATGCGCGGGAATCGCCCGCGTTGTCAATTATTACGGCATGGTCGAACAGACCGGATCGATCTTCCTCGAATGCGAAGAGGGGCATCTGCATGCGCCGATCTATGCCGATGTCATCATTCGCGATCCTTCGAATTTCCAGGCCCTCGAAGCCGGAAAGACGGGGCTGATCGAGGTCATGTCCCTCATTCCGCGCAGCTATCCCGGACATGCGCTCCTGACCGAGGACATCGGCAGGATCGAGGGTGAAGATGATTGCCGGTGCGGGCGGCGTGGCAAATATTTCACGGTGGCCGGACGCGTCGCCAAGGCCGAAGTCAGAGGCTGCAGCGACACCTATGAAAAACATTCCTGAATTGCCCGTCATCCTTCGCGTCGGCGGCCCGCTCAACACGTTGGAATGCAAGCCGCTGCCGCCCTATTCTGTCCAGGCGACGGAATTTCTGGCTGCACTTTCGAAGGCACTGCTGGCGCTGCCGGCCGCACGCCAGTATCCCGACATTGCGGCATTCGGCTATTGGTGCCGGGCAGCAAACCTCACCAAACTCGCGCGCGAATTCGGCACGCAACATCCGCGTCTCGGGCGCGGTCTCGTACTGCATATTGCGCCGGCCAACGTGCCCGTCAATTTTGCCTTTTCCTTCGCCTTCGGACTGCTTGCCGGCAACGCCAATATCGTACGCATTCCGGAACGGGATTTTCCGCAGGTCGAGGTGATCTGCGACGAGATCGCTAGGCTCTTTGCCATGCCCACGCATAGCCGGCTGGCGGCGATGAACCGGCTCATAAAATATCCGCGCAGCGATGGAATCACCGGAGCCCTGTCGGTACATTGCCAGGCGCGCATGTTGTGGGGTGGCGATGCGACGATCACGCATCTCAGGAAACTGCCCGCGCATCCACGCAGCGTCGATATCGCCTTTGCCGACCGCTATTCCTTCTGCCTGATGCAGGCCGAAGCCGTGCTTGGCGCCGATGGCCAAGCGATGACGGAACTCGTCAGAGGCTTTTTCAACGACGTGTTTCTTCTCGACCAGAACGCCTGCTCTTCACCGCATCTGGTGATCTGGCGAGGCAACCACGAGCAGGCAGGGCAGGCGCAGAACCGTTTCTGGTCGGCCATGGCAGCGCATCTCAAGCAGCGTTATGAGATCGCACCGATCCATGCCGTCGATAAATTCGTCAATCTCTGCCGGACGGCGAATATGCTGCCGCAGGCGAGCGGCAGCATACGGCACGACAACCTGATCTATCGCGTCAGCCTGAACGGCCTGCCGACCGATATCGAACAGCACCGCGGCCAATACGGTTTCTTCTACGAATATGTGACGGAAGATCTCGGCTGTTTCGCCGAGATCGTCGGCGAACGCTACCAGACGCTGACCTGCTTCGGCATCGACCGCGACTCGCTGGTGCGCTTCATCATCGACGAGGGGCTGACAGGTATCGACCGCGTCGTGCCAGTCGGCAAAGCGCTCGACATGGGCGCCATCTGGGACGGCTACAATCTCGTCCAGGAGCTTTCCCGGATCGTCAGTACAGCCTAGCGCAAGGACAGCGCGGCATTGTCGGTGTTCATGTTCCGGCGCAGCACTGCGATTTGGACGTCTTAGACATTGAGTGAGGACATCAGACAATGAGCAACCGCGAGAAATACCAGACGGCTTTCACCGAGACCTTCATGCTTGACGCCAAGGACCTGACAAACCTGCGCTACCAGGAAGCACAGGCCTGGGACAGCGTTGGTCACATGGCGCTGATGGCCGCTCTCGAAGAGGCTTTCGGGATTGAGATGGACATCGACGATATCATCGAATTCTCGAGCTACGAAGCGGGACAAGAGATTCTCGCGAAGTACAATGTGAGCATCGAGAAGGCTGCATGAGCGACGAACCGAACGCCGTCGCCTTCGACATCAACGGCATCATCAGCCATCAGAGAAATCGATATCCGGTTTTGCTGATCGATCGCATCACCGCAGTCGATCCCGGCAAAAGCGCCTCCGCGGTGAAGTGCTTCACCTATAATGAATGGTTTTTCCCCGGCCATTTCGACGATGAGCCGAATGTGCCGGGCTTCATTCAGATCGAATCGCTGACGCAGACCTTCATTATGACCTTCCTCTGCATGGAGGAATATAAGGGCATGAAGACCAATTTCGTCTCGCTCAACAATGTGAAATTCAAGCGCAAGGTCGTTCCGGGCGACGTGTTGAAGATCGACGCGGTGCTCACCTCCTTCAAGCGCGGCATCGCGATCGGTTCGGTCCAGAGCACGGTCAACGGCGAGCCTGCCTGCAGCGGCGATTTCATCGTGGCGGTGCCCGCCGTCCTGGATCGCTTCAAGCCTAAAAGCTCGTGAGATAGACGATCGATGAGAGTTGCCGACTACATAATGCAGCGTCTCGCCCAGGCGGGGATCGGACATGTATTCCTCGTGACCGGACGAGGTGCCCTGTTCCTCACCGACGCGCTGGCAAAACATGCCGACCTGAAGGCCATTTCCGTCCATCACGAACAGTCGGCTTCTTTCGCGGCCGCGGCCTATGCCCATCAGACCGGTGGGCTCGGCGCTTGCCTCACCTCCACGGGCTGCGCCTCGACCAATACGATCACGGGCGTGCTGTCGGCCTGGCAGGACGGCATTCCCTGCATTTTCATCTCCGGCCAGAACACGCTGAAGGAAACCAGCCGATATACCGGTATTCCGCTACGCACCTACGGCCAGCAGGAGGCCGATATCATCTCGATCGTTCAGCCGATCACAAAATATGCCAAAATGATCACATCTGCCGAAGAGATCGTCGAAGCCATGGACATGGCGCTGACGCTCGCAAATACCGGCCGGAAAGGTCCCGTCTGGATCGACGTGCCGCTCGATCTGCAGAGCGCCCAGATCGAACCAGAAACCATCGCCCAGCCGAGGCCCACGCCCGTGCTGCCGACGGCAACGGCCGAGAATATCAATAGCGTCGTCCAGGCCTTGTCGGCGGCCAAACGTCCCGTCATCATGATCGGCAGCGGCCTGCGCTCCAGCGGCGCCGAGGCGGCCTTCCGGCAGTTCGTCAAGCGCTGGAACATTCCGGTGACCTTCGCCGCCTCCGCCCCCGACGTCTATGGCAGCGGCAATACCTTGTCTATCGGCTCCGTCGGTTCGATGGGATGTTCGCGTGCCGGCAGCTTCGCGGTGCAGAATGCCGATCTGTTGCTCGTTCTCGGCTGCCGGCTGACGTCGCTGACGACAGGACCGGATTTTTGCAAATTTGCCCGGGCGGCAAAAACTATTATCGTCGATATCGATGAGCTCGAACACAGCAAGGACACGGTGAAGATCGATAAGTTCATCCATGCCGAACTCGCCGACTTCCTCGAACGGATCAACGCCGCCGACAGCAAGCCTGCGGATGCGGCGTGGATGGCCAAGTGCCAGCACTGGAAGGCGATCTTCTCAGGTGTCGAGCCCGCTTTCCGCCATGCGGAGCGGGTCGACCTCTACGAACTGGCGGAATGCCTGACCGAACTGATGCCCCCGTCGTCGACGCTTGTGACCGACTCCGGATTGAACGAAGTCATCCTGCCGACCAACATCAAATTCTCCGACGGCATGACCTCGGTGCATCCGGCCATGCAGGGCGCCATGGGCTTTGCTCTGCCCGCATCGATCGGCGCCTACCACGCAAAACCGCAGCCCGTTATCGCCGTCATCGGCGATGGCTCGATCATGATGAACCTGCAGGAGCTGGAGACGATCCGCTACCACGGCCTGCCTATCAAGATCATCGTCATCAATAACAATGTCTATTCGATCATCCGCCGACGCCAGCAGGAGCTGTTCCGGAAGCGCGTGATCGGGGTCGACCCCGCCAATGGCGTCAGCGCGCCCGATTTCTCGAAAGTCGCATCCTGCTTCGATCTGGATTACATCAGGATCGACACTCCGGATCAGCTGCGGAGCGGCCTTCAGGATCTTCTGGCCCGTGAGCGGCCTGTACTCTGCGAGATCATGGGCCGCGAGGATCAGGAATATATCGAGCTCGGGCAGACACGCAGCGAGATCGACCGGCGTTTCGTGCGCCGTCCGCTGGAGGATCAGGCCCCGTTCCTCGACCGCGATCTTTTCCTTTCGGAAATGGTCATCGAGCCCATCGACCAATAGGCAACGAACATCATGGCAACTGTTACACTCCGCAACGGCCGGCTGATCGGTGATTATCTCGTGCCCTACATCATCGCCGAGCTGAACACGAGCCACTTCGGCGACGTAGCGACGGCGCGATCAATGATCTACCAGGCGAAAGAGGCCGGGTGCGATTGCGTAAAATTCCAGTCCTGGAGCACGGAGTCCCTCTATTCCGCCGGCTATTACCGGGAAAACGCGATCGCCAAGCGCATCGTCAACAAGTTCTCCCTTGCCGATGCGAAGCTTGAAGAACTTGCGGCCTATTGCCGGGAAATGAGTATCGATTTCGCCTCGACGCCCTATTCGCGCCATGAGGCGGAGTTCCTGGTGAAGCGCTGCGAGGTTCCCTTCATCAAGATCGCCTCGATGGAGCTGAACAACCTGCCCTATCTCCGCTATCTCGGCAGCCTCGGCGCGCCGCTCGTGCTCTCGACCGGCATGGGCACGCTGGAGGAAATCATCCGCGCGGTCGAGGCCATTGAAGAGACCGGCAACCGGCAGATCATCATTCTGCATTGCACCTCCGTCTATCCGGCTCCGCCGGAAACCATCCGCCTCCAGAACATTCTTGGCCTTCGCAGCGAATTTGCCGCCTATCCTATCGGCTATTCTGACCATAGCACCGGCATTGAGATCCCTGCCGCATCGATCGCGCTCGGCGCCTGTGTCATCGAAAAACACTTCACCCTCGATAGCTCGCGCATCGGAATGGACAATCAAATGGCGACCGAGCCCGGGGAAATGAAGGCGATGATCGAGGCATGCCATAAGGTGCATGCGGCACTTGGTGGCACGGGACGGATCCTCGACTCTTCCGAGCGGGATCAAATCCCTAAGATGCGCCGCAGCGTCATCACCGCCCGCTCTTTAAAGGCCGGCAGCATCATCGAAGCGGCTGATCTCGACGCGAAGCGGCCAGGAACGGGCATTCCTCCGACCGCCATCGACACGGTCATCGGCAAGCGGCTGAAGGTCGATATCGAAGTCGACGAGATGATCCTGCCGGAACATTTCGAGTGACTGGGAGCGCGACCCGATGAACCAGGTGCAGCAATATATCCACGACATCGTGCACGATAAGGTCTCCGATATCATCAATCTCGTCGACGGGAACGGTGCTTCGATCGGCAGGCTGGTTCCGTTGACCGTCAAACATCTCGACGATGACGGCATCATCGGGAAGCTGACCGATTGGCGCAACGCCAATATGAGTTTTTTCCTGACGCATTTTACCGCGACGATCGAACGGACGAGGAACTGGCTTGCCAACGTCGTCTTCAGAAACCCGACGCAGTTGATGTTCCTGATCTACTCGTCCGACCAACTGATTGGTCATTTCGGCTTCAAGAACCTGACGGATCACGATGTGCTGCTCGACAACGCCATGCGCGGCGAGCGCGGCGGACACCCGAAACTGCTTCAAGTCGCCGGTAGAGCGCTGATCGACTGGCTGTTCGAAAAGACCGATGTCGAGACCGTCTATGGCTATGTCCTGACCACCAATGCCGCAGCAATCATGCTGAACAGGGCGATGGGTTTCGGCCTCTGGGAAAAATATCCCCTAAACAAATCGGTCAACAACGGCGAAGCCCGCTGGGACATGGGGGAAAAAGGCGAAGGCAGTAATGACAACTTATACTGCTATCGTGTCGAGGTCGTCCGAAGCGGCTCCTGAAGCAACTCGAAGAGGCCGGTTTTCAACGCAAATCCAGCTCCCGAGACCCGGGTAAGCCTCGCACAAGAACGAAATCGGATACCGGGACAAGAATGAACATACGGCCGTTCCGCCTGTCGAGAGCCCGGGTGGCTAGCAAGACGGACCGGAAGCTTGACTATACACTCTGGAGTTCGCTTGGGATGAAAGTCGTAATTCTCGCCGGTGGTCTTGGCTCTCGTCTTGCCGAGGAAACCAGTATCCGTCCCAAGCCTCTGGTCGAAGTCGGCGGCATGCCGATCCTCTGGCACATCATGAACATCTATGCCCATCACGGGCTCAATGATTTCATCATCTGCGCCGGCTACAAGGGCTATATGATCAAGGAATACTTCGTAAACCTTGTTCTGCACCATAGCGACGTCACCGTCGATCTTGCCGCAAACAGCATCGATTATCACGGCGGCAAGCGCCCGAACTGGCGCGTCACCGTGGTCGATACCGGCGTGAGCTCGATGACCGGCGGCCGTATCGGGCGCGTTCGCGATCATCTGACCCCCGGCGAACCCTTCTGCATGACCTATGGCGACGGCGTCGGCGACATCGACATCGCTGCCGAAGTCGCCTTCCATCGCAGCCATGGCCTCAAGGCGACGATGTGCGCGGTTACCCCGCCCGGACGTTACGGCGCCACGAATATCGAGGGCCAGTACATCACCTCCTTCGTGGAGAAACCGAGAGGTGACGGCCAGCGTATCAACGGCGGCTTCTTCGTGCTCGACCCTTCCGTGGTCGATCTCATCCCAAGCGACGACACGATCTGGGAAGCCGGGCCGCTGGAGTGGCTTGCCGCCAACAACCAGCTTGCCGCCTTCAAGCATGACGGCTTCTGGCAGCCGATGGATACGTTGCGCGAGCGCAACCATCTGGAAGAACTCTGGAACTCCGGAAAGGCGCCGTGGAAACTATGGGCCTGACGGAATTCTGGAAAGGGCGGCGGGTTTTCCTGACCGGACATACCGGCTTCAAGGGGTCATGGCTTTCCCTCTGGTTGGAACGGCTCGGCGCCGATGTCGCCGCGGTGTCGCTAGCGCCCGAGACCGAACCGTCGCTCTATCAGAGGCTCGCTCCCTGGGATGATCGCGGCCACCATATCGTGGACATCCGCGACGCCGAGGCGCTGCTTGCGCTCTCCCGGCGGTTCGAGCCGGAGATCGTCATCCACATGGCGGCACAGGCACTGGTCCGACGCTCCTATGAGAACCCGGCCGAGACCTTTTCGACCAATGTCATGGGAACGGCAAATGTTCTCGACGCTGTCAGACACACGCCCTCCGTCAAGACCGTGCTCGTCATCACATCGGACAAGGTCTACGCAAATAGCGGCAGCGGCATACCTTTCGTCGAGACCGATACGCTCGGCGGCAAGGACCCCTACAGCAATTCCAAGGCCTGCACCGAACTCATCTGCCAGAGCTACCGCGACAGTTTCTTCAAAGGGCACAATCTCAGGCTCGCCACCGTCCGTGCCGGCAATGTCATCGGTGGCGGCGACTGGTCAAAGGACCGGCTGATCCCGGATTTCATCCGCGCCTTTGAAGGCGGTGAGCCGATCATGCTGCGTTATCCGGAGGCGATCCGCCCCTGGCAGCATGTGCTGGAGCCGCTCGGCGGTTATCTCAACTTCGCCGAGGCGCTGACGAACGAGTGGGGCCGGGATCTGCCGGATGCCTTGAATTTCGGCCCTCATCCCGAGAGCTTCGCAACTGTTTCCGAGCTCGCCGAAGCGCTCGGGCGCGCGCACAGCGTCGAAGACGTGTGGCGGCTTGCGCCGGGCGAACATCTGCCGGAAGCACCGGCGCTGACGCTGAGTTCGACGCTCGCGCTCGACACGATCGGCTGGCGCCCCCGGCTCAGCCTGCAACAGACCATCGACTGGACTGCCGCCTGGTACAAGGCCAATCGCGAGGGCGAAAACATGCGCGCCTTTTCGCTCGGCCAGATCGCGGCATATGAGGAAGCAGTATCATGACAGCGCACAATTGCCGGTTTTGCAACGCTCCGTTGAAGCATCGTTTTGTCGACCTGGGCTCGACGCCACTCGCCAACGCCTATCTGACGGAAGAGCAGCTGAAGCAGCCTGAGCCATCCTATCCGCTGCGCGCCTTCGTCTGTTCCGAGTGCTGGCTGGTGCAGGCCGACGCCTTCGTTCCGCCGGAGGACATCTTCAGCCACTATGCCTATTTCTCCTCCTACAGCGACAGCTGGGTGGAGCATGCGCGCCGGTTCACCATCATGGCCCGCGAGCGTTTCGGCCTCGGCCCAGCATCGCAGGTCATCGAAGTGGCGAGCAATGACGGCTATCTGCTGAAGCATTTCGTCGAGGCCGGTGTGCCGGTGCTCGGCATCGAACCGGCCGAAAATGTCGCCGAAGTCGCGCGCGGCATCGGCGTGCCGACGGAGGCGCGTTTCTTCGGCAAGGCGACGGCCGCCGATCTCGTTTCCCGCGGACAAGCTGCTGATATCGTCATCGGCAACAACGTGCTTGCCCATGTGCCTGACATCAACGACTTCGTCGGCGGGCTTTCAGCTGTGCTGAAGCCGAACGGCGTCGTCAGCGTCGAATTTCCGCATCTCCTGCGGCTGATGGAAAGCATCCAGTTCGACACGGTCTATCACGAACATTTCTACTATCTTTCGCTGCTCGCCGTCGAAAAGGTCTTTGCCGCCCACGGCCTGAAGGTCTTCGATGTGAAGGAACTGCCGACCCATGGCGGCAGCCTGCGCATCCTTGCCTGCCGCGCAGCATCGACCGCCCACGCCACGGGCCTGGGTCTTGCCAAGGTGCGGGCCGACGAAAAGGCCGCCGGCTTCGACAGCACGGAGACCTACGAGGCTTTTCAGAGCCACGTGGCGCCGATCAAGTACGGCCTGCTTGACTTCCTCAACCAAGCCAAGCGCGCCGGCAAGAGCGTCGCCGCCTATGGCGCCGCCGCCAAGGGCAATACGCTGTTGAACTTCTGCGGCGTCGGCACTGATCTCATCGATTATGTCGTCGATCGCAACCCGCACAAACAGGGCCATTACCTGCCGGGCAGCAGGCTGCCGATCTATGCGCCGGAGAAAATGGAAGAAACCAAGCCCGACTACGTGCTGAT
The DNA here is from genome assembly GCF_002531755.2 of Rhizobium acidisoli. NCBI lineage: Bacteria > Pseudomonadati > Pseudomonadota > Alphaproteobacteria > Hyphomicrobiales > Rhizobiaceae > Rhizobium > Rhizobium acidisoli. Next base: position 4,442,597 of record NZ_CP034998.1, on the reverse strand, counting down.
CCTACCCTGGAACATCAAGAACGAGGTTGTTTCCGGCAACAGCAAGGTCGGCGGCTGGGGCGGCCGCTTCGCCGTCGCCGTGCCTCAATTGACGGTGCTCGAATGAGGTTTGCGCCGACCGCAGTTGCAGGAGCCTTCGTCATCGACGTCGAGGAACGCGTCGACGACCGTGGGATGTTTGCGCGAACTTTCTGCGCCGAAACTTTTACCGCTCACGGCCTCGCCTCGGTCTATCCGCAGTGCAATGTCTCACAGAACCACAAGCGCGGAACGCTGCGCGGCATGCACTATCAAGCCGATCCGAAGCCGGAGGCCAAGCTCGTTCGGGCCGTGCGCGGCCGCGTCTTCGATGTAGCACTCGATCTGCGGCCGGCGTCCAAAACCTATCTCAAATGGGCGGCGGTCGAACTCGACGGCGAAAGGCGCAACGCCTTCTATATACCGGCGGGCTGCGCCCACGGCTTCCTCACCCTCGAGGACGATTGCGAACTCTTCTACCAGATGTCGGAGGTTTATGTGGCCGAACTCGCAATGGGCGTTCGTTACGATGACCCCGAGTTCGGCATCGCCTGGCCATTCGCGCCTGTCATCGTCAGCGAGCGCGACGCCGCGCTCGAACACTATAGCCGGGGGACACACACTTGAGCGGCATCAAACTCAGCATCTGCATTCCGACCTACAATCGCGAGCCGTTCCTGCGTCACTGCCTGAGCTATTGCGAAAACGACTACAAGTTCGATTTCCCCTTCGAGATCGTTGTCTGCGACAACGCGTCGACCGACGGCACGCAACAGGTCGTCGAAGAATTCATCACTCGCGGCCTGCCGATCCGCTACTTCCGCCGCGATGAGAATGCCGGCGGAGGACCGAATTTCGCCAGCGCCTTCCGCCTCGGCAAGGGAGAATATCTGATCTACCTTGCCGACGACGACATATTGATCCCCGATGCAGTGGCCGAAACAGTCGCCTACCTCGATCAGAACCCCGATGTGACCGCAGCCCAGGCGCCATGGTTCCTCTATGACGAGGTCGGCAAGACTGATCTCGGGCAGTTCTTTAAACTCGAATATGACGTGAAGTTTCCGCGGGGCAGTTTCACCGAGGTCTTCCAGTTCATCTACGAACGCCACATCTTTCCCGAAATCGCTGTCTACCGCGCCTCCGCACTCCGCTCAGCCTGGGTTCCCAGGGAATTCTGCTTCTATCCGTTCTCCTTCCTCGCCCATTTCCTCGACCAGGGCGCCGTCAGCTTCCTCAAGCGGCCGTTCTATCGCTCGGTTTCCAATACGGTGATCGTTCGCGACAGGCCGCAAGCCGGCACCGACGAGGTTATGACCAGCTGGGACCGCTATCGCGCCGGGCTCGAATATTTCCTCTATACCGGCGCCAAGCGCGGTGCGATCGCGCTGACCATGGAGACGCGCTCCAAATACGAAGAAATGTGCAAGATCTTCACCCTCAATCGCATGGCCGTCGCCTTCCGTTTCTGGGCGCTGCGCAAGAATTTCCTCAAGGCATATGAGCTCTATATCAGGATCGTCTGGGGTGGCATTCTCGACCATCCCGAGATCCGACCCTTCCGCGACCGCCTGCCGCTGATGGTGGCGATCCAAACGCTTGTCGGCGAGGTGAACGGCGCTATCGGCATCAACACGCTGCTGCTCGCCGGCTTCAGCGAAATTACAGCACTTGAGGGGTTGATGCGCGAACTCGGGTTGAAGCCGGGCGTCAAAGTGACTGCGGAAATCGGAGCCGATCCGATCGAAACCACAGCGGTCTTTGTCGCCGACGGCAGCGACCGCGACTATTTCGTCTCGCTTGGGTACCTCCCCGGCATCGTGCTGCATGAACACGACCTTGCCCGACACATCATCATGTAGCCTCGGGCGAGGTTCAGACGCCAAATTTAACCATTTCTCATTTTCATTCAGAAAAAGTAGCGGCATGAGCAACAGGATCTTCTACACCAAGCCATCCATCACCCAGCTCGAGACGGATTACGCAGCAGACGCCGCCGCCAACGGCTGGGGTGCGCGCTGCTACGATTATCTCAACCGTTTCGAGAGCGACTTCAAAACCTATCTCGGGAGTGGCTTTGCGATCGCGACGTCGAGCTGCACCGGCGCCATGCATATGGGGCTTGCCGCCCTCGGCGTGGGCGTGGGCGACGAAGTGATCCTTGCCGATACGAACTGGGTGGCGACGGTTTCGCCGATCGTTCATCTCGGTGCAACCCCTGTCTTTGTCGACGTGCTTGCCGATAGCTGGTGCATCGATCCAGAAGAGGTCGAGCGCCATATCACGCCGAAGACCAAGGCGATCATCGCCACGCATCTCTACGGCAACCTCTGCGACATGGATGCGCTGCTGGAGATCGGCAGGCGCACCGGCATTCCTGTAATCGAAGATGCCGCCGAAGCGGTCGGCTCAGTCTGGCACGGCTGGCGCGCCGGCTCGATGGGCACTTTCGGCACCTTCTCCTTCCACGGCACCAAGACGCTGACGACAGGCGAAGGCGGCATGTTCGTCACCAGCGACGCCGCCCTTTACGAAAAGGTGCTGACGCTCAGCAATCATGGCCGGGCGCGTGGCCAGACCAAGCAGTTCTGGCCGGATGCGATCGGCTTCAAATACAAGATGTCCAACATCCAGGCGGCGATCGGCTGCGCCCAACTCGAGCGTATCGACGACCTCATCAACCGCAAGCGCGAAATCTTGGCCGCCTATATGATCCGGCTTTCGGCCCTGCCTGGCATCACCATGAATCCGGAATATACCGGCACGGTCAACGGCGCCTGGATGCCGACGGCCGTCTTCCATCCGTCGACGGGCATCACCCGCGAGATGCTGCAACAGGCATTCGATGCAGCCAATACCGATGCGCGCGTCTTCTTCTACCCGCTTTCCAGTCTCTCCATGTTCGAAGACCGGCCGGAGAACGTCAACGCCTGGAGCATTCCGGAGCGGGCGATCAATCTGCCGAGCTATCACGACATGAGCGAGGCCGATATCGACCGGGTGGCGGCGACCCTGACCAATCTTATATCGACGCGGATCTACCACAACAGCACGGCATTGCAGCAGTCAGCCTGATTGATCCTCAGCGCACCGGCTGATAGTGGCCGCGCAGCGGGACCTTGTCGTCCATCGAGATGAAGCCGTCGCGTTCGCAGACATACATCAGCGTCGGCATGCCGCCGGAGCGGAAGATCTCGTCGTAGCGGCGGCGGATCTGGACGGTTTCGGTGCGGCAATTATACGATTCTTCCTCTTTCTTGTCCGGCTGCGCCTTGACGCCGGGCAGGCCCTTGTAGGGGTAGAGCGGCTGAACGCCGGAATCGAGGGATTTCGTCCAGTCGACGGCAAAGGCGGACGCAGGCACAAGGCTGGACACGGCAACGAGCGACATCAGAAGCATCATCATAGGCCGCATGGGAATTCTCCTGCCGGCAATAGGGCACTCACAGGATGTAGGGAAACCGGCGACCGTCATCAAGCGGTGGTCGCGGGCGACCTGCTGAAATAACTTCTGATGACGGGGTGGCCGAAAAGGCCGGCGAGGATCGCAAAACCGGCGCCGACGACGAAACCGGCAAGAAGACCGCCGATGATGCCTGCGATAAGCAGGATCTTCTTTCCCGGGCCGTCGGCCTTCACAGGCGGCTCGGCCGGCGAGATGACGCGAATGTTGCTCTGGTTGAGGTTCTGCTCCTCGTTCGTCTGGCTGGAGCGCTTCAGCACCGACTCGTAGATATCGCGCGCCGCCGTCGCCTTGCGCTGCAATTCGTTCAGTTCCACCTGCTTGTCCGAGGTGCTCGCCTGCAGCGCTTTCTGGACGGCAAGCTCCTTGGCGATGCTGTCCTCGGCGGCTTTGGCTTGCTCGTATTCGCCCCTTGCCGACGTGGCGAGCCGCTGCAGTTCGCCCTTGATTTCGCCTGATATGCTCTGCAGCGAGGAGCGGGCCGCCTGCAGGCGCGGATGGCGCGTACCCATCTGGCTTTCGAGGCTGCCGACGGCGGCGGCCTGGGTGGCATATTGCTGGCGCAGGCTGACCAGCGGCGAAGTGACGCCGCCCTCCGCCTGGTTGCCGGCAACGATATCCTCGACGCGGAGATTGGCGACGGCATCGGCGCGGGCCTTGGCCTGGATGGTTTTTTCCTGCGCCGTCACCAGCATCGTGTTCAGCGAGACGAGCCGCTGATCGGAAATCAGATTGCCCTCGGTCGCGGCCATGTCGTTGTCGGCGCGGAAGGTTTCGACAGCCTGCTCAGCCTCCAGCACCTTCTGCCGCAAATCGTCGAGGCGTCCGTCCAGCGTCGAGGAGGTGTTTTCGTAGATGCCGTTCGAGGCGCTGTTTTCCTCCTCGGTGAAGGAGGTGACGACCTGGTTGGCCAGTCTTGCCGATTTCTCGGGATCATTGGTCGTCGCGGCAAGCGAAACGACATAGGTGCTGGCCTGCCGGGTGATGACCAGCGCCTTCTGCAGAGTGCCGATCACGGCGGCGCCATCGGTGCGGCCGCCGGTGAATTCCGGATCCTGGTCGAGCTTCATGGTCTCGACGACGCGGCGCAGTACATTGCCGGAGGTCAGGATCTGCACCTGGCTGTCGATCAAAGTCGAGATCATTTCCGGCGAAGGCCCCGAAGACTGGCCGCCCGCATCGGCAAGGCCGATCTGGCGCGGATCGAAATAGAGGCTGCTGACGGCGGTGAATTTTTGCCCGATGGTGGGCGCCACCACCCCGCCGGCGACGGCGCCGAGAAGGGCAAGACCAAGCACGACCAACCGCCGGCTCCAGATCGCGGCGACGCTTGAGCGGAGGTCGAGAAGCGGTGCGGCAGAGGCGGGCACTGCGTTCGGCGGCGCGTCCACGACCGGCTGTTTCCTAGGCGCCGTCGGGGGCACAGCCGAGGACGGGGGCGCCGGGCGTTCGGCTTGGCGGGGTTGCGCAACACTTGCCGGCGGCGGCACAAAGGCAGGAGGGGCGGGTTCGGGCGGCGGAGGGACGAAATCGTCCGGACGGACCACGGGACTGCGCATGCGCACGCCTTCCGGCGCAGTCTGAGACGACTCATAACTGCGCCAGCCAGGGAGCCGGCTTACCCTGTTCCTGTCATACTGGTTCATACGCGCACTCGTGTCCTGCCCAGCGTGAAAGACTGAAGCCGAGGTGCTCAGACTTTAGAAATTCTTAGCTAACGGACCGTTAAAATAATCTCAGCGACGCCGATGTTGCGATTTGCCTGGATTACGAGGACAGCCATGAGGACGAGACGACATCTGACGGCGCTGCTGCTTGCGGCCGTTCTCGTCCCCTCGCCGACCCTTGCGGCCGGTCCGCCCTGCTATCGCGGCGTCAATCTTTCCGGTGGCGAATATGGCGAGCGCGACGGCATTTACGGGACGAACTACACCTATCCGAGCGAAGAGACGATCCGCTATTTCGCCGAAAAGGGCATGACGATCGTCCGGCTGCCCTTCCGCTGGGAGCGGTTGCAGCCGGCGCTGGGCGGCCGGCTCGACGAGGACGAACTCAAGCGGATCAAGGACACCGTCGGGCTGATCCGCAAGCACGGCATGGCCGTACTGCTCGACCCGCATAATTTCGGCTATTACGACAAGGTGCAGGTCGGCACGGCGCCGGCGACGGATGCCGCCTTCGGTGATTTCTGGGCAAGGCTTGCGGTCGAATTCGCCAATCAGGACGGCGTGCTCTTCGGCCTGATGAACGAGCCGCACGATATCAAGGCGACGGACTGGCTCGATGCCGCCAATGCGGCGATCCGCAGCATCCGCGCCGTCGGCGCCCGCAACCTCATCCTGGTGCCGGGCACCGCCTGGAGTGGCGCTCACAGCTGGGAGGAGGATGTGATCGGCGGCGCCAACGGCACGGTGATGCTCGGCGTGCGCGATCCGCTCGACTTCTACGCCTATGAGGTCCACCAGTATCTCGACATCGATTCCTCCGGAACCCATCCGACCTGCGAGGGTGCCACCGCCGCGGTCGAAGCGATCGCCGGCGTCACCGCCTGGCTGAAGAAGAACCACAAGCGCGGCTTTCTCGGCGAGTTCGGCGCCGCTGCCGACAAGGACTGCATGAGCGGGCTGACCGAGATCTATTCCACCATGTCCGATAATGGCGAAGCCTGGCTCGGCTGGTCCTATTGGGCCGCAGGCGAATGGTGGCCGGCCGACGAGCCGTTCAACGTCCAGCCGCGAAAGGGCGCTGAGCGGCCGCAGATGCGGCTTCTCGCCAATTCGGCAAAAGCCAAAGCCGGCGCCTGCGCCAGCGTCAAGCCAGCGGGGAAGTGACGGTGGCGGTCCTCGAACAGAAGGCAGCTTTTCCTATAGCCGGCAGTGCAGCCGGCGAAGCGGCGCGGACCGATCATACCGTGCTCTGGCTCGGACTGCTGTCGGTGCTCTACAACGGCATTCTCGCCTTCATCAACCACAACATCATGCCGCTCTCGTTGACGCATGTCGCCGCCAGCGAAGGGCTGATCATGGCGAGCGCCATCCTCTACATCCTGCACAAGGGGATCTACGAGACCGATCTGCCGGCCTTCCTGTTCCTGCTGTTCACACTTGTCGTGACGATCTATGTCAGCGTGCTCAACCGCATGCTTTTCGTCGATCATTTCCGCAACGTTCTGATCATCTTCTGCTTTTCCGGCCTCGGCGGCTGGAGCAACGAGAAGACGATGAAACTCGCCTTTCGCTGGGCAAGCCTTGCCGTCATGATCTTCCTGATCTTCGAGATCGTCAGCGTGCCGTTCTATGTCAGCATCGTGCATCCGTCCGATTATTTCGCCAATACACGCGGGCTGCTGCCGCTGAGCTACAACACGACGGGCCTGTTCCAGAACGCGCTCGGTTTTCCCGAGCGTTTCTCCTTCGGCGTCATCGACCACCGCTCGTCGTCGATCTTCCTCGAACAGGTGTCGCTCGCCAATTTCTGCGGCGTGATCGCGATCTATCTGATTTCCATGTGGGAAAGAATAGGCCGCTGGGACCGGCTGCTGTTCGTCGGCACCGCGGTGCTGATCCTGGTGACGAACGACACCCGCACGATGCTGATCTTCTGTTTTGCCTGCATTGCCGGTTATTTCGTCTTTCCGAAGATCCCGAGGAATTTCAATCTGGCGCTGATGCCGCTGATCGTCGCCGCCGGTTTCCTCGTCTACACCTTAAAACCCAATGCGACCGGCGACAATTTCACCGGCCGCATCAACCTGACGATGAAGAAGATCATGGAACTCGATCCGCTCGCCATCCTCGGGCTTTCGGTCGACCGGGTCGCCGAATTCGCCGACAGCGGTTATGTCTACCTGATCTACGCGGCGACGATATTCGGCGTTATCGCCCTATGGCTGTTCGTCTGCCTGTTTCCCGCCGGGCGCACGGCGGCGCAGCGGCGCTGCGCCCATTCACTTTCTCTTTTCATTTTTCTGAATATGATGATCGGGGGGACCGCTGTTTTCTCGATGAAAATCGCCGGTCTCCTGTGGTTCGTCGTCGGATATATGCGCTTCCACGACAGCCCGCGCCTCCGGCAGGATCGTCCGGCAGATGTATAGAGTTGACCGCAGCGGCACGGCTGAGTCCGGCGACCCGCACGAGCCCGAGGGAGCAAGACGCTCGATGCTTGTCCAGCTTCAATATCTGCGCGCCGTCGCAGCGCTGATGGTCGTCTATTTCCACGCGATCTTGCAGCTTGCGAAGGTCAATCCCGCGCTCGACGCCACCACCTTCGTCTATGGCGAGACCGGCGTCGACATCTTCTTCGTGCTCAGCGGTTTCGTGATGTGGCTGACGACGAGCGGGCGGGCGATGAGCCCCATCGATTTCGCCCGCCGGCGCATCAAACGCATCGTCCCGCTCTATTGGCTGGCAACATTGTTTTCGGCTGTTGTGGCGCTGGTGGCCCCCTCATTGCTGAAATCGACCGTGTTCGACCTGCGGCATCTGATCGCCTCGCTGTTCTTTCTGCCATGGGCCAATGCCGCCGATCCGAGCACGATCACCCCCGTCGTGGTGCCTGGCTGGACGCTGAATTACGAGATGTTCTTCTATCTCGTCTTCGCGCTGCTGCTGCAGCTCTCGGAAACCCGCCGCATCCCGGCAATGTTTGCCGTCTTCGCCGTCATCCTGATCGCCTGCCGGCTGCTGCCGGAAACAACAGTCACCCGCTTCTACGGCGAGCCGATCATTCTGGAGTTTCTCGCCGGCGCCGTGCTCGGCTGGCTCTATCGGCAGAAGGTGCTTCTGCCGAAGCGCTGGGCATGGGCGGCGCTCATCATCGGCTTTGCGTTCCTCTTCATCAACGAGGCGCTGATGCCGCCGGAAAGCCGGTTCTACGCCTGGGGAATCCCGGCGATCTTCATCGTCTACGGCGCGGTCTCGATCGACTTTTCCAGGCTGCCTTTTATCGGCTGGCTGAACTATCTCGGCGACTGCTCCTACAGCATCTATATCACCCACGCCTTCACGCTCGCCTTCCTGAGGGTCGCCGCCGACCGGCTGCCGATCGGCATCCTGCAGCAGCCGGTGCTCTTCGTGATCCTGTCGCTGGTGCTCTCGTCGATCGGCGGCGCCATCATCCACGAAATCACCACGCCGCGGCGGAAAGTGGCGGTGGCGAGCCGCCCGCCGGCCTAACTTCGCCCATCGAAGGCGAGAATACGCATGCCCACGGCGCTGGCGGCACAGTTTTTTGCGTAACTTCTCCTAAGCTAAGGCCTGTCGCGCAAAACTGTGCAGCGGTTTTGCGATAACGACAGGCGAGACATGAAGACCCGGAAGCGAGAGAACTTGCACAAACATGATGGGTCATCTTGCAATTTGTCGCATGAATGAAAGCGCACCGGCCTGTTCGCGGCCCAGGCTTTGATCTAAGCACGGCCGCGGCCTTGAAGAGGGAAGAGGGAGAGACATGAAAAGCTATGTATTGACGGTATCCTGCAAATCGACGCGCGGCATCGTGGCGGCGATTTCGAGCTATCTGGCCGACAAGGGTTGCAACATCATCGACTCCAGCCAGTTCGACGATCTCGATACCGGCAAGTTCTTCATGCGCGTCTCCTTCATCTCTGAAGAAGGCCTGTCCGGCTCGGAGATCGGCGCCGATTTTGCCGCCGTCGCCGCACCCTTTTCGATGGAATACGAATTCCACGACAGCGAAAGCCGCATGAAGGTGCTGCTGATGGTGTCGCGCTTCGGCCATTGTCTCAACGACCTGCTCTACCGCTGGAAGATCGGCGCCCTGCCGATCGATATCGTCGGCGTCGTCTCCAACCATTTCGACTATCAGAAGGTCGTGGTCAACCACGACATCCCCTTCCACCATATTCCGGTCACCAAGGCCAACAAGGTGCAGGCCGAAGCCCATATCATGGAGGTGGCCGAGCAGACCGGCACCGAGCTGATCGTGCTTGCCCGCTACATGCAGATCCTGTCGGACGAGATGTGCCAGAAGATGTCGGGCAAGATCATCAACATCCACCATTCCTTCCTGCCGAGCTTCAAGGGCGCCAACCCCTACAAGCAGGCCTATGGCCGCGGCGTCAAACTGATCGGGGCAACCGCCCATTACGTCACCGCCGATCTCGACGAAGGCCCGATCATCGAGCAGGACACGGCCCGCATCACCCATGCGCAGTCGCCGGACGACTACGTCTCGATCGGCCGCGACGTCGAAAGCCAGGTGCTGGCCCGGGCCATCCACGCCCATATCCACCACCGCACCTTCATCAACGGCAATCGAACCGTGGTCTTCCCGGCAAGCCCCGGCAGCTACGCCTCCGAACGCATGGGTTGAACGCGGTCGAAACCACATCTCTTTTGCTGGCAGACGACAATCTCCCGTTGCCTGCCAGCAGCAAGTATTTGATTATCGTCTTCAATAGGTAATCGAATCATGCTGCGGGAGGGGTGTCATGACCGACGACGCGCTTGTTGATCGCATGTCGCTGCCGCGTCCCAACGTGACCGTTGCCGACGCGGAAGAGATCCTTCTTGCCCATTACAGCCTGTCAGGCACCATCGCCGAACTCGGCAGTCAGCAGGATCGGAACTACCGCGTCGATAGCGATCGCGGCCGCTACGTCCTGAAGATCTGCCATGCCGCCTACGAGACCCGCGAACTCGAAGCGCAGAATGCCGCGATCCATCACCTCAAGAGCAAACAGGATGCGCCACGGGTTCCCAATGTGATCGCCAGCAACGAGGGGCGGGAGATCGTCGTGCTGACGGTGCGCGGGCAGGGCTATCAGGTCCGGCTGCTGGAATATCTGGAAGGTCAGGGGCTGACGGAACTGACCTACCTGGCGCCGGCTTCCGTTGCGGCGCTCGGCGCCCTCTGCGCCAAGCTGGCGCAGGCGCTTGCCGATTTCAACCATCCCGGTCTCGACCGCAGCCTGCAATGGGATCTGCGGCGGGCCGGGCCGGTCGCGGTGCAGCTGCTTTCCGCCATCACCGACAGTGCCGCGCGCGACCGGATCGCCAAGACCATGGTGATGGCCGTTCGCCGCATCCAGCCCTTGGCGCCGTCGCTTCGGCTGCAGGCGGTGCATCACGACGTCACCGGAGACAATGTCGTCGGTCATCGCAGTGCCCATGGCCATATCATCCCCCATGGAGTGATCGATTTCGGCGACATCATCCGCGGCTGGCTGGTCGGCGACCTCGCCGTCACCTGCGCCTCGCTGCTGCATCATGCCGAGGGCGACCCCTTTCATATCCTGCCGGCCGTCACGGCCTATCAGGCGATCTATCCGCTGACCGAGGAGGAGTTGAAGGCGCTCTGGCCATTGATCGTCGCCCGCGCGGTCATTCTCGTCGCCAGCAGCGAGCAGCAGATTTCGGTCGATCCCGACAACGACTATGTCCGCGGCAATCTCGATCGCGAGCGGGCGATCTTCGATACGGCGATGTCGGTTCCCTTCGAATTGATGGAAGCAGCAATCCTCCAGGCCGCTGGCGGCGATGTCGCCGCCCCGGAAACATCGGAATGGCTGCCGCTGCTGCCCGACATCGATCCCGCCGGGATCGCCTATGTCGATCTCGGGGTGCGGAGCTCGCATTTTTCCGCCGGCAACTGGCTGAATGCCGACATGGATTGGCGGCTGCTTGCCCGCGCTGCGACCGAGAACGGCACGGCAGCGACGCGCTACGGCGAATATCGGCTTTCCCGGGCGGGAACCGCCGGAAGACAGGCGACCTGCGCTCTGCATATCGATATATGCCTTGCCGCCGGCAGCGCGGTCGCAGCGCCCTTTGCCGGCCGCATCGGCTGGAAGGACCAGCATCTGACACTGACCGGCGACGGCATGACCCTGCACCTCGACGGGCTCGACCTCTCGGTGGAGGATGGCGCCGAGCTTGCCAGCGGCGACGCGCTGGGCACGGTCGTCGGCGAGGCTTCGTCGCTTGGCGGGCTGCGCGCCCAGCTTTGCCGCGTCGCCGGGCTCGAGCCGCCGCTCTTTGCCACACCGCGCGAGGCGGCGGCCTGGTCGGTGCTCTGCCCTTCTCCCTCCTTGCTTCTCGGCCCAGGAGCCGATGCGCCAAAACCGGAAACCGCCGAGCTGTTTGCCAGGCGGCAGACACATCTGGCAGGAGCGCAGAAGAATTATTACGCGGCGCCGCCGCAGATCGAGCGCGGCTGGAAGGAGCATCTGTTCGATGTCGAGGGCCGCGCCTATCTCGACATGGTCAACAACGTCTCCATTCTCGGCCATGGCCATCCCAGGCTTGCGGCGGCGATCAGTGCCCAGTGGCTGCGGCTCAACACCAACTCGCGCTTTCACTATGCCGCGATCGCGGAATTTTCCGAGCGGCTCGCAGCACTTTCGCCCGACGGGCTCGATACGGTCTTCCTGGTCAACAGCGGCTCGGAGGCGAACGATCTGGCGATCCGGCTGGCGCAGGCTCATAGCGGCGCGCGCAACATGCTTTGCCTGCTCGAAGCCTATCATGGCTGGTCTTCGGCAAGTGACGCCGTCTCCACCTCGATCGCCGACAATCCTGAGGCTCTGACCACCCGGCCGGACTGGGTGCATGCCGTCGCGTCGCCGAATACCTATCGCGGCGCATTCCGCGGTCCCGATACGGCGGCCGGCTATCTCGGCGCGATAACGCCGGTGTTGGAGGCGATCGACGCCGGCGGCGAGGGCCTTGCCGGCTTCATCTGCGAATCGGTCTACGGCAATGCCGGCGGCATTCCGCTGCCGGACGGCTATCTCGGTCAGGTCTATGCGCAGGTGCGCGCCCGCGGCGGCCTCTGCATCGCCGATGAAGTGCAGGTCGGTTATGGCAGGCTCGGCCATTATTTCTGGGGCTTCGAACAGCAAGGGGTCGTGCCCGACATCATCACCATCGCCAAGGGCATGGGCAACGGCCATCCGCTCGGCGCGGTCATCACCACCCGGGAAATCGCCGGGTCGCTGGAGAAGGAGGGCACGTTCTTTTCCTCCACCGGCGGCAGCCCGGTCAGTTGCGTCGCCGGCATGACGGTCCTCGACATCATGGCCGAGGAAAAGCTGCAGGAAAATGCGCGAGAGGTCGGCGATCATCTGAAGGCGCGGCTTGCCGCGCTGATCGACCGCCATCCGATCGCCGGCGCCGTGCACGGCATGGGGCTCTATCTCGGGCTCGAATTCGTCCGCGACAGAACGACGCTGGAGCCGGCGACCGAAGAGACGGCGGCGATCTGCGAGCGGTTGCTGACCCTCGGCGTCATCATGCAGCCGACCGGCGATCACCAAAATGTGCTGAAGATCAAACCACCCCTCTGCCTCAGCATCGAAAGCGCGGATTTCTTCGCGGACATGCTGGAAAAGGTGCTCGATGAAGGCTGGTGACAGGGTCTTGCCGTCTTAACCAAATCGGTCATTTCAAGGTACTTCGATTTTTAATGAAACGGCCCATTGCCTGAATCAGCCGGGCTTCCTATCTCTGCTGCGGCGGTCGAAAGAGTTTCGATTCTGTCATGCGAATTTTACGAAGAGCTGATATGTTTCTTTCTATAAGTTCGATCAGGATGGAATGAATTTTTTCGGATCGTCGATATTTTGACACGTTTCGGAATATGTTTCTGACAGGCTGCAGGGTAATCTCTACCAGGTTAGTAGATTTATCAGTGGCAGCCATCGCCGGCCCCGGGCTCTTCCGGGACCTCTCAAGTGCAACGCCAACACAAGGGACGAGCATGATAGACATCGATATTCTCGCCGACCTTGGGCGATCTGCGCTTGGCAATGACCGTCCGGGCGCCCTCTCCCGCCCGAACTGTCGAATGTGACGTTCGTCCTCCTTTCAACGGTACCAGACAAGTCAATTCGCCATGGCTGCGCATGTCGCGCGGCAGGAGTTCTATCTATGAAGAAGCAAGTTATCGAATATGCAGGCGTTCCCGTCGGGATCGTCATTCCCGATGAAGACCGGCTGAAGTTCATCGCCGTGAAATTTCATGTCCACGACCTCGACGAGCAGCGTTTCGGCTCGCCTGACGAGGTGCGGCTGGCTATCCACGATCTGATGACCCGCCGTCATCCGAAGCCGCTTCATGCCTGAGGCATGAGGCCGGCATCGCATTCACGGCTTTTTTCGATGTCCGACCGGTCCCGCCATTTGGGGCCGGTCTTGTTTTTTAAGAGCAATTGCAGTCCTATCGGCGGCCTATCCGCATAAGGATCCGCCCTTGCCCGATCTTCTCAACCTCATCACCGATATCGACGGCGTTTCCGTCGGCCATGCGACCGACCTTGCGCTCGGTTCCGGCGTCACGGTCATCGTCTTCGATGCGCCGGCCGTCGCATCCGGCACGGTGCTCGGCGGTGCGCCGGGCGGGCGCGACACCGGTCTGCTCGACCCGTCGATGACCGTCAACGCCGTCGATGCCTTCGTGCTTTCCGGCGGCTCGGCTTTCGGGCTGGATGCCGCCGGCGGCGTGCAGGCCGGATTGCGCGAACTCGGCCGCGGCTTCGCTGTCGGGCCGGTGCGCATACCGATCGTGCCGCAGGCGATCCTGATGGATCTGCTGAACGGCGGCGACAAGGATTGGGGGCTGCACTCGCCCTACCGCGACATGGGTTATGCCGCGCTGAAGGCCGCCGCCAAGGGCACATTCACGCTCGGCACCACGGGGGCCGGCACAGGGGCGACGACGGCCACCTTCAAAGGCGGGCTCGGCTCGGCCAGCGCCGTCAGCAGCGCCGGCCATCGTGTCGCGGCAATCGTCGCCGTCAATGCGCTCGGCTCGGCAACGATCGGCGACGGGCCGCATTTCTGGGCGGCCCCCTTCGAAAAAGACACAGAATTCGGCGGGCTCGGCATGCCTGCGATCGCCGACCACAGGATGCGGCTCAAGGGCATGAACGGGCCGGCGACGACGATCGGCGCGGTGGTGACCGACGCGCAGCTGACCAAGGCCGAGGCGCACCGGCTTTCGCTCGCCGGCCATGACGGTCTTGCCCGGGCGCTGCTGCCGGCGCACCTGCCGCTCGACGGCGACACGGTTTTTGCCGCGTCGACGGCCAGGCATCGCCGAGACGACATGGCAAGCCTGATGGAGCTTTGCCATCTTGCCACCATCGTCATGGCGCGGGCGATCGCCCGCGGCGTCTACGCCGCCACCGCGCTGCCGGCCGAGGGCGCGCAAAAGGCGTGGCGCGACCGCTATCCCGACGGCCATTGATTGAATAGGGTCGCAAGCTGAAACGCGTTGTTTTCATGCATGTCGTTATCCCCTAACCGGGACACGCATGGGCACATCGAACAGGCATGGCGGAGAGACGTGAATGCAGATCCGGGCACTGATGTATTTCGACGAGCTGGTCAGGAGCAATTCGATGCGTCAGGCGGCCGAGAATCTCAATGTCGCGCCGACGGCAATCAGCCGGCAGATCGAAAACCTCGAATCTCATTTCGGCGCACCGCTGGTCGAGCGCAGCTCCCGCGGCGTCAAGCTGACGGCCGCAGGCGAGCTGCTCGCCGCCCGCGCCGGCCGCACGCTGCGCGAACTCGATCACGTGCAGCAGCTGATCGAAGACCTGAAGGGTCTGCAACACGGCCATGTCAGCATTTATGCCAATGGCGCCACACTGACCAGCCTGCTGGCGCCGGTGCTTGCGGAATTCAGCCTGAAATATCCGAAGCTGCGCTTCACGGTGACGATCAGCAGCGCGCGGCAGGCCGTCGACGCCGTCAGCAGCGCCGAGGCCGATATCGCCGTGACGCTGTTTGCGCCGGTCATGTCAGGCACCAAGGTCCGGCTGCGTTCCGAGATCGCTTATGATCTTATCGTCGCGCCGCAGCATCCGGCCGCGACGCAGCCCGATATCTCCTTGAGGAAACTTGCCGACTACCCACTGGCGCTGCCGGAGCATTCCTTTGGCTTCCGTCAGGCCTTCGACGCGCTGATCGAAAAGGAGGGATTGAATCTCGATCCTGTTTTCGTCACGAGTTCGATCGAAATGCTGAAAGAGCTCGTGCTCAGCGGCGCTGCGGCGACGTTGCTGCCCGCGCTTGCCGTTCGCCGCGAGATCGAAGCCGACCAATTGCGCGCCATCCCACTTGCCGGCAAGACCGGCATTCGCACCCATGTCGATCTCTGCGTTGCCCCGGACCGACAACTCTCTTTTGCGGCAGCGACACTGGTCGACTTCATCGAAAACTTCATGCGCCAACGCACGGCGATTAAAGGCTGACGCTTGCATTTGCAGCAGATTTCCTGTGTAGCTATTTCGGCTACACGGATCAGAAAAAATCGTCACAATGTGTGCGCTGCGCAGCCACGGTCTGATAATGAAGGGCCTTCGCCTCGATGCGCGGCCAGACAGGGACAGGATGATCAAGGTTTCCTTCGTACCGGCGCGCTTCGCCCGGCAGCTTTCTCTCAAGGCTGCGCTTGCGGCGGGACTCATGATGGCGGCGATGGCGCCGGCCGAGGCAGCGAAGACCACCCTTACTCTCGGCATGAGCGTCGAGCCGACCGGCCTCGATCCGACGATCGCAGCACCGGTGGCGATCGGCCAGGTGACCTGGCAGAACGTGTTCGAGGGACTGGTGACGATCGACCAGGCCGGCAAGATCCAGCCGCAGCTGGCAAAAAGCTGGGAGATTTCGCCTGACGGCCTGACCTATACGTTCAAGCTGCAGACCGGCGTCACATTCCATGACGGCGAGGTCTTCGATGCCGCCAGCGCCAAGTTTACGCTCGACCGCGCCCGCGGACCCGATTCGGTCAATCCGCAGAAACGCTTCTTCGCCTCGATCGCTTCGATCGATACGCCCGATGCCGAAACGCTGGTGCTGCATCTTTCGGCGCCGACCGGCAGCCTGATCTACTGGCTCGGCTGGCCGGCTTCGGTGATGGTCGCGCCCAAGACCGCTGCCGACGACAAGGTGACGCCGATCGGCACCGGCCCCTTCAAATTCGTCGGCTGGGCGAAGGGCGACAAGGTCGAACTGGAAAAGAATGCCGACTACTGGAACAAGGCTGCGTCCGCCAAGCTCGACAAGGTGATCTTCCGCTTCATCGCCGACCCGCAGGCGCAGGCGGCTGCGCTGAAATCCGGCGATCTCGATGCCTTTCCGGAATTTGCCGCACCGGAGCTGATGAGTTCTTTCGAGGGCGATGCAAGGCTCGTCACCAGGATCGGCAATACCGAGCTCAAAGTCGTCGCCGGCATGAACAATGCCAGGAAGCCGTTCGACGACAAACGCGTGCGCCAGGCGCTGATGATGGCGATCGACCGCAAGACGGTGATCGACGGCGCATGGTCCGGCCTCGGCACGCCGATCGGCAGCCACTACACGCCGAACGATCCCGGCTATCAGGATATGACCGGCGTGCTGCCTTACGACATCGGCAAGGCGAAGGCGCTGCTTGCCGAAGCCGGCTATCCCAACGGCTTCACCTTCACGATCAAGTCGCCGCAGATGGCCTATGCGCCGCGCAGCGCCGAGGTGATGCAGGCGATGTTTGCCGAGATCGGCGTGACGATGAATATCGAGCCGACCGCGTTTCCGGCAAAATGGGTCCAGGATATCATGAAGGACCGTAACTTCGACATGACGATCGTCGCCCATGCCGAGCCGCTCGACATCGACATCTACGGGCGCGATCCCTATTATTTCAACTACAAGAACCCGGTGTTTACCGCGCTGATGAAGAAGGTCCAGGAGACCGCCGATCCCGCCACGCAGAACGCGATCTATGGCGAGGCGCAGAAGATCCTCGCCGAGGACGTGCCGGCGCTCTACCTCTTCGTCATGCCGAAACTCGGCGTCTGGGACGGAAAGCTGAAGGGGTTGTGGGAGAACGAACCGATGCCGTCCAATGTGCTGTCCGGGGTTTCGTGGGAGGAGTGAGGCGGGTTCCAACGGATTGAAAGGCACGGAGATGAGCGAATGGAAGCCGGACAGCGAGTCGCTCAATGCCAGTCGTTGCCCTCTCCATCCCTCATTCCTGTGCTTGTCACAGGAATCCAGCGCGCCCAAGTCCTTGGGCGCGGGAGACTCCTCCTCGGGGATAAGAGTCATTCACCGCGCAGACGCGCGATGGCTGGATTCCTGTGACAAGCACAGGAATGAGGGAAGTTGGGGTGACGGTCGCGTCACCTCGAGAGCTTGGCGAGGAGGCTACCAAGCAGTCTTAAAAACCACCCCGCCAGCGTGGCCCGCATGATCACACTCCTCCTCCGCCGCTTCGCCGGTCTCCTCGTCACGCTCCTCATCGTCTCGCTGCTGATCTTCACGGTCATGGATCTACTGCCCGGCGATCCCGCCTCGATCATGCTCGGCACTTCGGCAAGCCCGGAAACCTTGGCGGCGCTGCGGCATGATCTCGGGCTCGATCAGCCGCTCATCCTGCGTTACGGGCGATGGCTGGCCGGCCTATTCTCCGGTGATCTCGGCCAATCCTACACCTATGGCGTCGCGGTCGCGGGGCTGATTGTCGAGCGGCTGGCGGTGACGCTGCCGCTGGCGCTGATGGCGGTCGTGCTATCGGTGGCGATTGCCCTGCCGCTCGGGGTGCTGGCCGCGTCGCGCCGCGGCGGGCTCTTTGACGTCATCGCCACGCTGTTTTCGCAGATCGGCATTGCCGTGCCCGCCTTCTGGGTGGCGCTGCTGTTGATCATCCTGTTTTCGACGTTGCTCGGGCTGATGCCGGCCGGCGGCTTCCCGGGCTGGAGTGCCGGTCTGCTGCCGGCGTTGCAGGCGCTTGTCATGCCGGCCGTCGCGCTGGCGATGCCGCAGGCCGGCGTGTTGACGCGGGTGGCGCGGTCGGCGGTGCTCGAGACGCTGCATGAGGATTTTGCCCGCACTGCCGTCGCCAAGGGGCTTTCGCGCAACGCCGTGCTGTGGCGGCATGTCGTGCCGAATGCTCTGATCCCGATCCTCACCATGATCGGGCTGCAATTTACCTTTCTCGTCGCCGGCGCGGTGCTGGTGGAAAATGTCTTCAACCTGCCCGGCCTCGGGCGGCTGGCGCTGCAGGCGCTCGCCCAGCGCGACATCATCGTCATGCAGGATGTCGTGCTGTTCTTTGCAGCCCTCGTCATCGTGGTGAATTTCGTGATCGATCTCTCCTATCTGGCGATCGACCCCAGGATGAGAAAGGCGGCTTGAGGCATGGCTCCCGTCATTTCCAGCGCCCTTGCCAGCCGCATAGCCTTTAAACTTAGCCGGCGAATGAACCTGGTTTTTGGGGCGGTGATTATCGTGCTGCTGATCGCCGTCGCCCTGCTGTCGCTCGTCTGGACCCCGCTGCCGCCGGCAAAAATGCAGATCATTCACAAACTGCAGCCGCCGCTTGCCTTCGGCCTGCTCGGCACCGATCAATTCGGCCGAGACGTGCTGTCGATGCTGATGGCGGGATGCTGGAATTCGCTGTCGATCGCGATCACCGCGGTTGCGGTCGGCGGGACGCTCGGCTCGATCGCCGGCATTTCGGCGGCGGCGATCCGCGGTCCTTTCGAAGCGCTGCTGATGCGCATCTGCGACGTCATCTTCGCGCTGCCGCCGATCCTGTCCGCCATGATGCTCGGCGCCTTTCTCGGGCCCGGTCGTTTTACCGCAATCACCGCGATCGCCGTCTTCATGATCCCGGTTTTTGCCCGAGTGACGCTTGCGACTTCGCTGCAGGCCTGGAGCCGCGACTATGTCATGGCGGCGCGCGCGATCGGCAATACGCGCCTGACCATTTCGCTGCGCCATGTGCTGCCGAATATCATCAGCCAGATCATCGTCCATGGCGCCATCCAGCTGGGGCTGGCGATTCTGACCGAAGCCGGTCTCAGCTTCCTCGGGCTCGGCTTGGCGCCGCCGGCACCGAGCTGGGGGCGGATGCTGGCCGATGCGCAAACCTATCTGGCGCTCGCCCCTTGGCTGGCGATCCTGCCCGGCCTTGCCATCGCGCTCGCCGTCTTCGGTTTCAACATGCTTGGCGACGGGTTGCGCGATCTTCTCGACCCGCGCGAGGTGGGAGCCTGATTAGCCGGGCGGGCGACGGTAGCCGGTCGGCTGCTCGTAGAGCCAGCCGATGCGTTTAACGGCGGCCTCGAAATTCTCTCGCGCCACCGTCATGCTGTGGCCGTTGGCATGCAGGATGGTTTCCGGGTCCTCGAAGACGGCGACATGGCCCTTCCAGAACACCAGGTCGCCGCGGCGGATTTCAGAGCGGTCAATCGGCTGGCCGAGACCGGCTGCCTGCATGTCGGTATCGCGCGGCGCAGCTCTGCCCGTCATCAGCATTGCCAGCTGGACGAGGCCGGAACAATCGATGCCAAGGCCGGATCGCCCGCCCCAGAGATAGGGCGTCTCCAGGAACCGGGCTGCAATCTCGACATAATCGGCGCCGTCGAGCCCGCCGATCGGCTGGACATGCCTGGCGAAGATCGCGGTTCCATCCTCGAGCACGACATAGCGATTGCCGCGCGCTTCCGCCTCGCCGGCGACATGGACGCGGCTTCCCATCGACAGGATTGTCTGGTGGGGTTTGCGCAGCTCCGGTACCGGATAAAGGAAGGTGCGCTGGACGGTGACGATATGGGTCGGCGCCGGCCCGCCCTGCGAAAGCGCTTCTGCTGGGAGATAACCGACGTAACCGTCCGAAGCGGCTTTCACCCAGCACCAGCCGTCGGCGCGATCGAACACCGTCACATCCTCACCGAGAAGCAGTTCGGTATCGATGCCACGCGCAAGGTTCGGTTCGGGGCGCAAGCCCACGACCGGAACGGCAATGCGGGCCGGGGCGCCTTCGACGAAACGCGATGCCTCTACCTTGCCTTCGAGCCCCGCTTCGGCGAGATCGGGCCGATAGGCATGCAGTCGGCGGTCGAGCATCGTCATTGATGTTCCTTTCAGTTGGCCTTTCAGGTGCCTCTCAGAGCGGCAGCCGGCGGGCCTGCTCACGGACGAGGTCGCCGAGCTTTTCCAGGTACAGCGCGCCGCCGACAGTGCGCTTGATGATCACGCTGCGCCGGTCGGCATCGTCGCGCACACGATCGACCAGGCCCATCTCGCCCATTGTGTCCAAGGCGCGCGTAATGACCGGTTTGGTGACATCGAGTGTCGCGGCAAGCCCGCGCACCGTATGCGGTGGCGGCACCAGATAAATATGCAGCAGGATCGCCATCTGGCGCAACGTCAAATCGCGGTCATCGTGGCGCACCTGATCGAGCGCCACGCCATGCCAGAGCCCCAGCGCCTGCGAGGCGGTCAGTTCGATCGGCACGGCCCCTCCGGAAAATCGTTACGCTAACGTTTCATTTTCCGGCAGTTGCCATGGACATGCAAGAGGCGGCAGGAATTGCCGCCCGGCAGGGTGAATAAAATTTTAACGATCAACAGCGAGGGGCAGCGCATGAACCGCGTCATGCGACCGCCCCTCAGCCCTCGTTTGCAGCCATCAGCGCAGGCTCTCGCGGATATGATGGAAGAGCGCGCGGATGGCTTGCGCTTCACCGCCGCCCGGCGAATGCGGCCGCTCGGATTGCGCCCAGCCGTAAATGTCGAAATGCGCCCAGCTCTTCGTCTTGCCGACGAAACGCTTGAGGAAGAGCGCCGCGGTGATCGCCCCCGCCATGCCGCCGGCCGGCGCGTTGGTGAGATCGGCGAATTTGGTGCGGATATCCTTTTCGTAACCGGAATAGAGCGGCAGACGCCAGATCGGATCGTCCGTTTCCAGGCTCGCTTCGGTCAGGTCATGCGCCAGATTGGCGTCATCGGTGAAGAAGGGCGGGAGATCCGGACCGAGGGCGACGCGAGCAGCACCGGTCAACGTCGCCATGTCGATCAGGAGATCGGGCTCTTCCTCGTCGGCATAGGCAAGCGCATCGGCAAGGATCAGACGGCCTTCGGCGTCGGTATTGTCGATCTGGACGGTCAGGCCCTTGCGGCTCTTATAAATGTCGCCGGGGCGGAAGGCATTGGACGAGATGGCGTTTTCGACAACGGGGACGATGACACGCAGATCGACCTTCAGCTTGGCGTCCATGATCATCAGGGCAAGGCCCATGACATTTGCCGCGCCGCCCATATCCTTCTTCATCAGCAGCATGGAGGCGGCGGGCTTGATATCGAGACCGCCGGTATCGAAGCAGACGCCCTTGCCGACAAGCGTCACCTTGCGATGGCCCTTCTTGCCCCAGCGTAGTTCGAGTAGGCGCGGTGCATCGGCGCTGGCGCGGCCGACAGTATGGACGAGCGGGAAATTCTGCTCGAGCAGCTCGTCGCCGGTGATAACCGATACATCAGCCTTGTAATGTGCGGCCAGGCCACGGAACACGGTTTCGAGCTGGTTCGGCCCCATGTCGTTCGTCGGCGTATTGATGAGGTCGCGGGCGAGAAAGACGCCGGCGAGCTGGCGCTTGATGTCGGCACTGTCGGCATCGCGGGGGATCATCAGCGTCGCCGCAGGCGATTTTTCAGACTTGTAGCGGTCGAAACGATAGCTGCCGAGACCAAAACCGAGAGCCAGGCGGTTTGCCGTCAGCGGTGCGGTCTCGATGTGCCAGTCGCCGGCTGGCAGCGCCCGGGCGAGCCTGCCGGTGATATAAGGCTGCTCGGATGGATTGGTGCCGAGACCAAAAAGAGCGCCGCCGAGATGGCCTTCGGCCGTCGGGATCAAGAGCAGTGAGCCGCTTTCGGCCTTGTAGCCCGCCCTCTGCGCCCAATCGAGCGCGATCGGATCAATCGTGCCGGTCTCGATATGGGCAGGGGTGACGGCGAAGATCGGCAGCGTCGAACCGCCCTTCGCGTTGAAAGGGGTCGGTCTCTCGATAAACTGATAGGGGGCCATGATTGTCCTTCGGCGGTCGCAAGGAATCACTCCTTAACGGTCTGTTAGGGTTAACAGACTATTGCTGGAGCGAAGATTGCGTCAAACCTTTCCCTGTTCCGCTTCGAGGTCAGGCGCCGATTTCGGAATCCAGGGAAACGCGTCATGCCGGCCTCGCTCACCACTACATTCACCAATCGTATCCTGCAGGGCGCTGCGGCAACGCTGATCATCCTGGCACTTGCCGGCTGCTCGACGACCAAGGATCGGATGACGACCGGCTCGGTGCCGAAGCTTACCAAGCCGGTCGAAGAAATGGACGCGACCGAGCTGCGCTCGGCAACCGACCGGCTCGGCCAAGCCTATGAAAAGCACCCGCGCGATCCCGTCACCGGCGTCAGCTACGCCAATCTGCTGCGCATGAACGGCCGTGACGCGCAGGCGCTCGCCGTCATGCAGCAGGTGGCGATCAGCAATCCCGCCGACCGCAACGTGCTGGCCGCCTACGGCAAAGCGCAGGCGGCGGCCGGCCAGTTTCAGCAGGCGCTCGACACGATCGGCCGCGCCCAGACACCCGATCGTCCGGACTGGAAGCTGATCTCGGCCGAAGGCGCGATCCTCGACCAGATGGGCCGGGCAAGCGATGCCCGGCAGCGCTACCGCGACGCGCTCGACATTCAGCCGAACGAGCCCTCCATTCTTTCCAACCTCGGCATGTCCTATGTGCTGACCGGCGATCTGCGCACGGCTGAGACTTATCTGCGCTCCGCCGCCAGCCAACCCACAGCCGACAGCCGCGTCAGGCAGAACCTTGCCCTCGTCGTCGGCCTGCAGGGACGTTTCCCGGAAGCCGAGCAGATCGCGCGGCGCGAACTTTCGCCGCAACAGGCCGATGCCAATGTCGCCTATCTCCGCGGTATGCTCTCGCAGCAGAATTCCTGGCAGAAGCTTGCGGCCAAGGACAAGACGCCCGGTGCCGCGGACGGCAGCAACACCAACTGACAATTGTCTTAGCGCGCGCTCAAGCCCGAAAGAATGAGACGAAGTCCGAGGCCGCCCATGACGGCACCGGCAGTCCAGTCGATCCAGCTCTTCGCGGCGAGATAGAGCCGCCGCGGATGGCGGGCCGAAAAGGCCAGCGCCACGATCGAATACCACCCCGCTTCCACCGCAAAGACGCCGAGCGGTAGCGCAATCATGAGATCGAGCGGCACCGTCCTTGGAAGGAGCGCGGCAAAGAGGCTGGCATAGACAATAATGGTCTTCGGGTTGCTGAGCTGGGTCAGCAGTGCGGTCATGAAGCTACGTCTCGGTGCGCGGTGGCTATCGCCGGCGTCGGAGACCTCCAGCGGCTCTCCAGCACCTCTCCAGATATTGACGGCGATATAGATGAGATAGGCGCCGCCTGCGACCTTCAGCAAGATATAAAGCCATTCGAACTGCGACAGCAGCGCCGTCAGACCGGCGAGCGCCAATATGGCAAAAACCACACCGCCGGCGCCCATGCCGAGCGCGGCCGCGAGACCATCCAGCCGCGACCGCGAAATGGCAATCCTGGAGACGACCACGAAGCTCGGGCCGGGACTCATCGCGCCGACCGTCAAAGCTGCCATGATGCTGATGAAAACGCCTGCGGAAGACATTCAACAACCCTCGTTTGAGATCGAAGGTATCGCATTATTCCTTAAATCGGAATCCATTTAACCGGCGGCAAGATCAGAACTTATCTGACACCTGAATGCCGGCCGGGCCGAGGATGACGGCGATTAGCACCGGCAGGAAAAACAGGATCATCGGCACCGTCAGTTTCGGCGGCAGGGCGGCCGCCTTCTTTTCCGCTTCGTTCATGCGCTCGTCGCGCCCTTCCTGGGCGAGAACACGCAGCGCCTGCGCCACCGGCGTGCCGTAGCGGTCGGCCTGGATCAGCGCTTGCGTGACCGAGCGGACCAGCTCGATCTGGGTGCGCGTGGCAAGATTTTCGAGCGCCACGCGGCGATCCGGCAAGAAGGAGAGTTCAGCCGTGGTCAGCACCATCTCCTCGGCGAGCGGCGGCGACTGCTCGCCGAGTTCTTCCGACACGCGACGCATCGCCGCCTCGATCGAGATGCCGGATTCGACGCAGATCAGCATCAGGTCGAGCGCATCCGGCCAGGCCCGCTTGATCGAGTGCTGACGCTTGCCCATGCGGTTCGAGATATAGATGTTCGGCGCGTAGAAGCCGAGATAACCGATGCCGATAACGGCAAAGAGGCGGATAGGCGTACCCTTTTCGGCGAGATTGCCAAGGCCGAAGACCCAGAAGGCGGCAAGCGCCAGGAAGAGGAAGGGCAGCAGGAACCGCGCCACGAGGAAAGTATTCAGCGCATTTTCCGAGCGAAAACCGGCAGCACGCAGCTTGTTGACGGTGTTCTCGTCGACGAGCGCCTTGCGCAGGTTGAAGCGCTCGACGATCTGGCGGACCGAGCGATTGTTCTGGCTCCTGAGCGAGGCCTTGCCGGCGCCGGTTTCGGTATTCATGCGGGCGCGTTCGCGTGCGCGGATCTGCTCGCGCTCTGTGGAAACAGCCTTCATACGCTTGTTGAGATCGCCGCGCTCGAAGAAGGGGACGGCGATCGTATAAAAGGTGGCGAAGACCGCGATCGCCACGAGGAGCGCGATCAGCATGCTCGGATTGGTCAGGGTTGCGGCAAGCTCCTGCGACATGGTGAGTCCTTCCGGCTAAATGTCAAAATTGACCATGTTGCGCATGACGAAGATGCCGATCGACATCCAGATCGCCGAGACACCCATGATGAGGTGGCCGCGCGGATCGGTGAAAAGGATCATCATGTAGCTCGGCGAGGTGAGATAGACGAGGGTCGCGACGATGAAGGGCAGCGCACCGATGATGACCGCCGACGCTTTGGCTTCCATCGACAGCGCCGAGACCTTGGCCTTCATTTTCCGGCGCTCGCGTATCACCTTGGAAAGGTTGCCGATCGCTTCCGACAAATTGCCGCCGGCCTGCGACTGGATGGCGATAACGATGGCGAAGAAACTGACTTCCTGGAGCGGCATATGGGTCGTCATGCGGGCGCAGGCATCGGGGATGCTGAGGCCCACCTGCTGCGCCTCGATCACCCGCCGGAACTCGCTCTTCACAGGCTCGGTGCCTTCGGTGGCGATAAGGCGGATCGCGTCGTTGAGCGGCAGGCCTGATTTGATCGAGCGGGTGATGACGTCAAGCGCATTGGGGAGCTCGTTGAGGAACTTGTTCTGGCGGCGCTTGATCAGGAAGCCGACGATCCAGCGCGGCAGGCCGAGACCGGCGACGACGGCGATCCCGAACATTACCATCAACGATAAACCGACGATGAACGCCATGAGCAGCAGCACGCAGGCGAAGATGGCGCTGACGAGATAGAATTTCCCGACCGTGATCGTCAGGCCGGCCTGGACCAGCCGGGATTTCATCGTCAGGGTCTTCTTGGTCTTTTCGTGCTGGCGCTTTTCCAGATCCTTGAGATTGTCCTGCACCGATTTCCGGCGCTTCGACATTTCCTGCACCCGGTCGCGGGCAGCCTTGACCTTGACCCGGTCGCTTTCGGCCGATTTGACGCGGTCGATGCGGCTTGCCGATTTCTTGTCGGCCTCGATCCGGGAATACATCAGCGCATAGGCGACCGCCGCCGCGGAGACGGCGGCGAGGACGACAATTGCCAGCACTATCGGATCGAACCCGAACATCTCGCCTAATCCTTCGTTTTCGCTTCCATCGCGTCGAGGGCGGCGGCAAGACGCTTTTCCTCGTTGAAGTAGCGGGCGCGATCCCAGAAATGCGGCTTGCCGACGCCGGTCGACATGTGCCGGCCGATCAGGCGGCCGCCGGCATCCTCGCCTTCGATCTCGTAACGCATCAGGTCCTGGGTGATGATGACGTCACCCTCCATGCCGATCACCTCGGTGATCTGAGTGATGCGGCGCGAACCGTCGCGAAGGCGCGCCGCCTGGACGATCACATCCACCGAGCTGGAGATGATCTCCCGCACCGTCTTTGCCGGCAGGGTGAAGCCACCCATGGCGATCATCGATTCGATACGGCTCAGGCATTCGCGCGGCGTGTTGGCGTGGATGGTGCCCATCGAGCCGTCGTGACCGGTGTTCATCGCCTGCAGCAGGTCGAAAACTTCAGGTCCGCGCACTTCGCCGACGATGATGCGCTCGGGACGCATACGCAGGCAGTTCTTGACCAGATCGCGCATGGTAATCTCGCCCTCGCCTTCGATATTCGGCGGGCGCGTTTCCAAACGCACGACATGCGGCTGCTGCAGCTGCAGTTCGGCCGTATCCTCGCAGGTAATGACGCGTTCATCCCTGTCGATATAGTTGGTAAGGCAGTTCAAAAGCGTCGTCTTGCCCGAGCCGGTACCGCCTGAGATGACGACGTTGCAGCGCACCCGGCCAATGATCTGCAGCACGGTCGCGCCCTCAGCCGTGATCGCACCGAAACGGACGAGCTGATCGAGCGTCAGCTTGTCCTTCTTGAATTTGCGGATGGTGAGCGCCGGCCCGTCGATCGACAACGGCGGCGCGATAACGTTGACGCGCGAGCCATCAGGCAGGCGGGCGTCGCAGATCGGGCTCGATTCGTCGACGCGGCGGCCGACCTGGCTGACGATGCGCTGGCAGATCGAGAGAAGCTGGGCATTGTCGCGGAAGCGGATCTCGGATTCGATCGTCTTGCCACCGACTTCAATGAAGGTCTGGCCGGCGCCGTTGACCATGATGTCGGCGATGTCGTCACGCGCCAGCAACGGCTCCAGCGGACCGTAGCCGAGGACGTCGTTGCAAATATCCTCGAGCAGTTCTTCCTGCTCGGAGATCGACATCGCAAAGTTCTTGATGGTGATGATGTCGTTGACGATGTCGCGGATTTCCTCGCGCGCGCTTTCGCCGTCGAGCTTGGAAAGCTGCGAGAGATCGATCGTATCGATCAGCGCGGAAAAGACCTGCGCCTTGGTGTCGTAATACTCATCGGTGCGGACAGGGCGCTTGCGCTGCGGCGTCTGCATCGGTGGCGGCGTCACCTGCTGGCGTGCGGGCTCACGCGAGGGTTCGACCAGAATGGAGGGGGAAGAGGCCGCGGGGGCGGCAGCCGGAGCCGGCGGCGGGGGAGCAATCGCTCCTCCGACCTTTCCGGACCCTTCATTTCCGCGTTTTCCAAACATGCCGCTTAATCCAATCTGCTTGTTCTAGAGCATTTCCGTTTTTCTCCGAGTCACGGAAATGCTCTATCTTTTTGTTTTCACGCAATTCCTGACGCAAAACCGCTGCACACTTTTGCTGGAGTTGCTCATCGTCTACTTACGCTTCAGGAGGCCCAGCAGGCCGGCCTTCTTCGCCTTCCTGATGGCGACACGGCCGGTGACGATGTGCGAGATCTGCGAAAAGGTCTCCGCCGTCGGCGATTTCGGGTCGACTTCCGAGATCATCCGGCCGCTATTGGCGGCATTGCCGAAAAGATTGATGTCGAAGGGGATGATCGCGATCGGATCGATCTCCAGCGGCTGACAGAAATCCGACGGTGAAATCTCCGGGCGCTTCGGCATGCCGACCTGATTGAGGACGAGATGCGGCGGCTTGTCGTTCGGCCGCATCTTGCGCAGCGCATCGAGCATGTTCTTGGCATTGCGCAGGTTGGCGAGATCGGGAACCGCGGTGATGACCACTTCGTCGACGCTCGACAGCACCGAACGTGTCCATTCCGACCATGCATGCGGAACGTCGAGCACGGTGACGGGCGCGCTGCGCTGCAGGACATCGAGCACCGGCTGGAAAGCATGGCCGTCGAAATCATAAGCGCGGTCCAGCAGCGAGGGTGCCGCAAGCAAGGAAAGATGCTCGGAGCATTTCGTCAGCAGGCGGTCGAGGAAGACCTCATCGAGACGATCGGGCGCGAAGACCGCTTCGGCGATGCCGAGCGCCGGATCCTGATCGAAGTCGATGTTCGCCGTACCATAGGGCAGGTCGAGATCGGCCAGGATCGTTTCGGTGGAGAAGAGATTGGAAATACCGAAGGCGCAATTATGCGCGATGGTCGAAGCGCCGGTGCCGCCCTTCGAGCCGATAAAGGCGATGCTGCGGCCGAGCGGCTCTGCCTCCGGATCGACGAAGATCGAGGCCATCGCCGTCAGAATATCAGGCATGGCGACGGGCTGGACCATATATTCGGAGATGCCGTTACGGATGAGTTCGCGATAAAGCGCGATATCGTTGTAATAGCCGACAATGACGACCTTGGTGCTGGGATCGCAAACGGCGGCGAGCGGCGCAAGCTCGGCGAGGAGACTGCCGGCGTTCGCCTTGGTCTCGAGGATGATGAGGTTCGGCGTCGGGGCGCCGGAAAACATATTGGCGGCAGCGGCGATGCCGCCGCTGGTAATGCGCAGGCTGACCTTGGCCACACGTCGATCATTGGCGCAACGTTCCATGACCTGCTGCAGAGCCTCGCTCTCGCAGAAGGCATGCACGGAAATGCGTGGCAGCGGCCGCATGTTTTCCAGGTCCGCCATGCGCACGGCCTCCTCGGCGTGGCGAAGCTCGCTCGGATTTTTGATTTCGTATTCGATCGCGCTCATCATCCCGTTCCGTCTCAGAAGCTGCTGTCGCTGCCGGTGACCTCTTCGATCGTCGACGTCGTCGTCCGGTATTCCTGGATAGCATTGTTGCGGCGCTGCGCATCGATCGGCGTCATGCCGCGTGGCGCCACCAGATCCTCCGGATTGGCGATCTGGGCGGCGAGGTTGTTCTGCGAAGCACAGCCGAAATTATAGTAATTCTGGTTGGTGAAATCGTTCGAGATGTCTTTCGGCCACTGGCCGCATTGGGTGGTGATCGCGGTGGTGCCGGTAAAGCTCAGCCGGATCGGCGCCGCATCGCCGGGCCCGACCGCGGCATAGGAGGTATTGACGATTTTCGAGCTTGCTATCCCCCTTGAGGCCAACTCGGCACGGACCTGATTGCGCAGCTGATAAGCTGCCGCCGAATTCGGCGAGCCTTGCGGCGACAGCACGTAAACCGGACCCGAGGCGCGGGCGATGTAGTTTGCGGCAAAACCGCGAATGAGGTCGCGCTGGGCGTTTGTCAGCCGGCGATCGGTGGAGGCCACGGGTATATCGACCGTCTGTTCCGCTTCGGTCACGATGATCGGGTGGCGGGCGCGATAGTCGTCGGGAATGCCGCCAGTCGTTAGCTGGTCGTGCGGGCCGGCGCATCCGGAAAGCACTGCCAGCGCCATGGCGACCGCGGCAAAAAGCCCTTTCTCGATTCCGAAGCGGGGTGTCGTCGAATTGATATGGGCCATCGCCTGATCTCTGTTCTCTTCCATTGCTGCCGATCCTGCCCCGCTCATTTGTAGATGAACCCGATCGATCCGTGGAACTGCGCATCGGCGACGGGCGCCTCGCGGCGGCCATAGACCTTGTTGACACGGTTGAGGAAGAAGGTCGCACCGTCGTTCTCGGGGCTGAAATTATCGTCCGGCCGATTGAGTTGATTGCGCGCCACCGGGCGCACCAGATAGGGCGTCGCGATGATGACAAGCTCGGTTTCCTGACGCTCGAAACCCTTCTGGCGGAAGAGGGTACCGAGCAGCGGGATTTTCGATACGCCAGGTGTGCCGCCCATCGTCTGCGAGACGTTGTCGCGAATCAGGCCGGCCAGCGCGATGGAGCCGCCCGAGGGCAGTTCCACCGAGGTTTCCGCCGAGCGGCGCTGATAGGTCGCGCCGCTGCTGCCGGCGACCGGTTCGGAGACATTGGTCTTGATCTGCAGACTGATGCGTCCCGATGAGAGCACGACCGGCTTGAAGGCGAGGTTGATACCGTAGTTGAACGGCACGACGGTGACGTTGCCGTTGCTGTCGGTTGTCGAATAGAGCTGTTGGCCGCCGGAATTGAAGGTCGCGGCCTGGCCCGATATTGCCGTCAGCGTCGGCTCGGCGAGCGTCTTGACGACCTTGGCCTGCTCCAGCGCGTTGAGGTAGGTCGAAATGTCATATTTCCCGATCGAGCTCTTGAAAAGCGCCGCCAGGCCACCGCCAACGACGGATGTGGCGCTGTCGGCGCTGGGGCTGCCGAGCTGGGCGACCGTCATGCCGGAGGAATTGGAAACCAGATTGTCGAAGCCGAGCTGCTTCAGCACCTCGCGACGAACCTCGGCGATCGTCACCTTGAGGGTGACCTGGTCTTCGCCTTCGATCTGCAGCAGGTTGACGACCTGCGAGGTCTGGCGGCCTTCAGCAAAAAGCGCCACCGAGCTGTCGCCGCCGGTACCCGATGCCGTCTCGGTTCTGGTCGTGGCCTCGCCGCCCTTCAGGAAGACTTGCGCCAGATCGGCCGCCTGCGTGGCATCCTGCGGCGTGCGCACGGTGCCGGTCAGCACGATGTTGTCGGAGACGATTTCGACATTGATGTTGGAGTCTGGAATGAAGCGGTGGAGATTGACTTCGAGGCCGGAAACATCGCGCTCGATCTCGATGTCGAGATTGACGATCTCCTGCCCGCCGGCGCCGAAAACGAAAATATTCGTCTGGCCGACCTTCTTGCCGAACAGGTAGATGCGCCGCGAGGTGCGGGTGACGGCATCGGCCATGGTCGGATCGGAGACGAGAATATCATGCGCATCCTCCGGCAGATCGACGACAACGGCCTTGTTCAGCCCGAGCTTCAGCCGACGATGGGCATCGCGGCCGGTCTGCGAGATGCGAACCAGGTTCTCGGAATCGGCACGCGCCTCGCTGGAGCCCAGAAGCGGCGCGAAAGAGGCCGGCGCAATACCGGAGATACCGACCGCCAGCGAGAAAAAACCTGTGAGGAGAAGCCCGGCGCGCCGCGTTGAATTGCCCATTTGCACGTTCTCTTACTCCGCCTTCGGCGCTGCGCTGGCATCGGTGACGATGGCGCCCGATTTGATGACCTGGATGATCGCACTGCCGTTGTCGCCGCTCAGCAGATAGTCGGCAGCGCTGGTATCCTGCTCCTGCGCATCGGCGACCGAGCGCAGCGCCAGCGACAGCCGGTCCGCCATCTGCTGGGCGACAGCGAGAACCTTGGTCTGATCCGGCGTAAGCTCGAGTGTGGCGGTCGTGCCGACCACGGCCTTCGAGCCGTCGTCCTTTTCCTGGATCTGCTGGTCGATGGCGAGGACGCGGACATTGCTCAGCACGGTTTCGGTGATGAGCTTATTGGCCTCGGTACCCTTGCGGACCATGATGACGTCGACGCGGTCGTTCGGCAGGATGAAACCGCCGGCACCCGTCGCCACCGAGATCTCGGTCGCGACGGCGCGCTTACCGGCCGGCAAGAGCGAGGAAAGGATGCGGCTGTTGGAATCGGCGACCTTTTCTGGCCGAATCGGTTCGCCTTCGAAAATCGGCAGACGCACGACGGCACCCTGCAGATCCTTGATCGCGTCCGGCTTGTCGGCTTCGGTGATCAGGCCGGGGACGACACCGCCCTGCGGCCAGGGCATCCAATGAACCGACTTGTCGTCAAGCCTTTCACCGACCGCCAGATTGGCGCTCGAGACGAGGATGTTGACGGTCGGTTCCTTCTCGATGACCGACTGAACCTGGGTGACGACACCGCCGTTGCCTGCCATTTGCATCGCCAGGAAGCCGGCAAGGCCGGCTGCCACCACGGCGACAGCTAGGATTATAAGGCGGGCCGGTTTCATCGATCATTCCTCAGGGCACGATATGTTCGCCCTGCAGAATGCTCAGCAATTGGTATAATTATGGTTAATGGAACGCTTACATTTTAAGTTAACGGGCATTTAAAATGCCGTTATTTCAGGCTTTCCAGCGTGGTGAGGAAGAGCGGCGAGGACGGGAAGGCCATGAAGCCGCCAATCGCGATCGCAATACCGTAGGGGATTTTCTTGGCGATGAGGATCGAGTTCGGCACCGGCAGGCCGATAGCGAGGATCGTATCCGCTTGCGCCCTTACCATCAGGATCAGCAAGGTGATGAAGCCGCCGATGATGGCAACATCGCTCATCAGGAAAAGAAGGGATTCGTTCAGACCGAACCAGAGCGCGGTGGCGCTCAACAGCTTGGCGTCGCCGCCACCCATCACATTGAAGGCAAAAAGAGCGAAACACGCGGAAAAGACGATGGCGGCTGCTGCGAGATGCATGCCGATCGCTTGCAAGCCTAGGCCGGAAAGAGGCGCGAGAACGAAGAAGGAGACGATGAGGATCAGGGAAACGCGGTTCGGGATCGTCATAGTGAACAGATCCGAGAAGCCCGCCATGGCCAGGCAGAGTGGCAGTATCATGAAGACTGCAGCTGCGATCATGCGTATACCCGATCCTGACTTGATGCGAAAAGGCTCACGGCCGTTCAGCCTGTGAGCCCGCTCGATAGTTCGGCCGAAGCAAATTCGGCCGATATTAGGCAGAAGCCGCGTCGGCAGCGCTTGTCTTAGTTGGCCGCCGAAGTGGCGCCGTCCATCTTGGTGCTCAAGCCGTTAAACGTGTTGCCGATCTTGCCGCCGAGAGCCGTTGCGCCGGTGATGAGCGCTACGGAAATGAGAGCTGCGATCAGGCCGTATTCGATTGCGGTCGCGCCGGATTCGTCCTTCAGAAAACGGCTAAAAAGCTTGGTCATGGTAACTCCTAACTCCAGTTGATGTTCAGCACGTCCGCCAACTGTTGCCGTTGATCGGATGACTGCAACCTAGCGAATGGGCGTTTCCATCGGCTTAAGGAAAAGAGTTAACGAGATTTGAACGAGACAACATGCCTTTGTAGAGTAAGTATTTTCTTACGGGCTTACCTCAATATTTAACAATATTCCCGCTATACCAGCTGCATTCATCCGGAAATAGCACATAATACGACCTCCAACCGTCGCGTGCGCTTGCAGAGGCCGTGCCAAATCGGATCATCACGCCTCATTCCGGAACAGGGCTACTGGCTTAAGGCTTCGTTCACCATTTTTTTCCATTCTATGCCGATATTGCGCTGTGATCGTGAAAGAGGACCAAATGTCATCGAGCGGCAAAACCATTTTCTTTGCCGGCATGATCGCCGTTTTCGGTGTTTCGGGAGTTTCCGCAGCCGCAGACGATGACATGCTGCGTGTCTATATGGATCACGCGCGCGTATTGAAGCTCGACCGCCCTGTCAGCAAGGTCATCGTCGGCAATGCCAAGGTCGCCGATGCGACCGTCGCCGACGCCAAGACCATCGTCCTCACAGGACGCAGCTTCGGCACCACCAATCTGGTGCTGCTCGATGCCGACGGCAATGCCATCCTCGACGAACGCATTCTAGTGTCGATCGATGAGGGCAATACGGTGCGCGTCTACCGGCAGACCGAACGCTCCGTGCTGTCCTGCACGCCGAACTGCGAGCAGCATGCGCAGCAGGCGGCGACCGGCACCACCTCGCCCTGATCGGCTCCCGCACTTCTTTAGCCATTCGTTAAAATCGTCGCGTCAGACTGAAACGGAAAATCAACGAACGGACCCTAGTGTGGCGGACAGAGAATGTCGCTCGGGTCCAGGCAATGACGGTAATTGATCAGAAGGCGGATAAGGCGCACTCCCCAGCGCCGTTCCGATTCTTGCGGTTTCGCGCTCTCGCCCGCTCGCGCGAGGGGGCCGCGGCGATCGAATTCGCCTTGCTCGCCATCCCCTATTTCCTGGTGATTTTCGCCATCCTCGAAACCTTCGTCGCCTTTGCTGCCGAGGAGCTCGTCTCCAACGCCGTCGATACGATGAGCCGGAAGATGCGAACCGGGCAGATCACCTACAATCTCGGCCGCACGACCGATATGAACCAGGCGCAGTTCCGCCAGGCCTTTTGCAATGAGATCTCGATCCTGATCCGCTGCTCTGCGACCGAAGTGGCGACGCCGAGCAAGCTCTACGTGGATGTGCAGACCTTCAGCACCTTCTCAGCCATTCCGACGACAATTCCCAAGCTTTCCACCGCCAAATATGCCGACATCAACACGGCTGCCTTCAAATATACACCGGGCGGCGCCGGCACCATCAACATGGTCCGCGCCTACTACCGCTGGGAAATCATCACGGATCTGGTCCGGCCTTATATCACGACGATACGGCCCTCTGACGGTTCGATGCCGAATTATTATCTGATCGTCGCCACCGCGGCCTTCCAGAACGAGCAGTATCCATAATGGCGCGTCTCAACACGTTCACCAGGCTGGTATTGACGGTGCGGCGGCTGGCACAAGACCGCAAGGGCGCCGGAGCGATCGAATTCGCGATCCTTTTTCCCGTGCTCATCATGCTCTATATCGGCGCTTTCGAGATCACGATCGGCCTCAGCGTCAGCAAGCGGGCGACACGCGCCG
This sequence comes from Rhizobium acidisoli, assembly GCF_002531755.2. Taxonomy (NCBI): domain Bacteria; kingdom Pseudomonadati; phylum Pseudomonadota; class Alphaproteobacteria; order Hyphomicrobiales; family Rhizobiaceae; genus Rhizobium; species Rhizobium acidisoli. Next base: position 4,407,951 of record NZ_CP034998.1, on the reverse strand, counting down.
CAGGCACGGTGGCCGACGTCGTCACCCAGCAGCAATCCGTCACCAAGAGCGCGCTTGCGCAGATGCCGTCGGTCGCAAACTCGATCTTCGTGCCCTATAATACGACGTCCCTGACGCTGAAGATCACCGGGATCACCATCGATGCCGGCGCCAATGCGAAGGTGCTCTGGTCCTGGGCGCAGGATGGGACGGTGCCCTATGCTAAGAACACGGCCGTCAGCAATGTACCGTCCGATATGAAGACGGCGAACAGCTTCCTTGTTCGCACCGAGCTCAGCATCCCCTATACGATGTTCCTGTTTGCGCCGAACTTCATGCCGGACGGCATGCGCACGATCACCATCAGCCGCAGCTATTTCTACCGCCAGCGGCAAGGCGACTCGATCCCCTGCAGCGACTGCTGACGCCCCTTCGCGAATTTGCCAAGCCGGTCGCAGCATTATATGGCTGAGGCTCTGCCGCCTCCGACGTTTCCGGGGCGGCGATCGGTTCTTCGGGTGTAAAATGGCGCGTGCCTTTCTTTTCGTTCTGGATTCCTTCGGCGTCGGCGGCGCGCCGGATGCGGCGGCCTATGGCGATGAGGGCGCCGATACGCTCGGGCATATCGCCGAGTTCTGCGCGGCAGGTGCCGGAGACCGCGCCGGATTGCGCGATGGGCCGCTCTCCCTGCCCAACCTGTCGGAACTCGGGCTGATGCAGATCGCCCGCTCCGCCTCCGGCCGGTTCCCGGCCGGCATGCCGATCCCGGAGAAGGTCTATGGCATTTACGGCGCCGCCACCGAAATCTCCCGCGGCAAGGATACGCCGTCAGGCCACTGGGAGATCGCAGGAACACCCGTCAGTTTCGATTGGGGTTATTTCCCGACGGAGGGCGACGCCTTTCCCGAGGAACTCATCGAGGCGCTTTGCAGGGATGCCGGGGTGTCCGGCATTCTCGGCAATTGCCATGCTTCGGGAACGGAAATCATTGCCCGGCTTGGCGAGGAGCATATCCGCACCGGCAAGCCGATCTGCTACACCTCCTCGGATTCGGTCTTCCAGGTCGCGGCGCACGAAGTGCATTTCGGCCTCGATCGCCTGCTCGCCTTCTGCCAGGTCGCCCGGGGACTGCTCGATCGCTACAATATCGGCCGTGTCATCGCCCGACCTTTCATCGGACATTCCAGTTCCACCTTCCAGCGCACCGGAAACCGGCGCGACTTCTCGGTGCTGCCGCCGGAGCCAACGCTGCTTGACCGGCTGATCGAACACGGCCGGCACGTGCACGCTGTGGGAAAGATCGGCGACATCTTCGCGCATCAAGGGATTTCGCGCCTGATCAAGGCAAATGGCAACGAGGCGCTGATGGATGCGACGCTCGCGACCATCGACGAGGCCGAGGACGGCGATCTGGTCTTCACCAATTTCGTCGACTTCGACATGGTTTACGGCCATCGCCGCGATGTGCCGGGTTATGCCGCCGCACTCGAAGCCTTCGATGCGCGACTGGCCGAAGTCCACAAGAAATTGAAGCCGGGCGATCTCGTCGTGCTCACCGCCGACCACGGCTGCGACCCGACCTGGCGCGGCACGGACCATACGCGCGAGCGTGTGCCTGTCATCGCCTATGGCCCCGGCATCCGGTCGCGTTCAATCGGCGTGCGCCGCAGCTATGCCGATATCGGCGAGAGCATTGCGCGCCATCTCGGCATTCCGGCCGGACCGCATGGAAGGAGTTTTCTGTGACGTTGCATTTGAAGAAGGTCGAATTGCACTGCCATCTGGAGGGTGCAGCTCCTCCTGAACTGACCGCGGCGCAGGCGCGCAAATACGGCGTCGACATCAGCGGCGAGCTTCGCGGCGGAGCCTATGTCTGGCATGACTTCGCAAGTTTCCTCGAATGTTACGATAAGGTTTCCGAGGTCTACAGGACCGAGGAGGACTATGCGCGTCTGACTGAGACCTATCTCGACGAACTCGCCGGCATCAATACGATCTACAGCGAACTCATCGTTTCGCCCGACCACGGCAAACGCATCGGCCTCGGCGCCGACGCCTATATCTCAGGCATCTGCGAAGGCATCCGGCGGGCCAGGGAAAAGAGCGGCATCGAAGCCCGGCTGATCGTCACCGGCGAGCGGCATTTCGGTCCGGAGAGCGTCATCGGCGCGGCCGAATACGCGGCAAAGGCCGGCAATCCTTTGATAACCGGCTTCAACCTTGCCGGCGAGGAGCGCATGGGGCGCGTTGCCGACTATGCCAGGGCCTTCGATATCGCCCGCGATGCCGGCCTGGGGCTCACCATCCATGCCGGCGAGGTCTGCGGCGCCTTCAGCGTCGCCGACGCGCTCGATGCGGTACACCCCTCGCGCATCGGCCATGGCGTGCGCGCCGTCGAGGATGTCGATCTGGTGAAGCGGCTTGCCGATCTCGGCACCGTGCTCGAGGTCTGCCCGGGCTCCAATATCGCGCTCGGGGTCTTTCCCGATTTCGCTTCGCATCCGCTGCGCCGGCTGAAGGAAGCCGGCGTGCGGGTGACCATCAGCTCGGACGATCCGCCTTTCTTTCATACTTCGCTTGCGCGGGAATACGAACTTGCCGCCGAGGCTTTCGGCTTCAGCGACGCCGAGATCGATGCCATGACGCGAACGGCGATCGAAGCGGCCTTCGTCGACGAAGAGACACGCAAGGCGCTGCTCGCCCGGCTTTGAGGCCAAATGTGGAGCGAGGCTGGGGAAGATCGGCGCAAATTTACCGCCACTCTTGCGGTCGGGCCGATTTCCGTGAAAGAAACATTCGATAGAAAGAATGAAAGGCTTCCCCATGGACGGCGTCACGGTCATCGATCATCCGCTTGTGCAGCACAAGCTCACCATCATGCGGCGCAAGGAGACATCGACGGGAAGTTTCCGGCGATTGCTGCGCGAAATCTCCACACTGCTCTGTTACGAGGTGACCCGCGATCTCGAACTGACGATGGAAACGATCGAGACGCCGCTGCAGACGATGGAATCGCCGATCCTCGAGGGCAAGAAGCTGGTCTTCGCCTCGATCCTGCGCGCCGGCAACGGGCTGCTCGAGGGCATGCTCGATCTCGTACCCTCAGCCCGCGTCTCGCATATCGGCGTCTACCGCGACCACGAGACGCTGCAGCCGGTCGAATATTACTTCAAGGCGCCTGAAGATGTGGCCGAGCGCCTGATCATCGTCGTCGATCCGATGCTGGCGACCGGCAATTCCTCGATCGCCGCAATCGACAAGCTCAAGGAACGCGGCGCCCACAATATCCGCTTCCTCTGCCTGCTCGCCGCCCCGGAAGGCATCCAGAACTTCCGCGCCGCCCATCCAGACGTTCCTGTTTTCACCGCCTCGATCGACAGTCATCTCAACGAGAAGGGCTATATCGTGCCCGGCCTCGGCGATGCCGGCGACCGCATGTACGGCACCAAATAATTTCAGCCTTCCTTTACCAAATCGAAAGACTTAAGGCCCGGACGGTTCGTTCCGGGCCTTTTCATTGTCGATATTAGCAACTTATCAGGATTTGAGGCTTAGCAAGTTTGAAGCATGAGGCCCTGCATGAAGCCGGGTTTATACAGGAAGGATTTCTGTTTCATGCTCGTGCGTACCGTCATTTTCGCCAGCATCGCCGCGGTGCTGGCCACACAGGCGCCTTCCTTCTTCGGAAGCACCAGCCAGCAGCCTGCCAACGCTCTCTCCGCCAATTACATCTCAACCGAAGGCGACAAGCCCGCAGCACCCGCGCCGGTCTCCGCCGGCAATGCAATCCGCCTGCAAGCGGATGCCCAGGGCCATTATACCGGCAGCTTCAAGATCAACGGCAAGCCGGTGCAGGGCCTGATCGATACCGGTGCGACTTATGTGGCACTCAACGAGACGCTCGCCCGCCGGCTCGGCTACACGGCCAACCAACTCGATTTCCGCTACGGCGTCAACACGGCCAACGGCCAGACGAAGGCAGCGCATGTGATGCTCGACCGGATCGAAATCGGCGGTATCCGCGTGCGGGATGTCGAAGCCTTCGTCCTCAAGGACGATGCGCTGACAACGACGCTGGTCGGCATGAGCTTCCTGCAGAAGCTCGCCTCCTATTCCGTCGCCGACGGTTCACTCAGCCTCAAGCAATAACCGCGTCAGATCCGGCTCGAAATCACCGGCGTCAGCTTCGGACTGTCTTCGGTGATACGGTAGTGCGCGGCAAGGGCGGCCGCTGCCCTTTCCGCGGCCGCGTCGTCGGCGGCATGAACCAGCGCGATCGGCTCGCCCGCACTGACCCGGCTGCCAAGCGGCAGCAATTCTGAGAAGCCGACGCGGTGATCGATCCGGTCAGCTGGATGGCGTCTGCCGCCGCCAAGATCGATGACGCTGACGCCGATGCCGCGCGCGTCGCATGCGGCAAGCCAGCCTGACCGGGCGGCAAGGACAGGTTTTTCCACAGCCGCCCTGGCGAGATACCTGTCGGGGTTTTCCATGAGATCGGCCGGGCCGCCAAGCATGGATACCATGCGCGCGAAAACCTCAGCTGCCTTTCCCGATGACAGCGCTCGACGCGCCATCCCCTCGCCTTCTTCAGAGGACGCGGCAATACCCGACTTCACCAGCATCTCGGCGGCAAAGGCAAGAACGACAGCCTCGAGCCGCGTGTCCGCCTTCCCACCCGCCAGGAAATCCAGGCAATTGCGCATTTCAACGGCATTGCCGGCCGCATCGGCGAGCGGCTGGTTCATGTCGGTGATCAGCGCCGAGGTCTTCACCCCTGCCCCATTGGCAACCTCGACCAGCGACTGCGCCAGGATCTCCGCCTGGGCACGGTCGGCCATGAAGGCGCCGTTGCCGACCTTGACGTCGAGCACCAGCGTCTGAAGCCCGGCCGCAAGTTTCTTCGACAGGATGGAGGCGGTGATGAGCGGAATGGAATCGACGGTTGCGGTCACATCGCGCACGGCATAGAGCCTCCCATCGGCCGGCGCCAGGGCGCCGGTCTGACCGATAATGGCGCATCCCACCTGCTTCACGACTGTGTGGAACAGGTCGGCATCCGGGGTGATCCTATAGCCGGGAATGGATTCGAGCTTATCGAGCGTGCCGCCGGTATGACCGAGGCCGCGCCCCGATATCATCGGAACGGCGAGGCCGCAGGCGGCAGCAATCGGCGCCAGCATCAGCGAAACATTGTCGCCGACACCGCCGGTCGAATGTTTGTCGGCGATCGGGCGGTCGATATCCGTCCATTGCAGCCGATCGCCGGAATCGGCCATCGCCAGCGTCAGAGCAACGATTTCCTCGCGTGACATGCCCTTGAACCAGACGGCCATGGCGAAGGCGCCGATCTGGCCTTCCGACAGCTGGCCGGCCGCGAGGGCTGCGATGAAAGACCGGATATCGGCGGGGTCGAGTTCGTCGCCATCGCGTTTGCGCCGGATGATCTCCTGCGGGATCATTTCAATAGCTCGACGCCGCAACGGGTGCGGATTGTGTTCCGCTCAGAACCGCCAGGATATCGTCGAGCAGGCCGGAAGCGCCGAAGCGGAAGGTCGACGGCATCGCCCAGTCGGGCGCCATGATGGTTTCGGCCAGGCTCAGATAAAGCGCGGCATCGGCCACCGAGCCGATGCCGCCGGCCGGCTTGAAGCCGACCTTGCGGCCGCTCTCGCGAATGGCGCGGATCATGATGTCGGCGGCTTCGAGCGTCGCGTTGACGGCGACCTTGCCGGTGGAGGTCTTGATGAAATCGGCGCCGGCTTCGATGGCAAGTTCGGAGGCGCGGCGGATCAAGGCCGCGTCCTTCAACTCGCCGGCCTCGATAATGACTTTCAGCAGCACGGGACCGGCGCATTCGGCGCGAATTGCCTTGACCATGTCGGTCACCGCCTTCTCATTGCCTGATATGAGCTTGCGGTAGGGAATGACCAGATCGATTTCATCGGCGCCGTCGGCAATCGCCTCACGGGTTTCGGCGGCAACGTCGGCCACTTCCATGTCACCCGAGGGGAAATTGACGACGGTGGCGATCCGCACGGCATGGCCGGTGCCGAGGATGTTGCGGGCATAAGCAACGAAGCGCGGCCAGATGCAGATGGCGGCGCTGTTGCCATAGGGCGTCTGCGCGCGGGTGCAGAGTGCCTCGATCTGCGCTTCGGTGCAATCATCCTTCAAATTGGTCAGATCGAGTAGGGAAAGGGCAACAGCCGCCGTTTCCCGGTTGGAATGGCTATTCATTTTCGCTTCCTCTAGAGCATGATGCCGAAAAGTGTGAGCGGTTTTCTCATGACAGCATGCTCTCACTATCTAATGTAGAACAGGATTCAGACTTTACGCCGACCCGGCCTAAAATTATCCGGTTCTGGCCGCAATCATCTCTTTCAATATGGCGGCGAGACGGGCACCGCCGATGGGCGCCATGTCCTTGGTTTCTTCATGGCTGAGCTCATTGCCGGTCATACCCGCCCCATAGTTGGTGATAACGGAGGCGGCGGCAACCCTCAGACCCAGCATTCTTGCGATGATCACCTCCGGCACCGTCGACATGCCGACGGCATCGGCACCGAGGATGCGCGCCATGCGGATTTCGGCCGGCGTTTCGAAGCTCGGGCCGGAGAACCACATGTACACACCTTGCGCCAGCTCGATTTTGAGCTTTGCCGCTGCCTTCTGCATCGCCGTCGCGAGGCCGGCATCGTAAGCATTGGTCATGCCGACGAAACGGTGGTCGCTTTCCTCGCCGATCAGCGGGTTCATGCCGGAATAGTTGATGTGATCAGTGATTTGCATCACCGAACCGGGCGGCATGTCGTCGCGGAGCGATCCGGCCGAATTGGTCAGGATCAGCGCCTCGACGCCGAGCGACTTCAGCACCTCGATCGGCAGGCGCATGGCGTTGGCATCGCCCTTCTCGTAATAATGCACGCGGCCGGAGAGCATGACGACGGGCACGCCGCCGAGCCGGCCGGCAACGACCTCGCCGGCATGGCCGGAGACGGCGCTGACGGGAAAGCCCGGCAGGTCGCGATAGGGAATACGCACGGCGCCCTCCAGCTGACCAACGAGAGAGCCGAGGCCGGAGCCGAGCACGATGCCGTGGCGCGGCTTGATGGCGCCGAGCAATGCGGCAAGCAGATCGACCGTCGCCTTCATCCGAGTTCGGTCTCGAAGCTGAAGGGAAGGAGCTCTTCCATCGTCATGGTTTTCTGCACGCCCGCCTCATCGCAGAGATAGATCTTCGTGTCCTTGGAGGCGAATTCGGAGATCTTCTGGCGGCAACCGCCGCAGGGCGGGCAGAGCGGCAGCTTTTCGGCGATGACCGCCATTTCGACGATCTTCTTGGCGCCACCCATGATCATGGCACTGATCGCCGTCGGCTCGGCGCACCACCCTTGCGGAAAGGACAGGTTTTCGATGTTGGCGCCGGTATAGACCTTGCCGTCCTCGGCGCGAATCGCCGCGCCGACCGGAAATTTCGAATAGGGCGCATGGGCAAAAGCCATGGCGCCGCGAGCGGCTTCGAACAGGTCGTGAGACATATCAACGCTCCTTCGTATAGGGCACACCGCCGGCCTTCGGCGGAGTCGCAACGCCGATGAAGCCGGCAAGCAGGATGCAGGTGAGGATATAGGGCAGCGCCTGGAAGACCTGAACCGGCACTTCACCGATCAGCGGCACCTGCTTTCCCTGCATGAAATTGGCCAGTGCATCGAGGAAGCCGAAGAGCAGGCAGGCGAACATGACCGGCACCGGCTTCCACTTGGCGAAGACGAGAGCGGCGAGCGCGATATAGCCCTTGCCGGCCGACATGTCCTTGATGAAGGCGGCGGACTGGGCGATCGCGAGATAAGTGCCGGCAAAGCCGCAGAGGATGCCGGCGCACATGACGGCGCGGTAGCGCAGCCAGGCTACCGAGATGCCCGCCGTATCGACCGCACCCGGGTTTTCGCCGACGGCGCGCAGGCGCAGGCCGAAACGCGTGCGATAAAGCACCCACCAGGAAAACGGCACGGCAAGAAAGGCAAGGTAAGTCAGGATATTGTTGCCCGATATGACGTTGGCATAGAGCGGGCCGAGGATCGGTATGCCGCGGGCGGCATCGGCGCCGGGCAGGATGATCGGCGCGAAGCGCGCCTCCGCCGACAGCTGCGGCGTGCGCCCGCCCTGGCCGAACCATGCCTGGCCGAGCACGATGGTGATGCCGGCGATGAAGAAGTTGATCGCCACGCCCGAGACGATCTGGTTGCCACGGTTGGTGATCGAGGCGAAGCCATGCACCAGGCTGAGCGCCACCGAGCAGACGATGCCGGCACCGAGCCCGAGCCAGGCCGAACCGGTGAGATAGGCGATGCAGGCGGCAGCAAAGGCCGAGCCCAGCATCTTGCCCTCGAGGCCGATATCGAAGATGCCGGCGCGTTCCGAAAACAGGCCGGCAAGGGCCGTGAAAATCAGCGGGATCGACAGGCGAATGGTCGAGCTCAGAACGCTGATGAAGATGTCGTAATAATCCATCGTCCGCTCCTCAGGCTCGCTTGAACTGTTGATAGAGATGGACCATCGCCGGCCGGAACATATATTCCAGCGCGCCGGCGAACAGGATCACCAGACCCTGGATGACCAAGATCATCTCGCGGGTGATGTTCGGCATTTCGAAGGAGATCCAGTCGCCGCCCTGATAAAGGATGCCGAAGAGGATCGCAGCGAAGATGATGCCGAGCGGATGATTGCGGCCCATCAGCGACACAGCGATGCCGACGAAGCCGGCGCCGCCGACGAACTCCACCTGCAGGCGGGCGGAAGAGCCCATGACGGGATTCAAAGCCATCATGCCGGCAAGCGCGCCGGAAAGCAGCATGGCGATGATGACAATCCGCGCATAGGGAATACCGGCATACTCGGCAGCCGTCGAACTCACACCCAGCGTGCGCATCTCGAAACCGAGCTTGGTACGCCAGATGAGGATCCAGACAAACCAAGCGGCAAGAAGGGCGATGATGAAGGAGACGTTGAACGGCGCAGCACCCAATTTGCTGCCGAAGATACTCATGACCCAGCCAAGCTTGGGAAGCTGCCCGCCGTCGAGGAAGGTGCGGGTTTCCGGCGCCATCTTGCCGGGCACGATCAGCACATGCACCAGCAGATACACCATCAGGGCGGCGGCGATATAGTTGAACATGATCGTCGTGATGACGATATGGCTGCCGCGCTTGGCCTGCAGGAAAGCGGGGATGAAGGCCCAGGCGGCACCAAAGAGGCCGGCGCCGACGACGGCGATCGGCATCGTCACATACCACGGCACGTAGCGATCGAGCGCGAGCGCCACCAGCGCGCAGCCCAGCCCACCGACATAGGCCTGGCCTTCCGAGCCGATGTTGAACAGACCGGCATGGATGGCGACAGCCACGGAAAGACCGGTGAAGATGAAGCTCGTCGCATAATAGAGCGTGAAGCCGATGCCTTCGCCGCTACCGAACGCACCTTCGATCAGCAGCGACAGCGCACCGAGCGGGCTCTCGCCGATCAGCCAGACGACGAAGCCGGAGATCAGGAAAGCGACGATGAGGTTCAGAAGCGGGATCAGGCCGTAGTTGATCCAGTTTGGCAGCGGAACGGAAGCAGTGCTCATAAAGGCCTCACGCGGCAATGCCGGCCATCATCAGGCCGAGGGTCTGTTCACCGGCATCGGGCGTCTTCTCGCCGACCACATGGCCGGCAAACATGACAAGGATACGGTCTGAAAGGGAGCGGATTTCATCGAGCTCGACGGAGACGAGCAAGATCGCCTTGCCCGCATCGCGCATTTCGATGATCCGGCGGTGGATGAATTCGATGGCGCCGATATCGACGCCGCGGGTCGGCTGGCCGATGATCAGCATCTTCGGATCGCGCTCGATTTCGCGGGCAACGACGATCTTCTGCTGGTTGCCGCCTGAGAAATTCGCTGTCTTCAGCCGCGGGTTCGGCGGGCGGATATCGTATTTTTCGATCTTCTCCATCGCATCCCTGCGGATCGCCTCGAGATCGAGCAGCGGGCCTTTGCTGTAGCCCGGACGGCGGTGGTAACCGAGCACGGAATTTTCGTATTCCTCGAATTTCAAAACCAGACCCATATGGTGGCGGTCTTCGGGAATATGGGCGAGGCCGAGCTCGCGCAGGCGGGCGGGATCGGCCTTGTCGATCGTCTGGCCGTCGAGAAGGATTTCGCCGGAGGCGGGCTTGCGGATGCCGGCAATCGCCTCCAGCAATTCGGACTGGCCGTTGCCGGCAACGCCGGCAATACCGACGATCTCGCCGGCGCGCACGTCGAAGGAGACATTGTCGACCATGGTGACGCCGCGATTGTCCTTGACCGTCAGGTTGCGGACGGAGAGCACAGCCGCTCCCGGGTTCGCCTCGCCCTTCTGCACGCGCAGCAGCACGCGGCGGCCGACCATCAGCTCGGCAAGCTCTTCCACCGTCGTTTCAGCCGTCTTGCGGGTCGCGACCATCTCGCCGCGGCGCATCACCGAGACCGTGTCGGTGATCGCCATGATCTCGCGCAGCTTATGGGTGATGAGGATGATCGTCTTGCCCTGGTCGCGCAGCACCTTGAGAATGCGGAAGAGGTGGTCGGCTTCGGCCGGCGTCAGCACGCCCGTCGGCTCGTCGAGGATCAGGATCTCGGCGCCGCGATACATGGCTTTCAGGATTTCGACGCGCTGCTGCAGGCCGACCGGCAGCTCTTCGATCAGCGCGTCCGGATCGACCTCGAGGCCGTATTCCGTTTCCAGCCGCTTGAGTTCGGCGCGGGCCGATGCGACGCCTCTCGCCAGCAGCATGCCGCCTTCGGCGCCGAGCATGATATTCTCGAGCACCGTGAAATTATCGACCAGCATGAAATGCTGGTGCACCATGCCGATGCCGGTGGCGATCGCCGCCTGGCTGTCGCGGATGGTAACGGGATTGCCGTTGACGCGGATCTCGCCGCTGTCGGCATGGTAAAAACCGTAAATGATCGACATCAGCGTCGATTTTCCGGCGCCGTTTTCACCGATGATGCCGTGGATCGTCCCCTTGGCAACGGTGAGGTTGATGTCCTTGTTGGCATGGACGGCACCGAATTTCTTATCGATGCCGACAAGCTCGATAGCGGGCTTATCTGTCACTGCAGGCTCCAAATAAGAAAAGGGCGTATGGCGAAAATCCCCTCCGCCATACGCCCGATCTCAATCGTCGATTACATCCGGGCGCGGATCACTTCGGGCAAGCGTTGTCCGAGGTATAGTCGTGAACCTTGATGGTGCCTGCGATGATATCGGCCTTGGCCTTGTCGACGGCCGCCTGCATTTCCGGCGTGATCAGCGACTTGTTGTTGTCGTCGATTGCGGCGCCAACACCATCTTCCTTGACGCCGAGCGCCTGGACGCCGCCGGTGAACTTGTCGTTCTTGGTGTCGGTATAGGCGTTGTAGACGGCGAGGTCGACGCGCTTGACCATCGAGGTCAGGACGGAGCCCGGATGCAGATGGTTCTGGTTGGAGTCGACGCCGATCGACAGCTTCTTGTTGTCGGCAGCCGTCTGCAGAACGCCGAGACCGGTGGCGCCGGCTGCCGCGTAAATGACATCGGCGCCCTGATCGATCTGGTTCTTGGTGAGTTCGCCACCGCGAACCGGGTCGTTCCAGGCTGCACCCGTGGTGCCGGTCATGTTCTGGAAAACTTCGACATTGGCCTTGGCGGCGCGTGCGCCCTGCTCGTAGCCGCATTCGAATTTGCGGATCAGCGGAATGTCCATGCCGCCGACGAAGCCGACCTTGCCGGTCTTCGACGCCATGCCGGCGAGAACGCCGACGAGGTAGGAACCCTCTTCTTCCTTGTAGACCACGGAGCGGACGTTCGGCTTGTCGACGACGGCGTCAACGATGATGAACTTGGTATCGGGGAATTCGGCTGCGACCTTCTCGATGGCCGAGGTCCAGGCGAAGGAAACGGCAACCACCGGGTTGAAACCGCGGCTTGCGAAGTTGCGGATGGCCTGTTCACCCTGGGTGTCGCCGGTCGGCTCGAAGTCGCGATAGGCGATGCCGGTCTCGGCCTTGAACTTCTCGGCACCGTTGTAGGCCGCCTCATTGAAGGACTTATCGAACTTCCCGCCGGTGCCGTAAACCAGCGCCGGCTTGACATCGGCGGCCAGCGCCGTCGTCGACATGGCAGCCACGGCAAGGAGAGTGAGAAGGGATTTTTTCATTGTGCAGCCCTGTTGTTGCTATTCGTTAGGGGTCCTCCCGCAAGTCCTTTCCGGACATGTCTGCGGAACCACCGACCTCCCCCCGGAGGCCTGGCTGCGCGCATCCTTGCATGGCTCACAGAAAAATTCACCAGAAATTTTTCGGCTGGTAAAGATTTGCAGGGATTGCCGAAAATCCGTTCCCGAGGGCTGAATTTTAGACATCTCCGCCGCCGGGATGCCAAATTTCCAGCCAATCCACCGGCCATTCCGCGGCTACGGAAACATTGGCGCCCGACCGAGGTCCCGGCCGATCCGCGGGGGAAAAACGGCTTGCCTATGCGGTGAAGCGACCGGCCACCGGCGGCTTCTTATAGCCGATCATCCAGAGAAGCAGCGCGATCACCAGGAAAACGGCAAAGGCCGGCTGCAGCATGAGCCACTGGAAGATGAAGGCATAGAAACGCGGGTGGATATAATAGGAAAGCAAAGATTGCAGCGATGTGAGGGTTGCCGGGCTGACATCCTGCCAGGCATCGGAGATCGGCGTCACCACCACCGAGGAGGCCGCAACCGACTGGATCGAATCGATGGTCCCGGCAATAACGGCCGCCGCAAGCGCGACAAGGCTGGCCAGACGCAACAGGAAACGCATCAATTCCTCCGACGCTCGTTATGCCGGACAATCCCGGCCGGCCGCGCCATTCTCCACCTTGAGAATTACATAGTCGTCGATGGGGTGAAGCACAATGGACGGGCGGAGGCGAGTTTTATCTGAAGAAGTCAAAAAACTGTTAGATTTCGGTTGATCGACAAAAATTCATCGGTATATATCGCGCCGTTCCGACGATTTGCTCCTATCCAGGCGCGAACGCCCAAGAAGGACAGGTGGCCGAGTGGTTTAAGGCGCACGCCTGGAACGCGTGTGTACGTGAAAGCGTACCGTGGGTTCGAATCCCACCCTGTCCGCCATACCCCTTCTCTCTCAGGTCGGGCATGTGGAACTCTTGCGTCCTTAGCGGCGCCGCAAGCTTTCAAGAAGATCGATAGCGCGCGCCCGAAGAGGCGGCAACCATGAGAATAGCCTGGGCTTGCAGAGATCTGCGATTCTCATCGGACCATACCGAACCGGCTCAAATCTGATGGGTTCGGACGAAGCCCCTTCGCTCGCGAAGGATGAGCCGCGATCGGGCTCGGGGCCGCCAGATATTGCCGGCCAAAAAGAATCCCGGGTCATCACGGTTATGGATATCTAGCGGAATATTTCCGAGATTTCTGAGACCGCATCTCCTTGAGAGGAGTTCCGCGCGACCTCGGAAAACTGGAATTTGCGAGCCAAGACGACAGAGGCATAGCATATTCCAAGCGTGCCCAGGCTTTGAGAAATAACCAGGAGGGCCAAAGCGACGGGGCTTATTTTTCCACCTTGAAAGACTGCATCCGCTTCGTATGACATCGACGCCGCTATGGCCATCAAGAGAAACGAAACGACCGGGGGAAGAACAATCCCTGCAAACAGGCGCAAAAAGGTTGGAAGGAAGCCATGTTGGCCTCTAGCGAAAGCTTCTGCAAGTCCGCTCTTGGAACCCGCTATTCCGGTAGTCGGCCAGGTTCCGACGAGGGCGAGGAGCAACGGATAGATGATTGCGAACAGCCCACCGCATAACAGCAAAAATGCGCCCATCGAAAAGGAAGCGGCGCCGAATGCAAGAGGGCCGCCGATTGCGACAGCCATTACAACAAGCAGGATAAGGAAATTTTTCCAGATGTAGCCGCCAAACCCAACCATGCCCTGGCTGATCTGCACTCGCCCGGTTCCGTTCAATATAGTAGCCTAGACGCAATAGCCTACATATAGCGCAATAAAAAACTGAGTTGAACCGCCGTGGCTGCTCTCGTTATACTCAGAAAATACTACTATTGCGCAACTTAATACCACAAATACACAAACAAGAAATAGATTGCGCCTTACAAAGGAGATCGTTTCACCCAGCATTGTCACCCCTGCACCTGCCGCTCGCCGCTGAGTCGAAGATATCGTCATTAAAATATGATGCTGTCAAATGCGGGGCGTGTCGTGAGGCGTTGGGGACCCGCGTATGCCGAGGCTCGACAGCGCCTCGAACGATTCCTGATTTTTTACCATGCCGCTTCACCGCGTCTTTGCACGTTTGGGTTTATCTTCTGCCAAACAAAAAAAGGAGATTAAACAGGTGGAAGAACTTTCGGTAAAGTCGAAGATCATCAAATCAGTCTATTTCAGCCAGGACGACGGGCGGCTCAGGATTTGCTTCAAGAATGGCGAGGAGCGGCTGTTCGAAGGCGTTCCGTCCTCGGAAGCCCATGCGATGACAGTGGCGCCGTCTCCAGGCCATTATTACCTCGACCGGATCAGAACCCGGTTTCGGAGACTGGCTGCCTGACAAGCCGGGAATGCCGCCGTCTCCGTCCGGGATTGCGTGGGATCGGGACAGGTCCGGTGGATATTAACGGCCCTTTAACCCTCTCCATCATCTTGGTTGGATCGCGTCGGCCGGAAGGCGGCAACGTGTCGGCGCTGCCGGCTTCTTCAAGCTCGGCTAGCCGGGAGGCTCGGTGGCGGACCCCAGCCAGGAAGCCGAGCCTCCCCGTCACGCAATTCTTGCTGATCGCATGATCCCGGGCCGTTGCGATCGCCGTTACCCGTGAACTAGCGATTTGGGGCTAATCCTGTGAAAAACTCCAATTATCGTATCCGGACTCGACAACGCTTTATTAGCATGATTGCATAAATCTATCGGATTGGACCAAGGGGGTGACGATGTTCGAGACTCTACTTGAGATGCAGGAGCGTGGCGTCCGGGACCGTGCGCGTGGCCGCAGCCTGGCCGACAATCCGATGTCGAAACCGGATATCCTGCCGATCACCGATTTCCAGGAATGGTACTCGATGTTCGACGCCTGGCGCTTCGGCTGGTCGATCGAGGATGCGATGGCCGGGCATAACAATGTGCCGCGGGATGGCGGCGCCGTGTCGCTTGCCTACACCAGAACGGTCTGATCGATCCGGTCCTCGGCGCCGAAGAATTTCAGGTAGCGCTCGACCTCTGCCGGGTCGCCTGTGGCCTTCTGCGGATTGTCGGAGAGTTTTACCGCCGGGCGGCCGTCGGCGTCGCTGACCTTGCAGACGACCGAGATCGGATTGAGACCTGAGATCTCGGTCGGCGCGCAGCCGGAAAAATCATTCGTCAGGTTGGTGCCCCAGCCAAAGCTCATGCGCACGCGGCCTTCGAAATGCCGGTAGGTGTCGATGATGGCGTCGACATCGAGACCGTCGGAGAAGATCAACAGCTTCTGGCGCGGATCGCGGCCCATCTTCTTCCACCAGTCGATGATCTTTTCACCGCCTTCGATCGGCGGGGCGCTGTCGGGGCGGAAGCCGGTCCAGTCGGCGACCCATTCCGGCGCGTCGCGCAGGAAAGCGGCAGTGCCGAAAGCATCCGGCAGGACGATCAGAAGGTTGCCGCCATAAAGCTTGTTCCAGTCGCGCAGGATCTTGTAGGGCGCGTTGCGCAACTGCTCGTCGGTTTGCGCAAGGGCGGCAGCCACCATCGGCAGTTCGTGCGCATTGGTGCCGACGGCCTCGAGATCGGAATCCATCGCCAGCAAGACGTTGCTGGTGCCGGTAAAGGCCGGGCCGATGCCTTCCTTCAGCGCCTCGACGCACCAGCGCTGCCAGAGGAAACTGTGACGGCGGCGGGTGCCGAAATCGGAGATGCGCAAGCCCGGCAATTCCTTCAGCCGCTCGACCTTCGACCACATCTTCGCCTTGGCGCGGGCATAGAGCACATCGAGGGTGAAGGGACCGAGCGCTCTCATCGCCGAACGCGACCGCAGCTCGTTGACGATGGCGAGTGCGGGGATCTCCCACATGGTGGTTTCTTTCCAGGACCCGTGGAAATCCAGGACATACTGCCCGTCTTTCTTCGACAGCTCATATTCGGGGAGCTGGAAGTTGGAAAGCCAGGCAAGGAATTCCGGCTCGAAGATCTGCGCGCGGCCGTAAAAACTGTTACCCGCCAGCCAGATCATCTCTTTCTTGGAGAGTTTCAGTGTGCGGGCATGATCGAGCTGGTCGCGCAATTCGCCTTCGTCGATCTCATCGGCCAGCCGCACGCGCTTGGTGCGGTTGATGAGCGTGAAGGATGCGTTCACATCCGGATAGAGCTTCCAGATCATCTGCAGCATCAGGAGTTTATAGAAGTCGGTATCGATCAGGCTGCGGATGATCGGATCGAGTTTCCAGGCATGATTGTAGACGCGTCTTGCAATATCGGTCCTGGCCATAAAATCCCTGCCCCTGTCCACTCCGGTCAGGTGCTGCCAAATTCCCGGGTGTTTGCGAAGTTCCCGGCCGGCGCACGAACCGGCTCGTGCGCCTTGTTATCGAAAAATCGACAGACAAAGTCCAGACAAAACAACAAGCATCCCGCCGCGCATGGCGGCGGGATGCGAGGTGTCGTCCACCGACTGTTTATTGTGCCGGTGTCGCCGGCTGGGCCGGGGCTGCAGGCGCAACACCGGGGGCGCCCGGCGCCGTGTTCTCAGTCTCGGTCGGAACCGCAGTGCCGTTTTGCAGTGTTGGCGCAGGTGCCGTGTTAGGCTGCTGCGACTGCAACTGCTGGCCAGGCTGCTGCGGCGCCACCTCGGCTGCTTCGCGCTTGCCCCAAATCTCGACGGGGATCCAGACGACGAAAGCGAGCACCAGTGCGGCGAGTAGCACCAGCAGGATGCGATAACCCGCGCGGCCTTGCCTTGCCTTCACCGGCGGGATCTGTTCTTCCCGATGAAGCTTGCCGTCGGACTTTTCCCAGCGTGTTTCCGTCTGATGCGCCATCATCGTCTCCTTCCGCTGTCTTGACAGGCCGATCCGGCCCAAAGAACTTCCGCAGAGAAAACGGTCGGCTGTGTGGAAGGTTCCCGATGCCTAAAAGCGCGTCGCGATCGTTCAGATTCGCTCTTAGCGCTTCAGCCCTTTGTTTGTACGCATGTCGTTATCGCATACCCGCGGCACAGTTTTGCCTGACATGCTCTAATAGCCGACGGCGCGGTCGACCAGGAATTGCAGCGGCTCGCCGCGCTCGAAACGGGCGATTTGCGTCTCGACGTGACGGAACAGCGCGTTTTCTTCCGAAACCGCCGCGTCGTGCGGCGTGATGAAGACGTTTTCCAGTTCCCACAGCGGGTTGTCTGAACCAAGCGGCTCCGCCTCGAAGACATCGAGGGAAGCGCCGCCGAGGGTGCCGTCGCGGATTGAAGAAACGATATCGGCTTCGACCTGGCTTTTGCCGCGGCCGGCATTGATGAAGACTGGGCGCCCGAGCGCGCCGTTGCGACGCAGCTTCTTAAATAGCCCGCTATCATAAAAGCCTGTCGTCTCAGGGGTCAGCGGCAGGAGGCCGACCAGGATGTCGGTCTTCCCGAGGAAGCTATCCAAGGCGCCGGCATCGAAGGTTTCGACGCCGTCGATCTCCTTGCGGGTGCGCG
Source organism: Rhizobium acidisoli (assembly GCF_002531755.2). NCBI lineage: Bacteria > Pseudomonadati > Pseudomonadota > Alphaproteobacteria > Hyphomicrobiales > Rhizobiaceae > Rhizobium > Rhizobium acidisoli. The sequence continues at coordinate 4,390,239 of NZ_CP034998.1, read as the reverse complement.
ACCAGCCGATAACGTTAAACCCCATGACCTTCAGCTTGGCGACCGCATCCAGCCCGAGAATGCCGAGGCCCATGACGCCGACCGTGACCTCCGCCGCCTCAGGCGCGATCAGCTTGGCCCATTGGCGCTGCCGCTGGTGGCTGTCATGGGCGTACTGCCCGCGCAGATGCATCAGGCATTGCATGACCACCCATTCGCTCATGCGGGTCGTCAGGCTGCGGTCGACGAAACGGACGATCGGGATCTCGGGCAGGCCGTTCATGCCGATGATGTGGTCGACGCCGGCGCCGCCCGAGAAGATCACCTTGAGCTTCGGCGCCCGAGCGAAAAGGTCGGCATCAGGCTTCCAGAGCAGCGCATATTCTGCTTCGCTGAGATCACGCCCCCGATCGGCAGGGTTTGCGAGATTGATGCTGCCGCGATCGGAAAAGGCCGTCTCCAGCGCGCGGGCAACGCCTTCGGGATTGAACTTGATATCGACGAGAACGGGAGGAAGTGTCGGCATGATGATCTTTACTGCTGCACGGCGGATGTCGGCACCGCCTCGATGTTGAAGGCGGCCGCCATCAGCGCCCTGGTGTATTCGTCCTTCGGCGCGCGGAAGATTTGCGATGACGGGCCCTGCTCGACCACCTTGCCGAAACGCATGACGATGACGTCGTTGGCAAGCGCCTTCACCACCTTCAGGTCGTGGCTGATGAAGAGATAGGCGAGGTCATGCTTCTTCTGCAGATCGCGCAGGAGATCGACCACCTGGGCCTGCACGCTCATGTCGAGCGCGGAGGTCGGCTCGTCGAGCATGACGAAGCGCGGTTTCAGCACCATAGCGCGGGCAATCGCGATGCGCTGGCGCTGGCCACCGGAAAATTCGTGCGGGTAACGCCAGCGGGTCAGGGGATCGAGTCCGACTTCCTCCAGCGCCCAGCAGACGCGCTGGTCGCGCTCTTCCGCTGTCAACGAGCGCTCATGCACCTTCAGCCCTTCGGCGACGATATCGCCGACCGACATGCGGGGGCTGAGCGACCCGTAAGGATCCTGGAAGACCACCTGCAGCTGGTTGCGCAACGGCCGCATCTCGCTGAACGAATAGCCGGCTATATCCTTGCCGACAAAGGCGATCCGCCCTTGCGAGGAAATCAGCCGGGTGAGCGCCAGGCCGAGCGTGGTCTTGCCGGAACCGGACTCGCCAACGACACCGAGCGTCTGCCCGGCCCGCAGCGAAAGATCGATGCCGTCGACCGCTTTCACGTGATCGACGACGCGGCGCATCAGCCCTGCCTTGATCGGGAACCAGACGCGAATGTCGGAGCCTTCCATCACCATCGGCTTGGCGGGGTCGGCGAGCGGCGGCTCGCCGCGCGGTTCGGAGGCAAGCAGATGGCGGGTATAGTCGTGCTTCGGATTGGCGAAGACCTCCTCGACCGTTCCGGTTTCGACGATCTTGCCCTTGGTCATGACGCAGACGCGATCGGCGAATTTGCGCACGATGCCGAGATCATGGGTGATGAACAGCATCGACATGCCGTGTTCGCCCTTCAGCTGCCGCAACAGCTCGAGGATCTGCGCCTGAACGGTAACGTCAAGCGCCGTGGTCGGCTCGTCGGCGATCAGCAGTTCCGGCCGGTTGGCGAGCGCCATGGCGATCATGACGCGCTGGCGCTGGCCGCCTGACAGTTCGTGCGGATAGGCCTTCAATCGCTTCTCCGGCTCGCGGATGCCGACCTGGTTCAACAATTCCAGTATACGCTGGCGCGCTGGCTGGCCGGTCAGCCCCTGGTGCAGTGCCAGGATCTCGGCAATCTGCTTCTCGATCGTATGAAGCGGATTGAGCGAGGTCATCGGCTCCTGGAAAATCATGGTGATGTCGTTGCCGCGCACCTCGCGCAACGCACGTTCCGATGCCTTCAAGAGATCCTTGCCCTTGAACACGATCTCGCCGGAGGGATGGCTGGCCGAGGGATAAGGCAGAAGCCGCAGGATCGAGTTGGCCGAGACGGACTTGCCGGAGCCGGATTCGCCGACCAGCGCCACGACTTCACCCTTGGCGATATCGAAGGAGATGCGATCGACGGCAAGCGAGGTCTGGCCGCCCTGATGAAAGGCAACCGAGAGATCGCGGACGGAAAGGAGCGGTTCTGTCATGTCACTCATTGAAACGTCTTCCTCGGATCGAAGGCATCGCGCACGGCTTCGCCGATGAAGATCAGCAGGGACAGCATGATCGACATGGCAAAGAAAGCCGTCAGCCCGAGCCACGGCGCCTGCAGGTTGCTTTTGCCCTGGGCGATCATTTCGCCGAGCGAAGGGGAGCCAGGCGGCATGCCGAAGCCGAGGAAATCCAGCGACGTCAGCGTCGTGATCGATCCGGAGAGGATGAAGGGCAGGAAGGTCAGCGTCGCCACCATGGCGTTCGGCAGCATGTGGCGCCACATGATGGTGCGGTTGTTGACACCGAGCGCGCGGGCGGCGCGGACATATTCGAAATTGCGGGCGCGCAGGAATTCGGCGCGCACGATGCCGACGAAGCCGACCCAGGAAAAGAGCAGCATGATGCCGAGCAGCACGAAGAAGCCGGGCGGCAGAATGGCGGCGATGATGAGCAGGATGTAAAGCACCGGCATCGACGACCAGATCTCGATGAAGCGCTGCAGCAGGAGATCGGTCCAGCCGCCGAAATAGCCCTGCACGGCGCCTGCCGTCACGCCGATGATCGCCGAGCAGATGGTCAGAGCCAGGCCGAAGAGCACCGATATGCGGAAACCGTAAATGACGCGCGCCAGCACGTCGCGGGCCTGGTCGTCGGTGCCGAGCCAGTTGAGATTGCCGAGCGTGCAGGCAGGATCGTTCACCCCTTCAGGATAACCGGAGCACCGCTCCTCCTTGCTCATCAGCCAGAAGGGGGCGGTCGGCGCCGAATGCGGAATGTTCGAGTTGACCGAGCGGTAGGAATAGCGGATCGGCGGCCAGACCATCCAGCCATTGGCATTGATCTCGTCTGCGATCACCGAAGATCGGTAGTCGGTCTCGGCGAGAAAGCCGCCGAACTTCTCCTCTGGATAGTCGACCAGAACCGGAAACAGGATCTCGCCCTTGTAGGAGGCGATGATCGGCCGGTCGTTGGCGAGGAATTCGGCAAACAGACTGAGGATGAACAGCAGCAGGAACAGCCACAGCGACCAGTAACCGCGGCCGTTCGCCCGGAAATTCTGCCAGCGGCGAATGTTGGTCGGTGACAGCAGGCCCTTGCGCGGCCGCTTGACGGGTGTTGCGACAGCAGGATTTGCGGCGGCGTCCATCAGACATCCCTCCGCTCGAAATCGATGCGCGGATCGATCCAGGTATAGATCAGGTCGGAAACCAGGCTGACGACGAGGCCGAGCAGCGAGAAGATATAGAGCGTGGCGAAGACGATCGGGTAATCCCGGTTGACGACCGAGAGATAGCCGAGACGGCCGAGACCATCCAGCGAGAAGATGTTTTCGATCAACAGCGAGCCGGTGAAGAAGGCGGAGATGAAGGCGCCGGGAAAACCGGCGATGATGATCAGCATGGCGTTGCGGAACACATGGCCGTAAAGCACCTGCCGCTCATTCAGGCCTTTGGCGCGGGCGGTAACCACATACTGCTTCTTGATCTCCTCGATGAAGGAGTTCTTCGTCAGCAGCGTCGTCGTGGCGAAGGCGGCCAGCGACAGCGAGATCAGCGGCAGGGTGAGGTGCCAGAAATAATCGAGCGGCTTCTGCCACCAGGCCAGTTGGTCGAAATTGTCGGAGACCAGACCGCGCAGCGGAAACCAGTCATAGAAGGAGCCGCCGGCGAAAAGCACGATCAGCAGAATGCCGAAGAGGAAGCTCGGCACGGCGTAACCAACGACGATGACGCCCGACGTCCAGACGTCGAAGGTCGATCCATCCTTGATCGCCTTGCGGATGCCGAGCGGGATGGAGATGGCATAGGAGAAGATCAGGATCCAGATGCCGAGCGAGATCGACACCGGCAGCTTCTCCTTGATGAGATTGAGCACGGAGGTATTGCGGAAGAAGCTCTCGCCGAAATCGAAGCGGATGTAATTCCACATCATCTCGCCGAAACGCGTCAGCGGCGGCTTGTCGAAGCCGAACTGCTTTTCGAGCTTGGCGATCAGCTCCGGATCGAGCCCCTGGGCGCCGCGATATTTGGAGCCTTCGTCGCTGCCGCCGCCGCCGAGAAGGTCGCCGCCGCCGGACAGGCGCTGGTCGGCACTATCGGCCTGACCGGTCAATTGCGCGATCACCTGCTCGACCGGGCCGCCGGGGGCGAACTGAATGACGATGAATGAAATCGCCATGATGCCGACAATGGTCGGGATCATCAAAAGCAGGCGACGAATGACATAAGCGCCCATCAGCTTTCAGCCTCCGGAAATTTCATTCTTGTCTGCCCGCCGTCCAGTCCAATGCCGCTCAATCCGCCAGCCTTCCCTTGCCGGCCCTGCCGGCGTGTCGTGATTCGTTCGTGCCATTTGGAGCCCACGGCCCCTGCATTGCAAGCCCGCTCATTTTGCCGAGGCGGACCACCAGGCTTCCGGGAAACCCAGTCCATAGGTCGGGAAGTCGGTGGGATGCGTAATCGTGTTCCAATAGGCGAGGTTATAGGTATCGCGATAGAACAGCGGGATGACGTAGTGGTTTGCCAGCAATACGCGATCCATTGCCTTGATCGCTGCGACCTGTTCCGCACGATTGGGTGCGAAGATGATCATGTGGATGAGCTCATCGACCGCCGGATTGGCGATGCCCGCATAATTGTGGGAGCCCTGCTGGTCGACCGAACCCGACCCCCAATAATCTGCTTGCTCGTTGCCCGGGTTCATCGTCTCCGCCCAGACATTCCAGATCATGTCGTAATCGAAACTGCGTTCGCGGTTGACGGCTTGCGAGGCGTCGACTGTGCGCACCCGCGCATCGATGCCGATTTTCTTGAGATTGTTGGCATAGGGCACCGCCCAGCGCTCCAATACGGGGCTGGACAACAGGATCTCGAAACTCATCGGCTGACCGGTCTTGCCATTGACCATGCGATTGTTCTTGATCTCCCATCCGGCTTCTTTGAGCAATGCAATCGCCTTGCGGAGGTTGTCGCGGCTTTTCTGCGGATCGCCCCCAACCGGATTGGTGTAGGGCGTCGTGAAGACCTCAGGCGGCACCTTGTCCTTCATGGCCTGCAGTATTTCCAGTTCACGCCCCTGCGGCAGGCCGGAGGAGGCGAGTTCGGTGTTCCAGAAGTAGCTGTCGATGCGCTTGTAGCTGTTGAAGGCAACGGTCCGGTTCAGCTCCTCGAAATCGAGGCCGTAATTCAGCGCCTCACGGACCCGTTCATCCTTGAAAAGGTCACGCCGCATATTGGGCACGAGCGCTTGCAGGATGCCGGTGGAGCGCAGCGGATTTGCAACCTCTTCTTTCTTGACGCGTCCTTCCTTCACTGCGGGAAAATCATAACCCGTCGCCCAGCGGGACGCCGTAGTCTCCTGCCAGTAGTCACTATTGCCGGCGCGAAAGGCTTCGAATTCGACATCGCGATCGCCGAAATAGGTGTAAATGACGTTGCGGAAATTGTTCTGGCCGACATTCACATTGAGATCCTTGCCCCAATAATCGTCGCGCAGTTCATAACGGATCGTCGCGCCGGACGAAAAGGATGCGATCTTATAAGGCCCCGATCCCATCACAGGCTCGAGCGTCGTCTTTGAGATGTCGCGCGGCTTGCCGTCCGGCCCCTGCCCCTCCCACCAATGTTTCGGCACGATCACCAACTGGCCGAGAATATTCGGGAGCTCGCGATTGTTCTTTTCGTCGAAGGTGAAAGTGACGTCGCGATCGCCCGTCTTTTCGGCCTTCACCACGTGCCGGTAATAGTTCGCGGTGGCAGCGTTTAATTCCTTCGTCTTATCCAGACTGAAGATGACGTCGTCGGGCGTTATCGGCTGGCCATCCGCCCATGTCGCTTCCTTGCGCAGGCGAAAGGTCGCGCTTGAGACGTCATCCGGATAGGACAGCCCCTCGGCAAGCAGACCATAGGAGACAAGGAGCTCGTCATCGGTCGGCTTCATCAACGTGTCGTAGACGAGCGAGAGCCCTGCCGCTATCTGGCCTTTGGCAAGGATAGGATTGAAGGTGTCGAAAGCGCCGCTTGCAGAAAGGCGCAGGTCTCCGCCTTTTGGGGCATTGGGATTGACGTAGTCGAAATGCGCAAAGCCCGGCTTGTACTTCATCTCACTGATGACGGAACTGCCGATCTGAAACGGCTGGTCCTGACCCGTTGCGGTCATGGGCGCCAAGACACCCGCAAGCGATACAAACAAACCGATCTTCGACCACAAAGCCGCCATTCACGCTTTCCCCTCATTATTGGTGGGTTCGACAATACGAAAAATACAGGCGAAAAACAGGTGAGAGTTTGGTTTTTGCCGGACTCGCGAAAATTTGAGCCGTTGGCGTCGCGACCCTCGCAACTTGCGGTGCAACGCTGCGGCGATCCGTCACCGTTGCCTGCTATCCCCGCCAGCCAAAACATCGATTCACCAAAATCACTTTTCACGATAGATTCGAACGCAAATCACTTCTCAAGGAAACAGCATGGCTTTCGGCTTCGCTCAGGCTTTCAGGACATTCGGCAAACTGACGCTTGCCGGCGCAATCGGCGCGAGCCTTGCCGCCGGCGATGTCGGCGCCGAGCAAAAGACGCCGAGCCCCGGCAGCGCCAAGGGCCAGTTCGGCGCCGTCGGCCTGCCGACGCAGGGACCGGCGCAGCCGATCGGGTTTTACGCCAAGGGCTGCATGACGGGTGCGGTGGCGCTGCCGGCCGACGGGCCGACCTGGGAGGCGATGCGGCTTTCGCGCAATCGACGCTGGGGCAATCCGGCGATGATTTCGCTGCTCGAACGCCTTTCACAGGATGGGGTCAAATATGCCGGCTGGCCGGGCCTTCTCGTCGGCGACATAGCGCAGCCGCGCGGCGGGCCGATGTTCAACGGTCATGCCTCGCACCAGATCGGCCTCGATGCCGACGTTTGGTTCACGCCGATGCCGGCGCGCCGCATGACGGCCAAGGAGCGCGAGGACCTGCCCTTCACCACCATGCTGCAGAAGGACAAGTTCCTGACCGTCGACCCCAATGTGTGGACGCAATCGCGGGCGCGGCTGCTGATGCTGGCGGCAAGCTATCCCGAGGTGGAGCGCATCTTCGTCAACCCGGCGATCAAGAAGAAGATGTGCGACACCTGGACGGGCGACCGCACCAACCTCGGCAAGCTTCGGCCGGAATACGGCCATGACTCGCATTTCCACATCCGCATCAAATGCCCGGCCGGTGCGGCCGGATGCACGCCGCAGGCGCCTGTTGCCGCCGGCGACGGCTGCGACAAGTCGCTCGCCTGGTGGTTCACGCCGGCCCCCTGGGCGCCGCCGAAACCGCCGAAGCCCGGTGCCAAGCCGCCGAAGCCGCCGCGCGAGATGATGGTGTCCGACCTGCCGAAAGCCTGCGCCGCCGTGCTCGATGCCGCCTCCGTCACCTCGATGCAGGCCGCCACCTATGGCGGGCCCTCCGCCGCAAGCGCGCTGACTGCCGCTCCGGCAGCAGAGCCGGCCGCCGATCCCGATGAGGCACTGCCGGATGTCGGCCCGGTTCCGAACGACAAGCCGTCGATCCAATGAGAACGGCCGAGGCGGAGGAACAGTGGGCTGTCTTTCAAATCGCAAACTCTTGGTATAGAAGCGGTCAAATCGATTGAATTGCTTGGGCGGAGATAGGATTCATGGCCGGCGGCAAATGCCTTGCATTGATTGCGCATGACCAGAAGAAAGACGACATGGCGGCGTTCGCCCGCGCCCACAGCGACATTCTCTCCCGCTGGAAGATCGTCGCCACCGGCACGACCGGCGGGCGCGTGCTCGACGCCGCCCCGGATCTCGACGTCACAAGATTGAAAAGCGGACCACTTGGCGGCGACCAGCAGATCGGCGCGCTGATTTCGACCGGCGAGGTCGGAGCCCTGATCTTCTTCGTCGACCCGTTGACGCCGATGCCGCACGATGTCGACGTCAAGGCGCTGATGCGGCTCGCCATCGTTTACGATATTCCGATGGCGCTCAATCACGCGACCGCTATAAAACTTCTTCCCACACTCGAAGCCTGATCAGCACGGAACCGGCCATGCCAAAACCGAACCACAGCACCGCTCCGCTGCCTTTCCCGATCCTGATCGGCGATATCGGCGGCACGAATGCCCGCTTCTCCATCCTGACCGACGCCTATGCCGAGCCGAAGCAGTTTCCGAACGTGCGCACGGCGGATTTCGCCACGATCGACGAGGCGATCCAGCAAGGGGTGCTCGACAAGACCGCCGTGCAGCCGCGTTCGGCGATCCTTGCCGTCGCCGGCCCGATCAACGACGACGAGATCCCGCTGACCAATTGCGACTGGGTGGTGCGGCCAAAGACGATGATCGAAGGCCTCGGCATGGAGGACGTGCTGGTCGTCAACGATTTCGAGGCGCAGGCGCTCGCAGTCGCCGCTCTTTCGGATGCGAACCGCGAACGCATCGGCGAGGCCACCGGCGACATGATCGCGTCGCGCGTCGTGCTTGGACCCGGCACCGGGCTCGGCGTCGGCGGGCTGGTGCATGCCCAGCACAGCTGGATCCCGGTTCCCGGCGAAGGCGGCCATGTCGATCTCGGACCGCGCAGCAAACGCGACTATCAAATCTTCCCGCATATCGAGACGATCGAAGGGCGCGTGTCGGCCGAGCAGATCCTTTGCGGGCGCGGCCTCGTCAACCTCTACCATGCCATCTGCGTGGTCGACGGCATCCAGCCGACCATGAAGGATCCCGCCGACATCACCTCGCACGCGCTTGCCGGCAGCGACAAGGCGGCGGTCGAGACCGTCTCGCTGTTTGCCACCTATCTCGGCCGGGTGGCGGGCGACATGGCGATGGTGTTCATGGCGCGCGGCGGCGTTTATCTCTCAGGCGGCATCTCGCAGAAGATCCTGCCGGCGCTGAGGAGGCCGGAATTCCGCTTGGCCTTCGAGGACAAGGCGCCGCATACAGCACTGCTTCGCACCATCCCGACCTATGTGGTGACGCATCCGCTGGCAGCGCTTGCCGGGCTTTCCTCATATGCCCGCATGCCGGCGAATTTCGGCGTCTCGACGGAAGGCCGCCGCTGGCGGCGCTGAGCCCGGCGCGCGCGCCATCCGGGCGGGCGGCGCTCTAGCCAAACCAATCCCAACTCTTTATAGAGCCGGCAAAAGTACGCGTCGCACCCTGCGCCGCGTTTGGCGCGAGACAGGAAACCCGATATTTGGAAGCGGCGGAAAGCAGAACGCAGAGCGTCAGCAGCGATACCGTAACCGGCATCCTCAAGCGCATCATCGCTGAAAACGGCCGCGACCATCTCTGGGGCTATGTCTTTGCGATTGCCTGCCTGATCGTCGTGGCGCTTTCGACGGCGTTTACTGCCTGGATCATGCGGGCGATCATCGATGAGGCCTTCGCCAACAGGCGCGCCGACGTCGTCTGGATCATCTGTCTTTCGATCTTCATCGCCTTCGTGCTGCGCGGCTTTGCGAGCTACGGCCAGGCGGTGGCGCTGTCCAAGGTCGGCAACGACATCGTCGCGCGTTACCAGCGCCGGCTCTATTCGCATCTGATGACGCTGTCGGTCGGCTTCTTCAGCGAGGCGCGCTCAGCCCATATCGCCGCGCAGGTGAGCCAGAACGTCAGCGGCATCCGCGACGTGCTCAACCTGACGATCACCTCGACGGTGCGCGACCTGCTGACCTTCGTGTCGCTGCTCGCCGTGATGATCCTCCAGGATCCGTTGCTCAGCCTTGCGGTGTTCATCATGGCCCCGCCGCTGCTTTATGCGCTGCGCTATGTTTCCAAGCGGCTGCGCTCGGCGACCCGCGAGGCGGTGCATTTGAACAGCCACGTTCTCGGCGCCATGCAGGAGACGATCCAGGGCATCGCCATCGTGAAGGCCTTCACGATGGAAGACGAACTGGAGCGCAAGGTCACCAAGCTTATCAAGGGTGCCGAAAACAGGGCGAACCGGATTGCCCGGCTTTCCGAACGCACCTCTCCGCTGACCGAAAGTTTCGCGGGTTTTGCCGTTGCCAGCGTGCTGGCCTATGCCGCCTACCGCTCGATCTACTACAATGTGCCGCCGGGCGCCTTCTTCTCCTTCGTCACGGCGCTGCTGCTTGCCTATGACCCCGCCCGCCGGCTTGCCCGCCTGCAGGTGCAGATGGAGCGCGCCGTCGTCAATGCGCGGATGATCTACGAATTGCTCGACATGGAGCCGCGCCAGCGCGACCTGCCGGATGCCCAGCCGCTGACGGTGACGCAAGCCCGGATCGAATTCCGCAATGTGTCCTTCGGCTACGGCAGTGAGAGCGTGCTGAGCGGTGTGAGCTTCATCGCCGAGGGCGGCGCGACCACGGCGCTGGTCGGTCCTTCGGGGGCCGGCAAATCCACGGTCATCAACCTCATTCCGCGCTTTTACGATCCGCGCGAGGGCGAGATCCTGATCGACGGACAGGACATCGCCCACATCACCAAGAAATCGCTGCGCCATCAGCTCGCCTATGTCTCGCAGCAGCCCTACCTGTTCGAGGGCACGATCCGCGACAATATCCGCTATGGCCGGCCGGAAGCGAGCGATGCCGACGTGGAAGAAGCGGCCCGGCTTGCCTATGCACATGACTTCATCTCAGCGCAGCCGCAGGGTTACGACACGCCGGTCGGCGAAAACGGCGTGACGCTTTCGGGCGGTCAGCGCCAGCGGCTGTCGATTGCGCGCGCGCTGGTGCGCAATGCGCCGATCCTGCTGCTCGACGAGGCGACGTCTGCGCTCGATACCGAATCCGAAGCGGCCGTGCAGAAGGCGCTCGACGAGGCAATGACCGGGCGCACCGTCGTCGTCATCGCTCACCGGCTTTCGACCGTGGTTCGCGCCGACAAGATCGTCGTCATGCAGCAAGGCCGCGTCGTCGAGGAAGGCAATCACGAGACGCTTGCGAAGGTCAGCGACGGTCTTTACGCTCGCCTCAACAATCTGCAGAGGCCTTCGGCCTCCGATTCAAACTGACCTGGTGAGACTGACATGAGCGATGCTGCGATGAAACTGGTGGTGGTTGGCGCAGCCGGGCGCATGGGGCAGACACTGATCCGGCTCATCCATTCCATCGAGGGCGCGACGCTGCATGCGGCGGTCGAGCGCACCGGCTCGCCCTTTATCGGCAAGGATGCCGGCGAGATTGCCGGTCTCGGCCCGAGCGGCATCATCATCGGCGACGATCCGCTCAATGCCTTTCTGCATGCCGAAGGCGTGCTCGACTTCACCTCGCCGGCCGCAACAGCGGAATTCTCGGGCCTGGCCGCGCAGGCCCGCATCGTTCATGTCGTCGGCACCACAGGCTGTTCGGCCGAAGACGACGCCAGGATCGCCGCGGCAGCCCGCCATGCCCGTATCGTCAAGTCCGGCAATATGAGCCTCGGGGTCAATCTGCTCAGCGTGCTGACCGAGCAGGCAGCGCGGGCGCTCGATCCTGTTGATTGGGATATCGAAGTCCTGGAAATGCACCACAAGCACAAAGTCGACGCCCCTTCCGGCACCGCGCTTCTGCTCGGCGAAGCGGCGGCCAAGGGCCGCAATATCGATCTCGCCTCGAAATCGGTCCGGGTGCGCGACGGCCATACCGGCGCCCGCGAGGCGGGCACGATCGGTTTTGCGACGCTGCGCGGCGGCTCCGTCATCGGCGAGCATTCGGTGCTTTTCGCCGGCGAAGGCGAGATCGTCACCCTGTCGCACAGCGCCGCCGACCGGTCGATCTTTGCGCGCGGCGCCATCAAGGCAGCGCTCTGGGCGCGCGACAAGAAGCCGGGTCTCTATTCCATGCTCGACGTGCTCGGGCTTTCCCCTCAATAACGACATCTCGGAGGCATATTCATGAGCGGTACCCTCGTCCTCGTTCGCCACGGCCAGAGTGACTGGAACCTGAAGAATCTCTTCACCGGCTGGAAGGATCCCGATCTGACGGCGCTCGGCATCGAGGAAGCCAATGCCGGCGGTAAGGCACTGGCCGAATACGGAATCAAATTCGACGTCGCCTATACCTCGGTGCTGGTGCGCGCGCAGCACACGCTGAAGCTCATCCTCGACAAGGTCGGCCAGCCCGATCTGCCGACGATCCGCGACCAGGCGCTGAACGAGCGCGACTATGGCGATCTCTCCGGCCTCAACAAGGACGACGCCCGCGCCAAATGGGGCGAGGAACAGGTGCATATCTGGCGCCGCTCCTATGACGTCCCGCCGCCCGGCGGCGAAAGCCTGCGCGACACAGGCGCCCGCGTCTGGCCCTATTACCTGACCGAAATCCTGCCGCGGGTGCTGCGCGGCGAGAAGGTGCTGGTTGCCGCACACGGCAATTCGCTGCGCTCGCTGGTCATGGTACTCGACAAGCTGACCAAGGAAGGCGTGCTCGCCCTCAATCTCGCGACCGGCGTGCCGATGGTCTACAAGCTGAAGGCGGATTCCACCGTCGCCTCGAAGGAAGTGCTCGGCGACATGTCCGGCGCACACTGAATGCAATCGCCTTCCCTGTTCCGACAGGGAAGGCTGTTCTCAAAGCGCGTCGCGTCAACTTGATTTATGCGACGCGCTTTAGCTCTTTGTTTTACGCATGTCGTTGCGGCAAAAGCGCTTCGCGCTTTGCCTGGCAAAACCGCTGCACACTTTTGCGCGACATGCTTTAGTTCTCGATGGTGAACTGCACCCGGTCGGCCGCAAACCGGCTGATCGAATATTGCACCGGCACACCGTCGAGATCGGTGTTCATCGCCTTGGCGATCAGAAGGATCGCGCCGGGGGTCAGTTCCAGATCGGCGAGATCCGCCGTGTTCGCATGGGCGGCCGTCACTTCGGTCGTCGCACGGACATAATCCGACAGGCCAAGATCGGCGAAGGCCTTGGTGATCGATTCGCGCTTGCGATAGGCCTCGCCGATCCCGGCGAAGCGTGCGGCGGGAAACCAGCTCGTCGCCTTTGAAACCGGCCGCTTGTCTGCCTGGCGCAATGTTTCCAGCCGGATCACCTGCTCCCCCTGCTTCAGACCCAGCCAGCGGGCGACCTCGGCGCTGGCTTCCTCCTGCACCTCATCGAGCAGAAGGCTGCGCATTTCGCGCGCCTGGTCGCCGATGCCTGAAGTGAAGCGGGTGCGCCGGGTGATCGGAAAATTCAGCCGCTCCTTGCGCTCGATCAGCGTGCCGCGACCTTGTACCGCACGGACGATGCCTTCCTGCGCCAGGGCCGCCAAAGCGCTGCGCACCGTATGTCGGTTGACGCCGAATTGCAGCGCCAGGACCGTTTCCGGCGGCACCATTCCGGTTTCGTCATAGGTACCGTTGCCGATCGTCTCGCGAATCCGGTCAGCGATCTGACGCCAGAGCGCCACACCGGTCTGCCTTTGCACCTGCTTCAAACCTGCCATTCGTTCCCGCCATTTCCCGCGCCCGATGTCACACGCTTGTCACGACACCGATTTAGGACTAAACATAGCTTGTATGGTTGTCTATATCAATAGACATTTTAGGGAAAGCGACAATGATATTAGCGGACAGGACAGACGCTGCGTCACAGACGGCATCCGGGCGCAAACGCGCCGCCGATCTGCTGGCGCGCGCGGAACGCAGCGAACTCTCGGCGGTCTGGGATGCTTTGCCGGAAAAGCCCGCGGCGCATCCGGTGCGCGGACCCGAGACCGGGCTGGTGATGGTCCGCGGCCGCATCGGCGGCGGCGGCGCGCCCTTCAACCTCGGCGAAGTGACGGTGACCCGGGCCACGGTCCGGCTCGACTCCGGCTCGATCGGCCATGCCCAGGCGCTCGGCACCGATCGCGAGAAGGCTCGGCTGGCGGCGATCTTCGATGCGCTCTGGCAGGATGAAGCGACGCAGGATTTCGTCGAACAGGCATTGCTCTTGCCGATCGCCGAACGGATCGCCACAGCCGAACGCCGCAAGGCGGACGAGACGGCGGCCACCCGCGTCGACTTCTTCACCATGGTCAGGGGAGACAACTGATGGGCCTGAAGACAGAAGCCTTGACCGGCGGCTTTGCCGACCCGGTCTTCGATGCCCAAAGTGTCTTCAAGATGCTGATGGACGGCATGGCCCGCCCCGGCACGATCCAGACCGTTCAGCCCGATATCGCGCCGCCTCTGCCACTCGGCATCGCCGCCGGCACGATCGCGTTGACGCTTTGCGACCACGACACATCAGTCTGGCTTTCCCAGGGGCTGGCGAAATCGGCGGTGCCGGAATGGCTCGGCTTCCACACCGGCGCGCCTTTGACCACTGAGAAGGCCGAGGCACGCTTTGCGTTCACGGAAGCCGGCATCCCGCTTTGCCCGTTCAGCCTCTTCGCCTCGGGCACGCAGGAATATCCCGACCGCTCGACGACGCTCGTCATCGAACTTTCCGCACTCGAAGGTGGGCGCAGGCTGGCGCTGATGGGTCCCGGCATCCAGAGCGTGGCGGAAGTCGCGCCTGTCGGCCTGCCGGAGACCTTCCTGCGGCTCTGGACCGAGAACCGCGCGCTCTTCCCGCGCGGCATCGACATCGTGCTGACATCGGCGACACGTTTTCTCTGCCTGCCGCGCACCACCAAGATCACAGCAACGGAGATCTGAGCTCATGTATGTTGCCGTCAAGGGTGGCGAGGCCGCCATCGCCAATGCCCACCGCCTGCTCGCCGACCGCCGCCGCGGCGACCGTTCGCTGCCGGCAATCGGCATTGACCAGATCGTGGCGCAGCTGGCGCTCGCCGTCGACCGGGTCATGGCCGAGGCTTCGCTTTTCGACCGCACGCTCGCAGCACTCGCCGTTCGCCAGTCGCGCGGCGATATGATCGAGGCGATCTTCCTGCTGCGCGCCTATCGCACGACGCTGCCGCGTTTCGGCTATTCGAGGCCGCTCGACACGGCTGATATGACGATCGAACGCCGCATCTCGGCGACCTACAAGGATCTGCCGGGCGGCCAGCTTCTCGGCCCCACCTTCGACTATACCCACCGCCTGCTCGATCCCTCGCTGCTTCAGGACGAGGCGATCGAGGAGCCCGCGCTGCGTCCAGCCGAAACCGGCCGCGTCATGCGCGTCTCCGAAATCCTCGGCGAGGAAGGCCTGATCGAGGCCGATGGCGACATGCCCGAAGATCATGAGATCGGCGACCTGACCCGCGAGCCGATGGAATTCCCGATGACGCGCGACCTGCGCCTGCAGGCGCTTGCCCGCGGCGACGAGGGCTTCCTGCTGGCGCTCGGTTATTCCACCCAGCGCGGCTATGGCCGCAACCACCCCTTCACCGGTGAAATCCGCATCGGCGAGGTCGAGGTGGAATTCGACGTGCCGGAACTTGGTTTTGCCGTCTCGCTCGGTGTCATCCAGATCACCGAATGCCAGATGGTCAACCAGTTCAAGGGTTCGGCCAAGGCGCCGCCGCAATTCACCCGCGGCTACGGCTTGGTCTTCGGCCAGAGCGAGCGCAAGGCGATGGCGATGTCGCTTGTTGATCGGGCGCTTCGCGCCGAAGAGCTTGGCGAGGATATAACCGCGCCGGCACAGGACGAGGAATTCGTCATTTCCCATTCCGACAACGTCCAGGCGACAGGCTTCGTCGAGCACCTGAAGCTTCCGCATTATGTGGACTTCCAGGCCGAACTCGATCTCGTCCGCCGCATGCGCCGCGAATTCGAAGCCGGCCGCAACGGCGGCGAAGACATGAAGGAAGCCGCCGAATGACCGATCTCGCCAGCTACAACTTCGCCTATCTCGACGAACAGACCAAGCGGATGATCCGCCGCGCCATCCTGAAGGCGATCGCCATTCCGGGCTACCAGGTGCCCTTCGCCTCGCGCGAAATGCCGATGCCCTACGGCTGGGGCACCGGCGGCGTGCAGGTGACGGCCTCGATCATCGGGCCTGATGACGTGCTCAAGGTCATCGACCAGGGCGCCGACGACACGACCAACGCCGTTTCCATCCGCGCCTTCTTCCAGAAGGTCGCCAATGTCGCGGTAACGACCCATACCAGCGACGCGACGATCATCCAGACGCGTCACCGTATTCCGGAGGAAAAGCTCAAGGCCGGCCAGGTGCTCGTCTACCAGGTGCCTATCCCCGAACCGCTGCGTTTCCTCGAACCGCGCGAGACCGAAACCCGCAAGATGCATGCGCTCGAAGAATACGGGCTCATGCATGTGAAGCTCTACGAGGACATCGCCCATAACGGCCGCATCTCGCGGACCTACGCCTATCCGGTGAAGGTCCACGGCCGCTATGTCATGGACCCGTCGCCGACGCCGAAATTCGACAATCCGAAGATGCACATGTCGGATGCGCTGCAGCTCTTCGGCGCCGGACGCGAGAAACGCATCTATGCGGTTCCGCCCTATACCGACGTCGTCAGCCTGGATTTCGAGGATTATCCCTTCGATATCCAGCGCTTCGACAAGCCCTGCGCCCTTTGCAGCGCTGAAGATGTCTATCTCGACGAAGTGGTTCTCGACGACAAGGGCGGGCGCATGTTCGTCTGCTCAGACACCGATCATTGCGGAGACCGCCGCGCGCAGGGGCATGCCGGCGAGATGCTGGCCCGGGAGGCTGCAGAATGAGCGATATCCCGCTTCTCAAAGTCCATGACGTTTCCAAATTCTACGGCAACCGCATCGGCTGCCGCGACGTCTCCTTCGAGCTCTGGCCCGGCGAAGTGCTCGCCATCGTCGGGGAATCCGGCTCCGGCAAAACGACCCTGCTCAACTGCCTCTCCACCCGGCTGCTGCCGAGTACCGGCAGCGTCGAATATCACATGCGCGACGGCAGCTACCGCGATCTCTACCGCATGAACGAGGCCGAGCGGCGCTTCCTGATGCGCACGGACTGGGGCTTCGTGCACCAGAACCCGGCCGACGGCCTGCGCATGACGGTATCGGCCGGCGCCAATGTCGGCGAACGGCTGATGGCGATTGGCGACCGGCACTACGGCAAGATCCGCGCCTCGGCGATCGACTGGCTTGAACGCGTCGAGATCGACGCCGACCGCATCGACGACCAGCCGCGCGCCTTTTCCGGCGGCATGCGCCAGCGCCTGCAGATCGCCCGCAATCTCGTCACCGGCCCGCGCCTCGTCTTCATGGACGAACCCACAGGCGGCCTCGACGTTTCGGTGCAGGCGCGCCTGCTCGATCTGGTGCGCGGCCTTGTCAACAATCTCGGCCTCTCGGCCATTATCGTCACCCACGATCTTGCCGTCGCCCGCCTGCTCTCGCACCGGATGATGGTGATGAAGGACGGCTACGTCATCGAACACGGGCTCACCGACCGCGTGCTCGACGATCCGCGCGAACCCTATACGCAGCTGCTCGTCTCCTCGATCCTGCAGGTCTGAGGTCCCAAACCAAGGAAGAACAAATCATGGCAACGCCCCTCGTCGTTTCCGAAGTCTCGAAGAGCTTCACCATGCACCTGCGCGACGGCATCAGGCTGCCTGTTGTCTCCGATGTCGCGTTCTCGGTCGCCTCAGGCGAGTGCGTCGTGCTCGGCGGCCCCTCGGGCATCGGAAAGAGCTCGCTGCTCAAGATGATCTACGGCAATTATGCCGTTGATACCGGCCAGATCCTCATCCGCCACGATGGGCGCATCGTCGATCTGGCCTCAGCCGATCCGCGCACCGTGCTCAACGTGCGGCGCAACACGCTCGGCTATGTCAGCCAGTTCCTGCGCACCGTGCCGCGCGTGGCGGCAATCGACGTGGTTGCCGAACCACTGGTGGCGCGCGGCGAGGAAGCCGCTTCGGCACGGGAAAAGGCCGGCGCCCTGCTTGCCAAGCTCAACCTGCCGGAAGCGCTCTGGCAGCTTCCGCCCGCCACCTTCTCCGGCGGCGAGCAGCAACGCGTCAACATTGCCCGCGGCTTCATCACCGAGCATACGATCCTGCTTCTCGATGAACCCACGGCCTCGCTCGATGCCCGCAACCGCGCCGTCGTCGTCGAGATGATCGCGGAAAAGAAGAAGGCGGGCGTCGCCCTTCTCGGCATCTTCCACGATGAGGAAGTGCGCGAAGCCGTCGCCGACCGGACCCTCGACGTCCAGCAGTTTTCGCCGAGAAAGATTGCCGCATGAGCCGCAAGCTTGGTATCGAGCCTTACGTCCATGAGACGGCATCCGTCAGCGATTCCACCTTCGGGCGTTATACGGAGGTGTCCGAACGCTGCCGCATCAGCGAAGCCACGTTCGGCGACTATTCCTACATCATGCAGGACGGCTCCGTCTGGTGCGCGACGATCGGCAAGTTCGTCAATATCGCCGCCGCCGTGCGGATCAACGCCACCAACCATCCGACCTGGCGCGCGACGCTGCATCATTTCACCTATCGGGCCGCCGACTATTGGCCGGATGGCGATATGGAAACGGATTTCTTCGAATGGCGGCGCGCAAACCGGGTGACGATCGGCAATGACGTCTGGATCGGCCACGGAGCGACCATCCTGCCCGGCGTCAACGTCGGCAACGGCGCCGTCATCGGGGCCGGCGCCGTCGTGTCCAAGGACGTCGCGCCCTACACGATCGTCGGCGGCGTGCCGGCCAAGCTTATCCGCGAGCGCTTTCCAAAAGAGATCGGCGAGCGGATGGACAGGCTCTCCTGGTGGGACTGGGAGCACGACCGGTTGCGCCTGGCTCTGGACGATTTTCGCAACCTGAGCGCGGAAGATTTCCTCCCGCTACGAGGGTTAAACCCCCGATTTAGGGGTGAAGAATTGTGACACGACTTACACAAATATGACACGTGAGGTTCATCAAGCGGGACTAATGCGATGCTGACCAAGGCCTGGAGTGCAAGGGAAAAGCATGATGTTCGAGCTGAAGAATGTCACACGTCGTTTCGGACAAAAGCTCGCCGTCGATTCCGTCACGCTCGACATTCCTCAGGGCCAGATGGTCGGCATCATCGGCCGCTCCGGCGCCGGCAAGTCGACGCTGCTGCGCATGATCAACCGCCTTCAGGAGCCGAGCTCCGGCTCCATTCATTTCGCCGGCCTCGAAGTTTCCGGGCTTCGCGGCCGGGCTCTGCGCAACTGGCAGCGCGACTGCGCGATGATCTTCCAGCAGTTCAACCTGGTGCCGCGCCTCGACGTTCTCACAAATGTCATGCTCGGCCGCCTCAATCACCGCTCGACGCTTCTGAGCCTGCTCAACATTTTCAGCCGCGAGGAGCGTGTGCATGCCATCGCGGCACTCGAACGTCTCGGCATCGAACAGACGGCGCTGCAGCCGGCCGGCACGCTTTCCGGCGGCCAGCAGCAGCGCGTGGCGATCGCCCGCGCGCTGATGCAGAACCCGAAGATGGTGCTCGCCGACGAGCCGATCGCCTCACTCGACCCGCTGAACGCGAAGATCGTCATGGATGCGCTGCGCGATATCAACGAGCGCGAGGGCATCACCGTCATCACCAACCTCCACACGCTCGATACCGCCCGCAGCTATTGTGAGCGCATCGTCGGCATGGCCGGCGGCCGCGTCGTCTTCGACGGCAAGCCCTCGGAGCTGACGGCAGAAGCGGTAAGGGAAATCTACGGGACGGACAAGGACGGCGCCGGCATCGACGAAACGATGACCTCGACGTCGATCAACATCGCCCCGGAGCGGGCAGACAATCAAACCGCCGGCATCCAACCGCTGGCGCTGGCCGGCCTCTGAACAAGGCGGCAGCGATCGAGCGCCCGCGTCAAGGGCACACTTCTTCGTAACGGAAGGCCGGGGGATACCGGTCAATAGGAGAGAACTCATGTTGAAGAAAGCACTCTTTGCGGCAACGGCGCTCTTCGCGCTCGCCGGCGCCGCCAATGCTGCAGACCTCAAGGAATTCCGCATCGGCATCCTCGGCGGCGAAAACGAAACCGACCGCCTGCGCAACTATGCCTGCCTGGCAGACCACCTGAAGCAGGAATTCGGCTTCGAGAAGGTTTCGCTCTTCCCGGCCGCCGACTATGACGGCGTTATCCAGGGCCTTCTCGGCGGCACGCTCGACTTCGCCGAACTCGGCGCTTCCGGCTACGCAGCCGTCTACATCAAGGATCCGAAGGCTGTCACGCCGATCCTGACGACGCAGCAGAAGGATGGTTCAACCGGCTACCACTCGATCGGTCTCGCTCTGAAGTCCTCGGGCATCAAGACCATTCAGGACGCCAAGGGCAAGAAGCTCGGCTACGCCGATCCGGATTCCACCTCGGGCTATCTCGTTCCGCTGACGCAGATCCCGAAGGACACGGGCATGCCGAACGACAAGTTCTTCGCCTCGACCCAGTTCAACGGCGGCCATGAGAACAACCTTCTCGCCGCTTACGACGGCAAGGTCGACGTCGCCGTCGACGATAGCTCGGGCATCGGCGATTTCAAGGATGGCTACACCTCCGGCACCTTCCGCAAGGAAGTCGACAAGGGCGCCGTCGATCCGAACAAGCTGGTTGAAGTCTGGCGTTCGCCGCTGATCCCGAACGGCCCGCTCGTCGTTCGCAACGCTCTCGGCGAGGACTGGCAGACGAAGCTCGCAGCCTTCTTCACGGCCCTGCCTGAGAAGGATCACAAGTGCTTCGCAGCCATCGAAGGCGGCGACTACAAGGGCTACGCCCCCGTCAAGCACGAATTCTACAACACCGTCGTCGAAGTGCGTAAGGCTGCCATCGGCGGCTGATCGGCCTTTGGAATGCGGGGCGGCCGGAAACGGCCGCCCTTTATCTTTGATCGGGCGAGGCGTCCATGACTGTTGCCGATACACAGCCGCACATGCAGAGCACTGGGGATATCCGCACCGCCTGGGAGCGGATGGTCGCCAGGCGCCGTTTCTACACTATTCTCGGCCTGGTTATCCTGATTGCGGCTTTCGTCAGTTCCGTGCGCTTCGCCGACGAGAGCAATGCCGGCCATTTCTTCGACCGCCTGCCGCATCTCTTCGACTTTTTGAGCTGGCTCATCCCCAAGGACTGGAACGATGTCTGGCGCGCACTTTTCGACATTGCGAGCGTCAACGACAAGGGCGGCGAAGAATTCAATTTCGACAAGGGTCGCGTCTATATATCAGGCGCCTTCTACATTCCCGAATATTTCGAGCTGATGATCGTCACCATCAACGTGGCGCTGATCTCGACGATCGTCGCCTTCGTCTTTGCCGTTCCGTTGAGCTTTTTTGCCGCGCGCAACCTGACGAGTTCCTGGCCGCTGCGCGTCTTCACCAAGCGTCTGATGGAATTCCTGCGCGCCTTCCCCGAGATCGTCATTGCCGGCCTGTTTTCGGCGATCCTGTCGATCGGGCCGGTCGCCGCCATCATCGCCATCACCCTGCACACGATCGGCGCACTCGGCAAACTCTTCTACGAAGTGGCCGAGAATATCGACATGAAGCCGCATGAGGGCATGAAGGCCGTCGGCGCCAACTGGTGGGAGCGCGTGCGCTTCGCGGCTCTGCCGCAGGTGCTGCCGAATTTCACCTCCTATGCGCTCTTGCGCCTCGAGATCAACGTGCGTGCCTCGACCATCATCGGCGCCGTCGGCGGCGGCGGCATCGGCGAGGAACTGAAGCTTTCGATCTCGCGCGGCTTCGGCGCCAAGACGATGGCGCTGGTTCTGCTGCTGTTCGTGACGATCGTCGCCGTCGACCAGTTCTCCGCGTGGCTGCGCCGCCGCCTCGTCGGCGAGCATGCCTTCCTCCTGCAACATTGAGGCTGCCATGACGGTGATCGACGCAAACCGCATGAACGAAATCGAAGCGCGCTATCCGGAATATTTCCACCGGTCGTTCCGCCAGCGTTTCGGCGGGCTGATGATCCTGATCGCGACGCTGCTCTACAGCCTCTATGCCGTCTGGTTCTTCGACCTGCCCAAGCTTTTCGCCGAAGCCCATTGGGAGCGCGTCGGCATCTATCTCAGCCAATGGGTGAGCTACGACGTTCAGCCGGAATTCCGCATCGAGGACGACGGCTCGATCGACATCCGCTATCCGCGCTTCTCGCCGCTCGGCGACAATCCGCATCCGGACTGGCTGGTCAACAATCCCGATGGCAGCATCACCGTTTCGATCAGCGGCACCAGCCGCACCGTCACCGTTTCGAAGAGCCAGACGATCGTCACCGCCCACGGCATCAGCGTCCCGGTCGATGTTTCGAGCGGTGCGCCGAAAGTCGTCGGACCAGTGCCCGGCTGGATGACCGTCTATGATGACAATGTGCTCGCCGATCTCGGCTTTGCCGGCAATGTCAGCATCTCCGTCGATCGGGTGAAAATCCGCAAGCGTTTCATCGGCTGGGCGAATTTCATCTTCGACACGCAATCGTCCTTCTTCGACAAGCCGGTCGGCGAGGTCGTCGGCCTGATCGTCTCCGGGCCGCGCATCAAGCCCGACCAGTCCAATCTGTCGCTCGCCTTCGACGACATCTGGAACAACAGTGAATGGCAGCACGGCGACGTCTGGACCAAGCTTTTCCAGACGATCGTGATGGCATTCCTCGGCACGCTGCTGGGGTCGCTCACCGCCTTCCCGCTCGCCTTCCTGGCGGCGCGCAATATCACGCCGAACCGGCTGCTCAATCAGATCCTGAAGCGCTTTTTCGATTTCCTGCGCTCGGTGGACATGCTGATCTGGGCGCTGTTCCTGACGCGCGCCTTCGGGCCCGGCCCGCTTGCCGGCAGCGGCGCGATCTTCCTCACCGAGACCGGCACGCTCGGCAAGCTCTATTCCGAAGGGCTGGAGAATATCGACAACAAGCCGCGGGAAGGCATCAAATCGACCGGCGCCCAGCCGGTGCTTGTCCAGCGTTACGGCATTATGCCGCAGATCGTTCCCGTCATCGTCAGCCAGACGCTCTACCAATGGGAATCGAACGTGCGCGGCGCGACCATCATCGGCGCCGTCGGCGCGGGCGGCATCGGGCTTAAATTGTGGGAGGCGATGCGCACCAACGCCAACTGGGAAAACGTTGCCTACATGGTCATCCTGATCCTGATCGTCGTCTTCCTTTTCGACGCCGCTTCGAACGCGCTGCGCCACCGGCTGATGGGCACGAAAACCCACTGATTCATCCGCTCGAGAGGTCGTGGCGGCTGCTCCCCATCATCATTCTGTCACGGAAATCTTTTAGCCGGGAGCTGCTTGCGGTTCGCCGCCAAATCACTGCACAGTGCGCTCCCCGTTTCGACGATCCCCAGGATAAAAGCCTTGCGCTACGCTCTCTATTTCTCGCCGCCGAAGGATGATCCCCTGACCGGCGCGGCCTCGCTCTGGCTCGGCCGCGATGCATTTAGCGGCGAGACCTATCCTGCGCCGGATGAAGCGCAACTCGGTGCGGCAGAACAGTTCGAACTGACCGCCGACCCGCGCCGCTACGGCTTTCACGCGACGATCAAGGCGCCGTTTTCGCTCGCCGCCTCGGTCACCGAGAAGGATCTGATGGCGGTCGCCGAGGAGTTTGCCGCGCGCACTGAAGCTTTCGAGATTCCCGAACTGGTGCTCGGCCAGCTCGGCCGTTTTTTTGCCCTTGTTCCCGGTTCTCTTCATCAACCTCTTCAGGATTTCGCCGCGAAGGTGGTAAGGTCCTTCGAACCGTTTCGCGCAGCGTTGTCCGAGGCCGATATGGCGCGGCGCAACCCGGAGAAGCTCAGCGACAGCCAGCGCGCCAATCTGCAGCGCTGGGGTTATCCTTATGTGATGGAGGATTTCGGCTTCCACATGACGCTTACCGGCCAGGTGCCCGAGACACGCGCCGCGGTGATGAAAGCCATTCTGACCGAGCGCTTTGCCGATTTCACCGGCCGGCCGATTACGATTTCCGGCCTTGCCGTCTTCATCGAGGAAACGCGCGGCGCCCCGTTCAAAGTTCATTCCTGGCTGCCGCTTTCCGGCGCCAAAAGCTGAAAGACCCGACGAGATGAGCAAAGAGACCGTGTTTTCCAACGCCCGCATCGTTCTCGAGGATGACATCCTCGCAGGCTCGATCCTCATTCGCGACGGCAAGATCGCCGACATTTCCGAGGGAAGCTCGGTAGCCGGCGAAGATTTCGAAGGCGATTACGTCATTCCCGGCCTCGTCGAACTGCACACCGATCACCTCGAAGGCCATTACCAGCCGCGTCCCGGCATTCGCTGGAACAAGACCGCCGCGGTCCAGGCGCATGACGCCCAGATCGTCACCTCCGGCATCACCACGGTGTTCGACTGCCTGCGCATGGGTGCGGACGAGGACGGCGGCTTCGAACATGGAGAGATGCGCGAAATGGCCGACGCCATCCAGTCGGCAGAGAAGGAAGGCCGGCTGCGCGCCGAGCACCTCCTCCACCTGCGCTGCGAGGTCTCGGCCGACAATGTGCTCGAACATTTCGCCGATTTCGAAAACGACCGGCATGTGCGGCTCGTCTCGCTGATGGACCATGCGCCCGGCCAGCGGCAGTTCCAGACGATGGACCAATATATCTTCTACTACCAGAAGAAGCGGGGCTTAAGCGACGAGGTCTTCGCCCGCTTCGTCGCCAAGCGCCAGGCGGAATCGGCGCGCAATTCGACGCCGCATCGCAACGCCATCGCCAAGGTCTGCGCCGAGCGCGGCATCACAGTGGCGAGCCATGACGATGCGACCCTGTCGCATGTCGGCGAGGCGATCGACAACGGCGTGCGGCTTGCCGAATTCCCGACCAGCTTCGACGCCGCCCGCGCCTCGCACGAACACGGCATGAGCGTGTTGATGGGGGCGCCGAACATCGTGCGCGGCAAGTCCCACTCCGGCAATATCGCCGCCCGCGACCTCGCCGAGATGGGCGTGCTCGACGTGCTGTCCTCCGATTACGTGCCGCTCAGCCTGCTGCATGCGCCCTTCATCCTCGCCGATGAAGTCGAGAGCATTACCTTGCCGAAGGCGATCGCCATGGTGACGTCGACGCCCGCCCGCACCGTCAGCCTCGACGATCGCGGCCGGATCGCGACGGGACTGCGCGCCGATCTCGTCCGCGTCCACCGCGCGCATGGCGTGCCGGTGACACGCTCCGTTTGGCGCCAGGGACGCCGTGTCGCATGAGCCCGCGCGAACCCCACGCCGCAGCCGGAGCCGAGCGCGGCATCATGGTCGTCGTCGTCGGACCGAGCGGCGCCGGCAAGGACACGCTGATGAATCTCGCGGCCCGGCGTTTTGCCGGCCGTGAAAACGTTCACTTCACCCGCCGCGTCATCACCCGCCACCGCGATGCCGGCGGCGAGGATCATCTTTCCGTCTCCCTCGAAGGGTTTGCCGCGATGGAGCAGTCAGGCTCCTTCGCCGTCTGGTGGGAAGCGCACGGCCTGAAATACGGCATTCCGGCCGAGGTCTCGGTGGCGCTGTCGCGAGGCCATATCGTCGTCGCCAACGGCTCGCGCTCGGCGCTGCACCGCTTTCAGGCGGCCTTCCCGCGGCTGAAGGTCATCAACGTCACCGCCAGCCCCGAAGTGCTCGCCGGCCGGCTGGAGGCGCGCGGACGTGAGACGCATGAGGATATCATGGCGCGGCTTGCCCGCGGACCGCTGACGGTGCGCGGCGAATACGACGTGACGGAACTCGACAATAGCGGCTCGCTCGAAGAAGCCGAGCAGAAGATGATCGCGATCCTGGACGAATTGCTCGCCGAGGTTCACTGAGATCGGAAGGAAGGCATGCGCGCCATCAAGGTCGTCGACTACGATCCTTCTTGGCCGCTGCTCTTTGCCGACATCAGCGCCGAGATCTCCACCCTGCTCGGCGATCTCGTGCTGTCCATCGACCATATCGGCAGCACCTCGGTGCCTGGACTTGCGGCCAAGCCAAAGATCGACCTCGATGTCGTGACGATCTCCGACGACGTTCTGCCGATGGCGATCGAAATGGTGCGCGCTGCGGATTTTGTCTTCCACGGCGATAGGGGAGAGAAACGCTGGGCCTTTACCCGCGATCACGAAGGTCATGGCTTCAAGCTCTATCTTTGCGGCTGCGGTAATCGCGCCCATCGGGAGCGCATCCTGTTTCGCGACTATCTCCGGGATCACTCCGAAAGGGCCACGGCCTATGCCGATCTGAAACGCCGGCTGGCGGCGGAAGCAGGCAACGATTGGGATTTCTACACCGGCGGCAAGACCGCGTTCGTCGGCGAGACGCTGCGATTGGCAAGCTTGAAAACGTGAGATCGGAGCACACGCTTATCGACTGGGATTACCGCTTTCATGAGAGGCGTGACCTCCGGTGGTTTCAGCGATCGACTGCTGCAGCCATGCTCGGAAACGCGCCGACGTCACCTCATTCCAACGCTCCCGAGGTCCGACCAAATAATAGCCGCCGAGCCGGACGTCGGTTTCCAGCAATTCGACGAGCCGCCCGGCGCGCAAATCATCTGCGGCGATCAGGCGGGTGGCCAGTGCTATGCCTTGGCCGGCCACCGCCGCGTCGACGGTCAGGTTGGCCGACCACAGCCGCGGGCCATTCAAGGTCACTTCATGCTCGAAGCCAGCCTTGCGAAACCATTGCCGCCACTGATCGCGGCTTTCCTCGTGGATCAGCGGCTGTCGCACCAGATCGTCAAGGGTCCGTATCGGCGCGTTTCGGCTGATCCATTCGGGGCTGGTGACCGGGAACATGCGCGGCCTTTCCAGCAGGATCCAGCGGACATTCCCCCTTGGCTCCTCGGAATAGCGGATGTCGACATCGGCCTCATAGCGGGTGAAATCCGGCTCGAGATCGGTCGCGCGCATCACGAAATCGATGCCGGGCAAGGCAAGCTGGAGCTGGTTGAAGCGCGGCGTCAGCCACCGTGTCGCGAAACCGGGCACGCACCAGATGCGCAAGACCGTGCGATTGACTGCCGGACGCAGTTCGGCCGTCGATTTGGCGATGAGGTCGAAAGCCGCCCCCACCGTCTCGGCAAAAACCCTGCCTTCCGCCGTCAGCCTGATGCCGCGCGGTCCGGCATCGACAAGCCGCGTGCCAAACCAGGCTTCGAGATTGCGGACGTGGCGGGATATGACGGTGTGACTGAGATTGAGATCGTCCGCGGCTCGCCGCATCGACCCCAGGCGGCTGACCGCCTCGAAGGCGCGCACCATCGAAAGCGGCGGCAAACGTCCGCGTTTCGGAACGCCTTCCTGTTCATCTGGCGATGATTTCCCCCTGCGCAATCCTGTCTCCCAGAACGGAAATTGGTTCCGCCGAACCAAGATCGGAATGCCATCTGCATTTCCATATGCCATGGAAATCGCAATCTTGGCGTAACGAAGAGTGGTGCACGGTGGTGCATAAAATGCACCACTCGCCTACCGGCTGACAATTGCGTTTTTCGCCTTTCGCAAGCGAAACCATCAAATTTGCGGGGCGGTGCGGCCACTTTCCTGGAAAGACTGGTCGGGAGCGGTGCATCCATGTGTCCACCGCGGTCAACAAAAAGCGCCTTCCCGCCCTACCGGACATCCGCCAGCATTGCCCGCAACACGCCGCTCCGCCTCGGAGACGACACCAAGTAAAGTCTGCAGACGCCGGCTTTGCCCATCTCTTGCGAGCGGCCGCGATTGCCAACGATCCCAAGGTTCGTGGCTTTCACCGGCGTCAGACGGACGCTCAACAAGCAAGGGAACGCGAATGAAATTCAAGAACACTTCGACGATTACGGCTCTCGGCCTGCTATCGCTGGCGCTCGCCGCGGGACCGGGCGTGGCCCGGGATCTTACCATAGCGTCCTGGGGCGGGAATTTTCAGGATGCGCAGCGGGAGATCTATTTCAAGCCGTTCTCCAATGTTACCGGCAAGCCTCTGCTCGACGAGGCCTGGGACGGCGGCATCGGCGTCCTTCAGGCAAAGGTCAAGGCGGGCAACCCTTCCTGGGATGCCGTGGAGGTCGAAGCCGATGAACTCTCGCTCGGCTGCGCCGACGGGCTTTTTGAGAAGGTGGACTGGGACAAGCTTGGCGGCAAGGATGCATTTCTGCCTTCGGCGGTGAGTGACTGCGGCGTCGGCGCCATCGTCTGGTCGACCGCCATCGCTTATGACGGCGCCAAGATTGCCGATGGCCCCAAATCCTGGGCCGAGTTCTGGGACGTGAAGAAATTCCCCGGCAAGCGCGCCCTGCGCAAGGGACCGAAATATACGCTCGAATTCGCGCTGATGGCCGACGGCGTGCCGGCAGACAAGGTTTACGACGTCCTGGCGACGCCTGAGGGCATCGATCGCGCCTTCGCCAAGCTTGATGCGTTGAAACCGAACCTTGTCTGGTGGACCTCGGGCGCGCAGCCGTTGCAACTGCTGGCTTCCGGCGAAGTGGCCATGACCAGTGCCTATAACGGCCGCATCACCGGCATCAACCGGTCGGAAGGCCGGCAGTTCAAAGTTGTCTGGCCGGGCAGCATCTATGCCGTGGATAGCTGGGTCGTTCTGAAGGGCGCTGAAAACAAGGATGCGGCCTTTGACTTCATCGCCTTCGCCAGCAAAGCGGAAAACCAGGCAAAACTGCCGCAATATATCGCCTACGGCCTCCCGAACAAGGAAGCCGGCAAGAGCGTGCCGCCGGACCAGCTGGCCGACTTGCCCACCACCGAGGCCAACATGCAAGAAGCAGTCAGCCTTGATACGGACTTCTGGATCGACAATTCGGAAGCGCTGACCAAGAGATTCGACGCCTGGCTGGCACAATAGCGGACGGAATATCGCCCCCGCGGGATCGCTTCTGCCGATCGACCCGTGGGGGCTTCCGCACATCTTCGTCACTTCGCTCCCCAGGAGCCGACAATCCGAACGGAGGGCCGCCATGGCTGCGCCGCGCATACGCTTTGAAAGAATCTCCAAATCCTTTGGCCTGCACCAAGTCGTCAAAGACCTGTCGCTCGACATCGAGAGGGGCGAGTTCGTCAGCCTTCTGGGACCTTCGGGTTCAGGCAAGACGACTTTGCTGATGATGCTGGCGGGTTTCGAAAACCCGACCGCCGGCGGCATTTTTCTCGACGGCCGCCGCATCGACCATCTGCCTCCGCATCGGCGCGAGATGGGCGTCGTCTTCCAGAATTATGCGCTCTTTCCGCATATGTCGATCGCCGACAACATCGCCTTTCCTCTCAGGATGCGAGGTGTCGGTCGCAGCGAGATCGAAGAGCGTGTGAAACGCGCCCTTGAGATGGTGCAGCTGTCGGCCATGAGCGGACGCAAGCCCGCCCAGCTTTCGGGCGGACAGCAGCAGCGCGTGGCGCTTGCCCGTTCCCTGGTGTTCGAGCCAGCGGTGGTGCTGATGGACGAGCCGCTTGGGGCACTGGACAAACAGTTGCGCGAACAGATGCAACTCGACATCCGCGCCCTTCACAAGCGGCTGGAACTGACCGTGGTATTCGTGACCCATGATCAATCCGAGGCGCTGACCATGTCGGACCGGATTGCGGTCTTCAACCGCGGCAACATCGAGCAGATCGGTACGCCGCGCGATATCTACGACCGGCCGCAGACACGCGCCGTCGCCGAATTCATCGGCGAAACCAATCTGATAGAAGGAACGGTCAAGGCGACGGGCACGACCGGCACCTCGGTCGAGATCGCCGACGGACGGCATGTGATCGTGCCTGGCAGTAATTCCCTCTCTGTCGGCAGCCGCGTCCATATTTCCGTTCGCCCCGAGCGCATTTCTCTGGCGGCCGGCAGCATCGGCGCGGCGGCGAACGCCCTGCCGGCAAAAATACTCGATAGCGTCTATCAGGGCGACCATTTGCGGGTGCAGCTCGACGAGGATGCCTTCCGCTTCGTGGTCCGGACCGACATGCGGTCGGCGGAGTGGCCGGTCGGAGCCGATGTGGTGGCGCACTTCACGCCTGAAGACTGCTGGGTGATTGCAGCATGAATGCTTTCCGTCGACACACCGGCACCTTTGCCCTCGTCTTTCCGTTGACCCTGTTCCTGGGCGTCTTCTTCATCTGGCCGCTTCTGACCGTCCTGCAACAGGCGGTGTCCGATCCGGTCGTCAGCAAAAACCTGCCGCGGACGACAGCTGCGGTCTCGGCCTGGAACATTACCTCCGAACCCTCGGACGAAATGCGGACAGCTCTTGTCGACGACCTGAAATCGCTCGACGACGACCAGAAACTCGGAGAGGTGGTTCGAAGACTGAACAGCGCCCAGCCGGGCTTCCGCACATTGATGCGAAAGACCGTCGCGGCCGTGAGAGACAGCACCGGGCCGATAAGCCTCGCAGAGATCGACGCCCGATGGAACGACGTTGCCTTCTGGCGGGCAATCGCCGAAGCCACCGAGCCTTACACCGATCGCAACCTGCTTGCCGCAGTCGATCTTCAGCATGACGCTTCCGGGGCGATCGTGGCGATGCCGGCTGGAGAGTCCGCCAATCAGGCGATTCTGCTGAGAACATTCGCCGTGGCCGCCGTCGTGACCCTGGCGACCTGTCTCATCGGCCTGCCCTACGCGATGCTGGCCGCCGCCTTGAGCGGCTGGCGGCGGCAGCTCCTCCTTGCCGCGGTACTGCTGCCGCTGTGGACATCGCTGCTGGTGCGCACCGCGGCCTGGTACATCCTCCTTCAGGACAAGGGGCTCATCAACTCCCTCCTCGTGTCGCTCGGCCTTCTCGACAGTCCCTTGCCGCTTCTTTTCAACCGGACGGGTGTCGTCATCGCCATGACGCATGTGTTGCTGCCGTTCATGGTTCTGCCGATCTACAGCGTCCTCATCGCAATCCCGCGAAATCTCATGCCAGCGGCAGCCTCTCTTGGCGCGAGCCCGATCCGGGCCTTTCTGCATATCCTGCTGCCCCTGGCCCTGCGCGGCATCGCCTCCGGCGGACTGCTCGTCTTCATGGCAGCGCTCGGTTACTACATCACACCGGCGCTCATCGGCGGGCCGAAGGATCAGATGATCAGTTCGGTGATTGCCTTCTACGCCACCGGCTCGGCCAATTGGGGCATGGCCGGTGCGCTCGGCATGGTGCTGCTCGCCGTGACGATCGTGCTCTACGGCGTTTATGGCCGGCTATCCATGAAGACGACGGGGGCGTGACATGACAATTCGATTGCTAAAATTTCTGTTCGGCGCGGCAACGGTCATTTTTCTGCTGGCTCCGCTTTTGGCGATCCTTCCGATCGCATTTACCTCCAGCAGCTTCCTGGCCTATCCCATTCCTTCTTTTTCGGATCGCTGGTTTGCGGAACTGGCAACCGAGGACGCCTGGCGACGGTCTATCGTCAACAGCTTGCTGATCGGAGCGGGGACCACCTTGCTTTCCACCGTGCTCGGCATTCTGGCCGCACTGGCGTTGCGCAGGCGCGTTGTTTTTGCCGCGGCGCTGAGGACGATATTCCTCCTGCCGATGGTCGTTCCCGCCGTCGTGCTCGGCGTGGGGCTGCAGATCCTGTTTGCCGGCCTCGGATTTCCAAACACATTTGCGGCCGTCATCGTGGCACATACGGTTGTCGCCGTGCCTTTTGTGCTGGTCAGCATCACCGCCTCGCTTGAGGGCATCGACTATCGGACCGAGCGTGCGGCCGCGAGCCTCGGGGCTTCTCCGGCGAAGGTCTTCTGGAAAGTGACGCTGCCGCTCGCCATGCCCGGCGTCCTTTCCGGCGCGGTGCTTGCCTTTGCGACATCGCTTGACGAAGTCGTGCTGACGCTGTTTGTCGCCGGACCAAACCAGCTGACGCTGGCGCGCCAGATGTTCTCGTCGATTCGCGAAAACATCAGTCCGGCCATCGTGGCGGCAGCATTTCTGTTTATCGTCGGGACGATCTTTCTCGGAGGCCTGCTCGCGGTGGTGCACAGACGCGCCGCCCGGTCTGCGGCCCCGGCCTGAGGCCAGGGCCGTTCGTCCTTCGGGGAACCGACGGCTCCCGTTACTCGCCGTCGCCCCGACCGGACACGATCTCGCGCTTGCCGACATGATTGGCCGGGCCGACGAGGCCTTCCTTTTCCATGCGTTCGACCAGTGAGGCGGCTCTGTTGTAGCCGATGCCGAGCCGGCGCTGGATGTAGGAGGTCGAGCACTTCTTGTCGCGCATGACGACCTTGACCGCCTGCTCGTAGAGTTCGTTGCCATCCTCGGAGGCCATGGCGCTCTTGTCGAAGACGGCGCCGGCTTCTTCCTCTTCGGGCTCTTCCTCCTCGTCGGCGGTGACGGTGTCGAGATATTCGGGACGGCCCTGGGTCTTCAGGTGAGCAACGACCTTTTCGACCTCGACATCCGAGACGAAGGGACCGTGGACGCGGGAAATCCGCCCGCCGCCCTGCATATGCAGCATATCGCCCTGGCCGAGCAGCTGCTCGGCGCCCTGTTCGCCGAGGATGGTGCGGCTGTCGATCTTCGAGGTCACCTGGAAGGAGATGCGGGTCGGGAAGTTCGCCTTGATCGTGCCGGTGATGACGTCGACCGACGGACGCTGCGTCGCCATGATCAGATGGATGCCGGCGGCGCGGGCCATCTGGGCCAGACGCTGGATCGCGCCTTCGATCTCCTTGCCGGCGACCATCATCAGGTCGGCCATCTCGTCGACGATGACGACGATATAGGGCATCGGCGTCAGGTCCAGCGCCTGGTTTTCCTCGATCGGGGCGCCGGTGCCCTTGTCGAAGCCGACCTGGACCATGACATGGATCGTCTCGCCCTTGTCGCGGGCCTGCGCCACGCGGTCGTTATAACCGTCGATATTGCGCACCCCGAGGCGCGACATCTTGCGGTAACGCTCCTCCATCTCGCGCACCGCCCATTTCAGCGCCATCACCGCCTTCTTCGGATCGGTGACGACCGGCGTCAGCAGATGCGGGATACCGTCATAGACGGAGAGTTCGAGCATCTTCGGATCGACCATGATCAGCCGGCACTGTTCCGGCGTCATGCGGTAGAGCAGCGACAGGATCATCGTGTTGATGGCGACCGACTTGCCGGAGCCGGTGGTGCCGGCGACGAGCAGATGCGGCATCTTGGCAAGCTCGGCAATCACCGGCTCGCCGCCGATGGTCTTGCCGAGGCCGAGCGCCAGCTTGTAGCCGCTCTTCTCGAAATCCTGGCTTTCGATCATCTCGCGGAAATAGACGGTTTCACGGGTGACGTTCGGCAATTCGATGCCGATGACATTGCGGCCGGGCACGACGGCGACACGGGCCGAAAGCGCCGACATCGAGCGGGCGATATCGTCGGCAAGGCCGATGACGCGCGACGACTTCACGCCGGGCGCCGGTTCGAATTCATAAAGGGTGACGACAGGGCCCGGGCGGACATGGATGATCTCGCCCTTGATGCCGAAATCCTCGAGCACACTTTCCAGAAGCCCGGCATTCTGCTCCAGCGTCTCCTGCGACATGATCTCGCCAAGGCGTTCCGGCGGCTCCTGCAGGAGGGCACGCGGCGGGAATTCGTAGCCGGAGGCGTCGATCTTTTCGGGCCTCGCCGCCAGGCGCGGCGACGGCAGAACCGCGGCAACCGGCGGCGTGCGCTGGGGCGCCGGCGCGGCCTGAGGGGCTGACGCCACGGGAGGAGCGGACGCCGCCTGAGGCGCGGGCGCAATCGGAGAGGTCACCACAGGCTGAGGGGCAGGTCTAACCGGGGCCTCGACGGGAATGCGCCTCGACCGTTCCAGGGATATGGCGGCCGACGGGCGCGGGGCGGGCTTTGCGGAGACCGTCGCGGCCGGCGAGACCGGGCGGGAGGCGACGGGAGCGGCGGCCGGCCGGCCGGGGCGCCATTCCATGATGCGAAACAGCGACGTGATCGATTCGGGCGCTGTCTCGGCCTTCGGGAACGAGATCACGGCAGGCGCGCGAACCGGCTCGGCCTCTTCGAAGGCCATGACTTCCCAGAAGGCGAAATCCGAAATGGAGGAAAGCTCGGCGGTGGCCCGGAAAGCAGGTGCGGCCGGCGCGGCGGGAACGAGTGACGGCTGCAGTTCGATCGTCTGCGGTGCTGCGGGACGTTCGTCCGGCTCCGGCAGATAGATATCGAAGGGCACGTCGACGGCAACCGGCTCGATCCGGATCGCCTGCTGCCCCATCTGCGAATCATCGCGCGCAGGTTCATCCGGCGCCCGCCGCTTGCTGATCAACGTTTCCGGCGTGCGGGTGAAACGGACATTCGGCGCGAGGGAAAAATTGCTCTGCCAGATCGGCGCCGCCGGCTTTTCTCCTGGAATTACCTCCGGAAGGTCCGTTTCAATCCCGCTGGAAAAGTCCCCGGCGTCCGTCAAATTGGTTCTGGGAAAACGCATGCGTCCGCTACTCACTCATGCCTAACAAATTACGACCCTACCGGGATAGAAAAGGAAGGTTAATAAGTTCCTTCCCGTCGTATCGTTCCGATACGGCTCCGGGACGTAAGTTGCCGCTATTTCAATGAGTTGTGTTCGGCGGAAAAATCTTTCTCATTTTCGGGCAAGCCGTCAATGCGCCTCGTCCCAGTTGCTGGCGGCGCGCGCGTCGACGCGCAGCGGCACGCGCATTTCGAGCGCCGGCATGGTGGCGTTTTCCATGACCGAGACGATGATGGGCATTGCCTTCTCGACATCCTCGTCCTCGACTTCGAAGATGAGTTCGTCATGCACCTGCAACAGCATGCGGACGCGATCGCCAAGACCGACTTCGGCCAGCGCCGGCTCCATCCTGATCATCGCCCGGCGGATGACGTCGGCGGCCGAGCCCTGGATCGGCGCGTTGATCGCCGCACGCTCGTTGAAGGCGCGCACGGATGCATTGGAAGAGCGGATTTCGGGGTAGTTGATTCGCCGCCCGAAGATCGTCTCGACATAACCCTTGTCGCGCGCCATCGCCTTGCGGCTTTCCATATAGTCGCGGATGCCCGGGAAACGCTCGAAATACTTCTTGATGTAGTCGCCGGCTTCCGAACGCTCGATCGACAGCTGGTTGGCAAGGCCGAAGGCCGAGATGCCGTAGATGATGCCGAAATTGATCGCCTTGGCGCGGCGGCGGACTTCGCCCGGCATGCCTTCGACTGGCACGCCGAACATTTCCGACGCGGTCATCGCGTGAATGTCGACGCCATCCTCGAAGGCCTTGGTCAGTTGCGGGATCTCGGCCACATGGGCCAGCACGCGCAATTCGATCTGGCTGTAGTCGGCGGAGATCAGCTTGTGGCCCGGCGTCGAGATGAAGGCGGTGCGGATCTTGCGGCCTTCGGCGGTGCGCACCGGAATGTTCTGCAGGTTCGGCT
The DNA here is from genome assembly GCF_002531755.2 of Rhizobium acidisoli. Taxonomy (NCBI): domain Bacteria; kingdom Pseudomonadati; phylum Pseudomonadota; class Alphaproteobacteria; order Hyphomicrobiales; family Rhizobiaceae; genus Rhizobium; species Rhizobium acidisoli. Next base: position 4,354,975 of record NZ_CP034998.1, on the reverse strand, counting down.
CGGAGGAGGAAAGGCGCCCCGTCGTCGTCGATGCCAGCGAATAGGAGGTGTGGACCCGCTTGGTCTCGGCGTGGACATAGCCGGGAAGCGCGTCGGTATAGGTGGATTTCAGCTTGGTCAGCTGGCGCCAGTCGACGATCTTGCGCGGCAGCTCGAAACCGGCAGCGGCCAGATCCTCGAGCACCTGCGCGGAGGTGGACCATTGCCCGGTTTTCGTCTTGCTGCCGCCGGCAAGGCCCATCTTGCCGAACAGGATATCGCCGAGCTGCTTCGGCGAGCCGATATTGAACCGCTCGCCGGCGAGCACATAGATCTCGTCTTCCAGGCGCGCGGCGCCCTGGGCGAGCTCGCCGGACAGGCGCGACAGGATCTGCCGGTCGACGGTGATGCCGCGCGCCTCCATGCGCGCCAGCACCGGCAGCAGCGGCCGTTCCAGCCGTTCATAGACGCTGGTCAGCCCGGCCGCGGCCAGCCGCGGCTTCAGCACCAGCCAGAGCCGCAGCGTCACGTCGGCATCTTCGGCCGCATAATGGGTGGCGCGGTCGATATCGACGAGATCGAAGGTGACGTTCGCCTTGCCGCTGCCTGCCACGTCCTTGTAGGGGATCGGCGTATGGCCGAGGAATTTCTCCGAGAGCGGGTCCATGCCGTGGGCGCCGGTGCCGGCGTCGAGCACGTAGGAGATCAGCATCGTGTCGTCGAAACTCCTGGTCTCGATGCCGTAGCGCTGCATCAGCAGGTAGTCGTATTTGAGGTTCTGCGCGACCTTGAGAACCGCAGCGTCCTCCAGCAAGGCCTTCAGCCGCGGCAGGGCATCGCGCATGGGGATCTGGTTGTCGGCAAGGCCGCCGCCGAGCAGATCGCCGACGCCGTTCTTATGGGCGAGCGGTATATAGGCGGCACGGATCTTCGTGCCGGTGGGGTCGGCGGTATTGTCGGCAATCGCCAGCGAGAAGCCGACAAGCTCGGCCTGCATGGCATCCAGCGACGTGGTCTCAGTGTCGAAAGCAACGAGGCCCGTGGCGCGCGCATCGGCGATCCACCGGTCGAGGGTGGCGAGATCGCGGATCGTGACATAGGCCGTATGATCGAAGGGCAGTGTCGCAAAGGCTTCGGCCCGCGCCTTGGCCAGATCGGCGGGCGAAAAGGCACCTTCGACTGAAGCCTTGGCCTTTACGCGCGGCAGCACCGGCACCGATTCGCCGGAAACCTCGGGGATGCCGCCGGCAACCGGGGCCGGCTCGGCCGCATCGAGATCGGGGCCATGGGCAGCCTTGCCCCATTCGACATTGACGATCGCCGGTTCGATGGCGCTCGCATCGCAATCGCAGACTTCGGCAACGCGGCGCGTCAGCGTCGTGAATTCCATCGTCTTCAGGAAGCCGATCAGCTTCGGGCCGTTCTGCGGCTCCAGCACCAGCGCGTCGAGATCGAGGTGGAGCGGCACATCGGTGCGCAGCCGCACTAGGTCGCGCGAGAGCCTGGCCATATCGATATTGGCGAGAATGGTTTCGCGGCGCTTGACCTGCTTGATCTCGGTGGCGCGTTCGAGCAGCGTGTCGAGATCGCCGTATTCCTCGAGCAGCTGGGCGGCGGTCTTCGGACCGATGCCGGGAATGCCGGGAACATTGTCGACGGAATCGCCGGTCATCGCCTGCAGGTCGATCATCTTTTCCGGCGGCACGCCCCATTTCTCGATGACATCGGGAATGCCGATCTGCTTGTCCTTCATGCTGTCATACATATGGACATTCGGGCTGACGAGCTGCATCAGATCCTTGTCGGAAGAGACGATGGTGACATCGGCGCCCGAGGCCTCGGCCTGGCGGGCATAGGTGGCGATGATATCGTCGGCCTCAAAACCTTCGGTCTCGATGCAGGGCAGATTGAAAGCGCGGGTCGCCTCGCGGATCAGGCCGAATTGGGGAATGAGCTCTTCCGGCGGGGCGGAGCGGTTGGCCTTATAGGCGTCGTAGAGATCCTTGCGAAAGGTCTTGGCGGAATAGTCGAAGATGACGGCAAGATGCGTCGGCGTCACCCCGACATCGGTGTTGCGCGCGTCGCGCAACAGCTTCCACAGCATGTTGCAGAAACCGGAAACGGCGCCGATCGGCAGGCCGTCGGTCTTGCGGGTCAGCGGCGGAAGTGCGTGAAACGCCCGGAAGATGAACCCGGAACCATCGACTAGGAAGAGGTGATCGCCTTTTTTCATGGCTGCATGGATAGCGCGGGCACGGGACGAGGTCCATATAAAGTTCGGCGGGCGACACGGAAGATTCCGCTCACCAAACTGTTACCGATTTGTAACGATCCCCCTCCCTTGAAAAACCACATTCTCAGGCACAAATCCATGTCACCGGCGCTTGATCGCGCCGCGGGTCTGATTACCGGCTTGTCCCCCGCCGCGTCAGGCTTGGACAAAGGCCTTATCCCCCTCTCCGGGCCTTTGTCCCCACTTTAAGGTCGCCATGGCCAACCTCCAGGCCATGGCGACTTTTGTTTTTCCAGACCCTCGAAATTATCATCGCCCGTCGCATATTTTGACGTATCGCATGCGATTTGCTGCATTGTCTCCGGGATGGTTTTGAGCCTAACTTGCAATCATGGGATTTAACCGCATGGATTCGGGAGCCTACCTTGCCAGCCAGCTGGCGAAGGGTTTTGCCCGCTCGCTGCATCAGCGCGCGGTCGGGCTCGGTTTTTCTCCCGGCCAGTTCCCCATCCTGCTGGAATTATGGGCCGAGGATGGGCTGACCCAGAAACAGCTTCTCGAGCGGGTCGACATCGAGCAGGCGACCATGGCCAATACGCTGTCGCGCATGGTCCGCGACGGTCTGATCGAACGCCGGCCGCATCCATCCGACAAGCGGGCACAACTGCTCTTCCTGACGCCGAAGGCCCGCGCCATGGAGGCAGAGGCGATCGAAACCGCACGCGAGGCCGACCTTGCGCTGTTTAAAGGTTTTCGGGTTTTCGAGCGCGAACTGACGCTCGAATATATCCGCCGGCTTCTGGAAAACGCCAAGGCGCTCTAAGCAGGATCATTCGCTGGGATTATTCGCTGACGAGGCGCGTGCGCCGTCGCGGCGGCATGCCGGTTCCCGCCTGTCCCGCCGGGACGTTTTTGCGAACGGCTGGTTTCATGCTCGGCTCGATATCCGGCTTGCCGAGCAGCAGGCCCTGCACCTGCGCGCAGCCTTCCTCGACGACGATCCGGCGCTGCGTCTCGGTTTCCACACCCTCGGTGACGACGGGCATGCCGAGGCTGTGGCCGAGACCGATAATCGCGCGCACGATCGATCGCGCCGCCGCGTCATGCTCCAGCACGCCGGTGAAACTCCGGTCGACCTTGATCTTGTCGAAGGGAAACGAGCGTAGGTTCGAGAGCGAAGAGTAGCCGGTGCCGAAATCGTCCATGACGATGTGCACCCCCAACTTGCGCAGGCGCTGCAGCGTTGCCACCACCCTGTCGCGATCGCGGATCAGCGCGGCCTCGGTGATCTCAAGCTCCAGCCGATCGGCGGCGAGCCCCGTCTCGTCAAGGACCGCCTCGACCCGTTCGCACAGGTTGGGCAGCATGAACTGCACCGGCGAAACATTGACTGCAATCGTCAGCGGCTGCGGCCAGCGCGCGGCCTCCCTGCAGGCCTGCAGCAATATCCATTCGCCGAGCTGAACGATCGATCCGCTTTCCTCGGCGATCGGGATGAAAATGTCGGGCTCGGTCATGCCGTGGCCCGGCCGGTGCCAGCGCATCAAGGCCTCGTAGCCGCTGATCTCGCCGCTCTGCGCGTTGAGGATCGGCTGATAGCTGACATGGAGTTGGTTGCGGATGATCGCGTGGCGCAGGTCGCTTTCGATCTGGCGGCGGTTGCGCGCCGCTTCGTCCATTTCCGCGTCGAAGAAGCAGGCCCTGCCGCGGCCATCATGCTTGACGCGGTAGAGCGCGGTATCGGCGTTATTGCAGAGTTCTTCGGCCGTGCTTCCATCTCTTGGATAGAGCGCGATGCCGAGGCTGACGCCGACGGCTGTGGGGTCACGGGCCGTGTCCATCTCGGCGGCGAATTCGTCGATGATATCGGCCGCAAGCTTTTGCGCCGCCGCCGGCTGCTGCCCATCGGACTGGATGATGGCGAATTCGTCGCCGCCGAGCCGGGCGATCGTATCGCTCTCACCGGCCACCCGGCGCAGGATAGCGGCGACCTTGCGGAGAATGCGGTCGCCTTCGGCATGGCCGAAGATGTCATTGACGGCCTTGAACCGATCGAGGTCGAGACAAAACAGCGCGACCTCGGTATTCTTGCGTTCCGCCACCTGCAGCGCCTGCCGGATGCGGGTGTCGAACAGCGACCTGTTGGGCAGATCGGTGAGCACGTCGTGATGGGCGAGATGCTCGATCATCTCCTCGGCCTGCTTGCGCTCGGTGAGATCGCGCACCGCCAGCACCTCGCAATCGCGGCCACGATAGACGATCTTGCTGGAGTTTACGTCCACGGCAATCTCTCCGCCGGTGCGAGTGTTCAGCAGCGTCTCGCCGGGCCTGTTCTCCCGGGGCGCCTGAACGGCCGTCAGCACGTCCGAGGGCGCCTTGCCCGAGAGATCGGCAAGCTTCCAGCCTGATAAGGCCTGGAACCGCTCGTTGACATCGATGATCCGGCCTTCGCGCAGGATCAGCAGCCCCTCCTGCGAGGCGTTGGCAAGTCCGCGCAGATCCGTCAGGTGGCTTTGGACGAAGACCACGGCAAGGGCGACCAGGATAAGAGCCGTTGCCGCCACCACGACGATCGCGGCAAGCACCCGGGTGTCGAGCACCAATGTCGGAACCCCCTTGCCGGGGTCCGGCACGAGGGTAATGCTGCCCATCGAAATGAAATGAAGAGTGCAGATGGCGAGGACGAAGACCAGTGATGCGCTGAAGAGACGCCTCATGCCCTTCAGATTGGAAAAAATATGGAAGGCGGCGCTCGACAGAAGCATTCCGGCAGCGACCGCCGTCAGTGTCATTGCGGGATCGTAGAGGATTACCGCCTGCGTCTCGATCGCCTGCATGCCAGTCAGGTGCATGGAGGCGATGCCGAGTGCCATCAGCACCCCGCCGCGGGTGGAGGAAAATCTTGCCTCACGTTGCGAGGCGGCGAAGATCGCCACCCATGAGCCTCCAACCGACAGGAAAAAGGAAAGCAGCGTCAGGTCGAGCGCGTAAGTGATCGGCGTGCCGCCATCATAAGCGAGCATGGCGATGAAATGCGTTGCCCATACGCCGGTGCCGAAGGCAAAGCCCGACGCGCCGATCCAGAGTTTGCGCTGCCCGGCGTCGCACTCCTGGGCCCGGGAATACAGCAGCATCGCCGCCATGGCGCCCACCAGGCAGACCACGGCCGCCACGATGACCAAGCGCCAATCGTGATTGTCGCGAATACAGGCAATGACCGAAAACATCTGCGCGCCCCCCGAACAGCTGGTTTTCGGCCGATGCTATTTAGGTTGTGCTAATTAACTGTAAATTGAATTAGATCTTTCTTTCTTATCGCAGCATGCCCCTTCCACAAGACCGAATTGCATCGTCTCGGCATGCTTGCGCGCTCCCGATTTTTTGCTTTTTCCGCCTCGCCTGCTTTCCCGGTTTGGTCTATCGTCCCGCCCAATTTCGAAAAGGAGTCGAAAATGGCCGACATACAACCGGTTCTTTCGCGTGCGGACCAGAATCTTTCATCGAGCCTCGAAAAACTGTTCGAGCTGCTGCGCATCCAGTCGATTTCCACCGATCCCGCCTACAAAGCCGAATGCCGCAAGGCCGCCGAATGGCTCGTCACCTATCTCGAAACGCTCGGCTTCGAAGCCTCCGTTCGCGACACGCCAGGCCATCCGATGGTCGTCGCTCACCATGCCGGCGCCTCCGCTGACGCGCCCCACGTTCTGTTCTACGGCCATTATGACGTCCAGCCGGTCGACCCGATCGAGCTTTGGGATAACGACCCCTTCGAGCCGTCGATCAAGGATGTCGGCGACGGCCGCAAGATCCTGACCGGCCGCGGCACCTCCGACGACAAAGGCCAGCTGATGACCTTCGTCGAAGCCTGCCGCGCCTATAAGGAGATCAACGGCGCGCTTCCCTGCCGCGTCACCATTCTCTTCGAAGGCGAGGAAGAATCCGGCTCGCCGTCGCTGAAACCCTTCCTCGAAGCCAATGCCGCCGAGCTCAAGGCCGATTATGCGCTGGTCTGCGATACCGGCATGTGGGACCGCGACACGCCGGCGATCGCCGCGGCACTGCGCGGTCTCGTCGGCGAGGAAGTCACCGTGACGGCCGCCGACCGCGACCTGCATTCCGGCCTCTTCGGGGGCGCTGCCGCCAATCCGATCCACATCCTCGTCGAGGCTCTCGCCGGCCTGCATGACGAGACCGGCCGCATCACGCTCGAGGGCTTCTACAACGGCGTCGAGGAAACGCCCGACAACATCAAGGCCTCATGGGAGACGCTGGGCAAGACCGCCGAGACCTTCCTCGGCGAAGTCGGCCTTTCCATTCCATCCGGCGAAAAGGGCCGTTCGGTGCTGGAACTCACCTGGGCGCGGCCGACCGCCGAAATCAACGGCATCTGGGGCGGATATACCGGCGAAGGCTTCAAGACGGTGATCGCCGCCAAGGCCTCGGCGAAGGTTTCGTTCCGGCTTGTCGGCACGCAGGATCCGGCCGCCATCCGCGAAGCCTTCCGCAGCTATATCAGTTCGAAGATTCCCGCCGATTGCTCGGTCGAGTTCCATCCGCATGGCGGCTCGCCGGCGATCCACCTCTCCTATGATTCACCGGTTCTGACCAAGGCGAAGACGGCACTGTCCGACGAGTGGCCGAAACCCGCCATCGTCATCGGCATGGGCGGATCGATCCCGATCGTCGGCGACTTCCAGAAAATGCTCGGCATGGAATCGCTGCTCGTCGGTTTCGGCCTCAGCGATGACCGCATCCATTCGCCGAACGAGAAATACGAGCTTGTCTCCTACCACAAGGGCATCCGCTCCTGGGTGCGGATTCTTCAGGCGCTCGCCGCCTGAACGAAAGGGCGTGCCAGATCGCAATAACAAAAAGGCCGGTTAAAACCGGCCTTTCGTCATCCGCTCGCTCAGTGCCAGTTCATCCGTGGTCAATGAGAAGCAGGTATTGCAGCCAGACTGCCGTCTAAAGGTTAACAGATCGTTAACGCATCGCAGAGCCGACGGCTTCACCTCCTGCGCGTTTGCGATTTCATCCGGCATATCGAAAATGCCATATCGCATCACAAAATCCCCCTCGTTCAAGCTGCGTTCATCGCGACCTGGATATAAACCATTGAAAGACAAGGAAAATGGCGGCGACCTAACAAATGCGGGCGATCGCTCTATCTTTCCTACAGATGGCATATGCCAAGAAAAGGCAGCGCCGCGCTGCCTGAAAACGCGCCAACCAGGAGTGAGAAGCGTGAAAAGTCTCATTGTTAAAATCGCCGCGGCTGGCCTGTTTGTGCTGGCACCGGTGATCGCACAGGCCGCCGAGGGCTACTCGACGGCGAACGTCAACATGCGAGCGGGTCCGAGCACCCGCTACCCAGCCGTCGCAGTCGTGCCTGCCGGTTCCCCCGTCGAAATTCGTGGATGTCTTTCCAACGTCAACTGGTGCGACGTCGAATTCTATGGCGGTCGCGGCTGGGTGTCCGGCCAATATGTACAGGCCGTCTACCAGCAACGCCGTGTCTATGTCGGTCCGCAATATTACCGCCCGCTCGGCATTCCGATGATCAGCTTCAGTGTCGGCAATTATTGGGACCGCAACTACCGCGACCGCGATTTCTACCGCGAGCGCGACCGCTGGAGCCGCGGCCCGGATTATTACTACCGTAACCGGGATCGGGATCGCGACTACGGAGACCGCAACCGGGATCGCGATTACGGGGATCGCAATCGGGATCGCGACCGGGACTGGCGCGACGACAATCGAAGGGACGACCGCAGAGACGAAAGCCGCAGGTCGGACCGTCGGGATGACAACAGAGGTAACACCAGGAGTTCGGATTTCCGCGACCTGCCGCAGTTCAAGGGCGGGAAGGCCGATACCTACAATCGCCCGGACCCCAGGGCTTCGCCCTTCGTCTGCCGCCCGGGCGATCCGTCCTGCGACTGAGATATCAGGAGCGGCGGCCGCAAGGCTGCCGCTTATCTTAATGACAGCGTCCTTCGCGCGGAAAAGGCGAGAAGGGCGATATAAGAAAAAGCCCGGCGCTCCCATGAGGGATGCACCGGGCCTGATGTCGATCGGCGCGTGTTGAGGGGAGACGGCCGATCATGCGCGGGACGTGAGGGGTTGAGGGGGTGTCCCGCTTCTTCCTAAACTATCGCGGACGCACTTGGTTCCGCCGACCGCTTAGAAGATTGCGGCGGCGTAGCGAAAGCAGCCCGCACAGTTCGGCGCAACGCCTGGTCAGCCTGGTTTCCTCGCTGCTCTCGAGGCAGCATTGCCGCGCGAAAGTAAGCACGCTCCAGGCGTGCGAAAGTCGGCGCAATGCATGTCAGATCGTGACAATTGCAACGACCGGCAATCATGCCTGCGGGAGGTCACCGACAATTGATGTGAGAGCATCGTGATGCTCTTGTCTTGCAGGATTCTTTGTTGCAGTTTTGAGACGTTGCGGATCGATTTTGATCCGTTCGAGGCTGGACCCTGATGACGCGAGACTACCTGGTTTTCCCAAGGCTTTTCGGCGCTCGGGCAGCCGTTATAGATGTTACCGTCTGGCATAAACACAACCCCCTCCTTCCTGTGCGACTGACCGATGGGGCGAACCTCAATCCTTCCGGCCAGATCTGGCGGCGCTTTCATCTCGGCGAATGGGAATATAAGCAGGACCCGGAAACGCTCGACGATTACGAAGCCCGCCAGTTCTGACATGCATAGAATTAAAGCGCAGCGCACGAAGCCGGAATGACGCACAGCGCTTTATCGGCGCGTTCTGCTTTACTTTCCATAATTAACACCCCGTTAAATCGCCGCATTTACAGTTCAGTCGGGTGACGGCGCCTGCAAGAGTGCCGTTGTGCGAAGTCACGCTTCGCGATCGAACATGGGGTGTGACCGGTCGGCGATGGCAGGCAGAAGCAGATCAGGCGACAGAATCGAACCGTCCTTCAGCGGCCGCCCGGCGCGCGACGATGACGAGTTTTCCCTTGATGCCGATGACCGCATTGCCGGAAGCCGATCCACTCGGCGCGGCGGCTCAAAACCGCCGCCGCAGCGTGCCGCCCCCCGGCGGCGGCGCGAGCCGCGGGAACGCGAAGGCGGCGGCTTGTTCGGCTTCGTGCGCCGCGTCATCTACTGGTGCGTCGTGCTGTTCATCTGGGCCGGCATCGGCGTTGCCGGGCTGGTGGTCTATTATGGCTCGCGCATGCCGAGCGCCAGCACATGGGCGATCCCGGAACGCCCGCCGAACGTCAAGATCACCGCCGTCGACGGCAGCGTCATCGCCAATCGCGGCGCCACCGGCGGCGAGGCGTTGTCGCTCGAAAACATGTCGCCCTATATTCCGGAAGCCGTCATCGCCATCGAAGACCGGCGCTTCTATTCGCATTTCGGCGTCGATCCGCTCGGCCTCGGCCGGGCGATCGTCACCAACTTCACGGCCGGCCACATGGTGCAAGGTGGCTCGACGCTGACGCAGCAGCTCGCCAAGAACCTCTTCCTATCCCCGGAAAGAACACTGGAACGCAAGGTGCAGGAGGTGCTGCTCTCGCTCTGGCTGGAGCAGAAATACACCAAGGACCAGATCCTTGCCATGTATCTCAACCGGGTGTTCTTCGGATCGAACGCCTATGGCGTCGAGGCGGCATCACGCCGCTATTTCAACAAATCGGCGCGTGACGTGAACCTCGGCGAGGCCGCGGTGCTGGCCGGTCTGCTCAAGGCGCCGTCGCGGCTTTCGCCGGCCCGCGATGCGGACGCCGCCAATGCGCGCGCCCAGCTCGTGCTTGCGGCAATGCGCGAACAGGGTTTCATCACCGATTCCGAGGTCAAGACCGCGATGTCGCAGACCCCGGCTTCGGCCAAGAGCTATTGGTCGGGCGCCGGGCACTATGTCGCCGACATGGTGATGGACGAGCTGCCGGGTCTGATCGGCGACGTCAAGGAAGACGTCATCGTCGATACGACCATCGACAAGTCGCTGGAAAAGAAAGCCGAGCAATCGCTGGTCGACGTGCTCGACAAGGAGGGCGGAAAGCTCGACGCTTCGCAGGCGGCCCTCGTCTCGATCGACGGCACCGGTGCGATCCGGGCGCTCGTCGGCGGCAGGGATTATGCGACGAGCCAGTTCAACCGGGCCGTCAAGGCCAAACGCCAGCCAGGCTCCTCGTTCAAGCCCTTCGTCTATGCCGCCGCGCTCGAAAAGGGACTGACGCCCTTTTCGGTGTTCAACGACGCGCCGATCCGCATCGGCGACTGGACGCCCGAAAATTACGAGAAGAAATACAATGGCGAGGTGACGCTGGCGACCGCACTTGCCAAGTCGCTGAACACCGTGGCCGCCCAGCTGGTGATGTATGACGGGCCGGACCAGGTGATCAAGCTTGCCCACCGGCTCGGCATCGAAAGCGAGCTGCAGCCGAATGCCTCGATCGCGCTCGGCACCTCTGAAGTGTCGCTGATGGAACTCACCGCCTCCTATGCCGCCTTCATGAACGGCGGCTATAAGGCGACGCCGCACGTCATCCGCCGGGTGACGACCGCCGAGGGCAAAGTTCTCTACGAAAATACCTATGACAGCCCGCCGCGCGTGCTGTCCGAGCAGATCGTCGCCGAAATGGATGCGATGATGATGGGCGTCATCGACAACGGCACCGGCAAGAGCGCCAAGATCCCCGGCTGGCAGGCGGCGGGAAAGACCGGCACGACGCAGAATTCGCGCGACGCGCTCTTCGTCGGCTTCACCAGCAACCTCACGACAGGCGTCTGGTTCGGCAATGACGACGGCAAACCGATGAAGAAGGTGACCGGCGGCGGCCTTCCGGCCAAAGCCTGGAAAGAATTCATGATCGCCGCCCACAAGGGTCTTTCGCCGGCGCCGCTGTTCGGCAACGGCCAGTTGATCGCCGATCCGAACAGTGGTCAACCGATGGCGCAGGCAGCCCCTGGTAATGGACAAGCGGGCGATGGACAATCGGGCAGCGGGCAGCCGATGACCGCCGAGGCGCCGCCTTCGACGATCGGCGGCATTATATCAGGCGTCTTCGGCGGCGACGACAGCGCCAACCGCTATCCGCAGGCGCCTGTGCGGCAACAGGGCGCGACCTCCGGCAACGGGCCGGTTCCTCCCGCCGACGTTGCCGAAGGCGGCTACGACAGCATGGTGCCGCCCGGCGATGTCGGGGGGCCGCAATCGACCTCTTCGGTCCAGCCGCGGCGCACCACCCTGCTCGATCTGATCATGGGCCAATGAGATCTTTGGCTGCATCGCCGACACAAGCCGGACGCGCCGGAAATCGGCCGCGTCCCGGACGGCGGGCGGCCTCTTTCCCGATGACTATAAAAATTGAATGCAACACATTCGTTTTGCTGGATTCCGGGCCATTTCTCGCCTTGCAGTCCAGAAAACCGCTCCTTATATACGCCGCATCACCGCAATCACGATTGCGTAATCTTAAGTAGACCCATCCCGTAAGGGGCTGTCAGGGAATGCCTTCTCGGGGTTCAGACAGCTTGCTTCAAGGAGAGAATGACATGGCAAAAGTAATTGGTATCGACCTTGGAACGACGAATTCCTGCGTCGCAGTCATGGACGGCAAGGACGCGAAGGTTATCGAGAATGCGGAAGGTGCACGCACGACCCCTTCCATGGTGGCATTTTCCGATGATGGCGAACGCCTCGTCGGTCAGCCGGCCAAGCGCCAGGCGGTCACCAACCCGACGAATACGCTCTTTGCAGTCAAGCGCCTGATCGGCCGCCGCTACGAAGATCCGACCGTCGAGAAGGACAAGCACCTCGTTCCCTTCACCATCGTCAAGGGCGACAATGGCGACGCCTGGGTCGAAGCCAATGGCAAGGGCTACTCGCCCGCACAGATTTCCGCGATGATCCTTCAGAAGATGAAGGAAACCGCCGAATCCTATCTCGGCGAAAAGGTCGAGAAGGCCGTCATCACCGTTCCCGCCTATTTCAACGACGCGCAGCGCCAGGCAACCAAGGATGCCGGCCGCATCGCCGGCCTTGAAGTTCTGCGCATCATCAACGAGCCGACCGCTGCCGCACTTGCCTACGGCCTCGACAAAAAAGAAGGCAAGACGATTGCCGTCTACGACCTTGGTGGCGGTACCTTCGATATCTCGATCCTCGAGATCGGCGACGGCGTCTTCGAAGTGAAGTCCACCAACGGCGATACTTTCCTCGGCGGTGAAGACTTCGACATGCGTCTGGTCGAATATCTCGTCGGCGAATTCAAGCGCGACAACGGCATCGACCTGAAGAACGACAAGCTTGCCCTGCAGCGCCTCAAGGAAGCTGCCGAAAAGGCGAAGATCGAGCTTTCGTCCTCGCAGCAGACCGAAATCAATCTGCCGTTCATCACGGCCGACGCCTCCGGCCCGAAGCACCTGACGCTGAAGCTGACCCGCGCCAAGCTCGAGAGCCTGGTCGACGATCTCGTCCAGCGCACGATCGCACCGTGCAAGGCAGCCCTCAAGGATGCCGGCGTCACCGCCGCCGAAATCGACGAAGTGGTTCTCGTCGGCGGCATGAGCCGCATGCCGAAGGTCCAGGAAGTCGTCAAGCAGTTGTTCGGCAAGGAGCCGCACAAGGGCGTCAACCCGGATGAAGTGGTTGCACTCGGCGCCGCCATCCAGGCCGGCGTTCTGCAGGGCGATGTCAAGGACGTGCTGCTGCTCGACGTCACCCCGCTGTCGCTCGGCATCGAGACACTCGGCGGCGTCTTCACCCGCCTGATCGAACGCAACACGACGATCCCGACGAAGAAGAGCCAGACCTTCTCGACGGCCGAAGACAACCAGCAGGCCGTGACCATCCGCGTTTCGCAGGGCGAGCGTGAAATGGCTGCCGACAACAAGCTGCTCGGCCAGTTCGACCTCGTCGGCCTGCCGCCGTCGCCGCGCGGCATGCCGCAGATCGAAGTCACCTTCGACATCGACGCCAACGGCATCGTGCAGGTTTCGGCCAAGGACAAGGGCACCGGCAAGGAACAACAGATCCGCATCCAGGCTTCCGGCGGTCTTTCCGACGCCGACATCGAGAAGATGGTGAAGGATGCCGAAGCCCATGCCACCGAGGACAAGAAGCGTCGCGAGGCCGTCGAAGCCCGGAACCAGGCCGAAAGCCTGATCCATTCTACGGAAAAGTCGCTGAAGGATTACGGCGACAAGGTTTCCGAGGCTGACCGCACTGCGATCTCGGATGCGATCGCCGCGCTGAAGACGGCTTCGGAAGCGACCGAGCCGGATGCCGACGACATCAAGGCGAAGACCCAGACGTTGATGGAAGTGTCGATGAAGCTCGGCCAGGCGATCTATGAAGCGCAGCAGGCCGAAGGCGGCGCAGCTGCCGGCGATGCCTCGGCGGAAGGCGGCGACAATGTCGTCGACGCCGACTACGAGGAAATCAAGGACGACGACCGCAAAAAGTCCGCGTAATCCGCGACGGCGTGGTTATGCTTCAACACCTGATCCGGCTGCTCACCATGGCAGCCGGAAATCCATTTCCGGGGTTTAATCCTTAATGGCAAAAGCGGACTTTTACGAAACTCTGGGTGTAGCCAAGACGGCGGATGAGAAAGAGCTGAAGAGCGCCTTCCGCAAACTGGCGATGAAATTCCATCCGGATAAAAACCCGGATGACAAGGACGCCGAACGCAAGTTCAAGGAGATCAACGAAGCCTACGAGATGCTCAAGGACCCGCAGAAGCGGGCGGCCTATGATCGTTATGGTCATGCGGCGTTCGAGCATGGCGGCATGGGCGGCGGTGGCGGCGGCGGATTTGCCGGCGGCGGCTTCTCCGACATCTTCGAGGATATTTTTGGCGAGATGATGGGTGGCGGGCGTGCACGCCAGCGCTCGTCGGGCGGCCGCGAACGCGGCGCCGATCTTCGCTACAACATGGAGATCACGCTGGAAGAGGCTTTCTCCGGCAAGACGGCGCAGATCCGCGTTCCCACCTCGATCACCTGCGACGTCTGTTCGGGTTCGGGCGCCAAGCCCGGCACGCAGCCGAAGAATTGCGGCACCTGCCAGGGAAGCGGGCGCGTGCGCGCCGCACAGGGCTTCTTCTCGATCGAGCGGACCTGCCCGACCTGCCACGGCCGCGGCCAGATCATTCCCGATCCCTGCCCGAAGTGCCACGGCCAGGGCCGGGTGACGGAAGAGCGCTCGCTCTCGGTCAATATCCCCGCCGGCATCGAGGACGGCACACGCATCCGCCTGCAGGGCGAAGGCGAAGCCGGCGCCCGCGGCGGACCGGCAGGCGACCTTTATATCTTCCTGTCGGTGAAGCCGCATGAATTCTACCAGCGCGACGGCGCCGATCTCTATTGCGCCGTTCCGATCTCGATGACGACGGCTGCTCTCGGCGGCACCTTCGACGTGGCAACGCTCGACGGCACCAAGTCGCGCGTCAGTGTGCCCGAAGGCACGCAGGCGGGCAAACAGTTCCGCCTGAAGAGCAAGGGCATGCCGGTGCTGCGTTCGGCGCAGACAGGCGATCTCTACATCCAGATCCAGATCGAGACGCCGCAAAAGCTGACCAAGCGCCAGCGCGAGCTGCTGCAGGAATTCGAGCAGTTGTCCTCCAAGGAGAACAATCCCGAATCGACGGGCTTCTTCGCCCGGATGAAGGAATTCTTCGAAGGCTGAGCCGATCGATAGAGCATCTCGAAAGCCGGGGACGGAGACGTCTCCGGCTTTTCTCGTTTCAGCAGATCCCGATTTGAGACACTTGCCGTTCGACGCCGCCGGTTTGTCCCAGATCGGTACGGCGATGGGTCGGCTCATGACTTGCGTTAACGCAGCCGCGTGATGCCGCTTGCAAGTTTTCCAAATGAATTCAGTCTCTGCCGTCAGCGCATAAGCCCGAAAAATCGGAATCGCTATCCGGAAAGGATTAGGCGCGGAATCAAAGCAACAGAGCGTCCTCAGACGCGCGGGACAATCAAACCAAGGGTATCAGCCATGGCGCCAGCTTTTTCCTCTCAGTCCGAAGACGTCGACGTTCTCGCCGGCGCCATCTACACATGGTGCGCCGAGCGCAACATCAAGCTTCGCAGCCAGCAGGGCCTTTCCATCGCCAGCATCGCGATCGACCTTTATCATGCCGGCCACCAGACGCAGGACGAGCTGCTGATGGCGCTGCACGAATGCGAGATCCACTGAACGCAGCGTGCAGACCGTGAACGAGCGCGCTATCCCGCTCCGGCCAGGTCAGGCGGCGTTTTCGGCCGTTTCCCCACTCATGATCGTGACGATGGTCTTGACCGCTTCCTTGCCCGCCGATGAGTTCAGTCTGTCGTAGCTCAGCGCGAGCGCATAGGCGTCGGGGCTGAGTTCGATACGGCTGCCGAATTGCGACATGCCGGCTCCCTCGAAAAGAGCGGAGATCTCCACATCGAGAAAAACTGCGATCTGATGCAGCTTGCTGGCGGAAACGCGGTTCGTCCCTTTTTCGTATTTCTGAATCTGCTGGAACGTCAATCCGAGTGCTTCGCCAAGCTCGAGCTGGGACACACGGCGAAGGGCGCGAAACTGTCTTACGTTGCGACCAACGATAATATCAACCGGATCTGGCACTTCATCACTCTCTGATACATAAACAGTTCGTTTACCATATCGGTTTCAGAGGATAACTCAACCCTACAGTTGCAAAATTCAACCAACTTTTTTTGGGCTTTACGTAGCGTCAGTTGGCCGCGAAGATTGTGGCAGAAGCCCGAATATACCGGGTTCGCAGACACTCAAATAAACTCCCGGCCACAGCGCCCGGGCGGCTCCGGAACGTCCTCCCCCAGGTTGTATTTTCATTGAGAAGTTGGTTCCGCGCTGCATCGTGCCTGGAGCTCATCCCGCACCGAGGGCAGCACCAATGATCCACGGCAGCGAAGTTGCGAGCCTTGCCATCAACGCCGCTTGGGCTTAGCTGTCACGCTTCACGATTCCGGACATTCGATGCCGCACAAGGTTTCTCTTTCCCGCCTGAAGCTGACAGACTTCCGCAATTATGCGGCGGCGGCGCTTGACCTTGACGGCCGCCACGCCGTGCTGACGGGAGACAACGGCGCCGGCAAGACCAATCTCATGGAGGCGGTCTCGCTGCTTTCGCCCGGCCGCGGCTTACGCCGCGCCGCCTATGGCGACATTACCCGCGTCGGCGCGGCCGGCGGTTTTTCGATCTTCGCGGCACTCGACGGCATGGAAGGCGAAGTCGAAATCGGCACCGGTATTGAAACGGGCGAGGAGACCACGGCCCGCAGGCTGCGGATCAACGGTACCCAGGCCAAGACCGCAGACGAACTTACCGACCATCTGCGCCTTCTCTGGCTGACACCGGCGATGGACGGCCTCTTTACCGGCGCCTCCTCCGACCGGCGCCGCTTTCTCGACCGGCTGGTGCTGTCGCTCGATCCCGCCCATGGCCGTCGCGCCAGCGATTTCGAGCGCGCCATGCGCAGCCGCAACAAATTGCTCGATGAAGGCCGCTTCGACCCCTCCTGGCTTGCCGGCATCGAGGAACAGATGGCCAACCTCGGCATTGCCATGGCGCTCGCCCGGCAGGAGATGCTCGGCCTGCTGACCCGGCTGATCGAGGAAACGCGCGAGACGTCGCCCTTCCCTTCGGCATCGCTGCAGCTTTCCGGCTTCATGGACGGACAATTTTCGCGCCCCTCGGTCGATCTCGAAGACGATTATGCGGCCATGCTTTCAGAGAGCCGCTACCGCGACGCCGGCGCGGGGCGCACGCTTGACGGGCCACACCGGGCCGATCTTATCGTGCACCACCGGGAAAAGGCGATGGAGGCGGAGCGCTGCTCCACCGGCGAGCAAAAGGCGCTGCTTGTCGGCCTGGTGCTTGCGCATGCGCGCCTCGTCGGCAATCTCACCGGCCACGCGCCGATCCTACTGCTCGACGAGATCGCCGCCCATCTCGACGAGGGCCGCCGCGCCGCGCTGTTCGACCTCATCGACGGGCTGGGCGGCCAGGCCTTCATGACCGGAACCGATCGCGCGATGTTTTCGGCGTTGGGCGACAGGGCTCAGGTCTTCACGGTGGCCGACGGAAAGGTATTCGAATGACGGAGGCGGCTTTTCCCGGTATCGAGCGCCATGATAAGATCGGCGCCATGGAACCGCTCAGCCCCGACGAAATCGCCCGTTATCACCGTCACATCCTGCTCCCGGAAATCGGCGGCGCGGGTCAACAGAAGTTGAAAGCCGCCCGTGTGCTGGTGATCGGCGCAGGCGGCCTCGGTGCGCCGGTGCTGCAATATCTGGCCGCAGCCGGGATCGGCACGCTCGGTATCGTCGACGACGACCGGGTGTCGCTGTCGAACCTGCAGCGCCAGGTGATCCATGATTCCGGCACGATCGGCGAATTGAAGACGGAAAGTGCCGCCTTCGCCATCGCCAGGCTCAATCCGCATGTCCGGCTGATCCGCTTCGAGGAGCGCTTTTCCGCTGAGACCGCCGGCCGGCAGCTCTCCGGCTTCGATCTGCTGATCGACGGCTCCGACAATTTCGACACGCGTTATGCCGCCGCCGATGCGGCTGAGGAAGCCCGCCTTCCGCTTGTCAGCGGCGCCGTCGGGCGCTTCGACGGTTCGCTGACAGTTCTCAAACCCTATGAGAGCGCCGAGGACGGGACGCCCAACCCCCGATATCGAGATCTCTTTCCGGAAGCGCCGCCGGCGGGGCTCATTCCCGCCTGCGCCGAGGCCGGGGTCATCGGCGCGCTCACCGGCGTCATCGGCACGATGATGGCCATGGAAGCGATCAAGCTCGTCACCGGCACCGGAGAGCCGCTGGTCGGACGGCTGCTGCTCTATGACGCGCTCTCGGCCCGGTTCGACACGGTCCGCTACAAAAGACGCGGCACAACACAAAGACAGGCCGGATGACGTTTTTTCCTCTTGATCATAATTTCACGCGCTGGGACGAGTTGCTCGCACTGATCCTCACCGCCTTCGCCTCGATGAACGGCAGGATCGATCCGCCATCCTCGGCGCTGACGCTGACGGCAGAGTCGCTGGCCGAAAAGGCAAGAGCCGAGATCGGTCATGCCGCCGTCGATGACGGAAAGCTGGTCGGCTGCCTGTTCCTCAGGCCGGAGGCCGATTGTCTCTATGTCGGCAAGCTCGCCGTTCTGCCTGAAGTCCAGGGCAAGGGTCTCGGCAAGCGGCTGCTGGCGATTGCCGAGGAAACGGCCGCAAGGCTTGGCCTTCCCGCCTTGCGGCTGGAGACGCGCATCGAGCTCACCGACAATCACGCCGTCTTCGCCGCCTGGGGATTTTCGAGAACCGCCGAGAAGGCGCATCCGGGCTTTGCCAGGACGACCTTCGTCGAGATGCGCAAGACCCTTGCGCCTCAGATCGAGGTCGCCTGACTCCAGCTTGGCTTCAGCGGCCGGGCAGCACCCGGTTCGGCGGCCTGTGACCGTCGATGAAGGTGCGGATATTGATGATGACCTTATCGCCCATGTCGATGCGGCCCTCGATCGTCGCCGAACTCATATGCGGCAGCAGCACGACCTTGCCCTCATTGGCGAGCTTGACGAGCTTCGGATTGACGGCGGGCTCGTTTTCGAAGACGTCGAGGCCGGCGCCGGCGATCCGCCCCTCCCTCAACGACTTGATCAGCGCAGCTTCATCGACGACGTCGCCGCGCGCGGTATTGACGAGATAGGCCGTCGGCTGCAGCAGCGCCAGCCGGCGCGCCGAAATCAGGTGGAAGGTTGCCGGCGTCGACGGGCAATTGACCGAAACGATGTCGACGCGGGCGAGCATCTGGTCGAGGCTTTCCCAATAGGTCGCTTCCAACTCGTCCTCGACGGCCGGATTGACGCGCTTGCGGTTGTGGTAGTGGATCGACAGGCCGAAAGCCTTGGCGCGGCGGGCGACCGCAGTGCCGATGCGGCCCATGCCGACGATGCCGATGCGTTTGCCGTGAATACGCCGGCCGAGCATCCAGGTCGGAGACCAGCCGGCCCATTCGCCGGGCTTGTCGGTGAGCACGCGCGCGCCTTCGCCGAGCCGTCTCGGAACCGCGAGAATGAGCGCCATGGTCATATCGGCGGTATCCTCGGTTAGGACGTTCGGCGTGTTGGTGACGGTGATGCCCTTGCGCGCCGCCGCCTCGACGTCGATATGGTCGGTGCCGTTGGAGAAGCTCGCAATCAGCTTCATCTGCGGCCCCGCCTCATCGATCAGCGCCGCATCGATGCGATCGGTGACGGTCGGCACCAGCACGTCGGCGGTCCTGACGGCGGCGATCAGCTCGGGCACGGAGCGCGGCGCGTCGTCGATGTTAAGCTCGGCGTCGAACAGCTCGCGCATGCGCGTTTCGACGGCATCGGGCAGCTTGCGGGTGATATAGACCTTCGGTTTTTTCTTCGCTGTCATGGCTGGCTGTGGTGCCTTGTTCAGAGGTCTTTAACCAAGAGGGGTGATAATTTTCCCATCCGGGCATTTTCTACCAGACCCGCACGCGAAGACAAACAAAACTCGCGGTGCAGGTGGGGAATGTCAGAGCCCGGACCGCGAACAGGCCGGGCCTGCCCGCGAATTCGAGCAAACGGAAACTTCCATGCGCAGCAAAGTCCTGAAGTCCTGCCTTGCCCTTGCCATCGCTCTGGCCGCATCCATGGGAACCGTCGAATTGGCCCATGCGCAGGCCGCCAAGGGGCCAAGCGGGCTGCCATTGCCGCGTTTCGTCACGCTGAAATCCAAGCGCGTCAACCTGCGCATCGGCCCGGGAACGGATTATGCCGTTTCGTGGATGTATCTGAAATCCGGATTGCCGGTGGAGATCATCCAGGAATACGACAACTGGCGCCGCATCCGCGATGCCGACGGCACCGAAGGCTGGGTCAACCAGTCGCTGCTGTCAGGCCAGCGCGCGGCGATCGCCGCTCCGTGGATGAAAACGAAGGCCAAGGGCGTCTTCGTCAATCTGCGCCGCGAGGCGCTGCCCTCCGCGTCGATCGTCGCCAAGTTGGAACCCGGCGTGATGCTGACGATCGGCGAATGCAACGGCGACTGGTGCCGCGCCGAAACCGACGGCGCCTCCGGCTGGGTGGCGCAGTCGGAAATCTGGGGCGCCTATCCCGGCGAAGCCTTCAAATAAGCCCAGCCTGCTTGGCGGCCTCGGACAGCGAGGTCATCGGGCGCGGGCCGATCTGCTGGATAACGATGCCGGCGGCGAGGCAGCCGAGCTTGCCACAATCTTCCAGAGAGCGTCCCTGCGTATAGCCATAGAGAAAGCCGGAGGCGAAGAGATCGCCGGCGCCCGTGGTATCGACGACTTCCCTGATCCTGATCGCATCGACGTAATAACGCTCGCGGCCCTTCAGGATGACGGCGCCATCCTCGCTCATGGTCACGGCGGCGATCTTGCAATCGGCAGCGATCCTGTTCAGCGCCTCTTCGAAATCATCGGTTTCATAGAGCGACAGCGCTTCCTGGCGATTGGCGAAGACGATATCGATCTTGCCGGAGCGCATCAGATCGAGGAATTCACCGCGATAGCGGCCGACGCAGAAGCTGTCGGACAGCGTCATCGACACTTCCCGGCCGTTTTCATGGGCAATACGGGCGCAATCGAGGATCGCTTCCTTGGCGCGCGGCGGATCCCAGAGATAACCTTCGAAATAGGTGACCTTGGCGTTAGCCACGACGTCGGCCTCGACGTCCTCCGGCCCGAGCTCGACGCAGGCGCCGAGATAGGTGTTCATCGAACGCTCGCCGTCCTCGGTGACGAAGATCATCGAGCGCGCCGTCGGCGGGAAGGTTCCCTTGGGCTTCGTCTGGTAGTGGACGCCCTGGGCGCGGATGTCGTGGGTGAAGATGTCACCCAGCTGATCAGCGGCAACATTGCCGAAATAAGCGGCCTTACCGCCGAGGTTGGCAACGCCCGCAGCCGTGTTGCCGGCGCTGCCGCCGGAGGCTTCGAGCGCCGGCCCCATGCGCGAATACAACAGTTCGGCCCGCTCGGCATCGATGAGGTTCATCGCCGCCTTGGTGATCTGGTTGTCAATGAGGAACTGGTCGTCGCAACGGGCAATGATGTCCACGATTGCGTTGCCGACTGTCAGAACATCGAATCTTGTCATGAAATGGGGAGTCCCGGATTTGTGATAGCCGGGGTTCGGTCTTAGCGAAATTTCCGCGGTTTGGAAGGATAAATGGTGGATGGCGCATCTATTTCTTCGCAAAACTGCCGCTTGTTCGTCATGCCCCTGTCACTTTCGAAATCTAGATATAGTCGCGAGAAGACCGGCATGAGCAGCTTTCAGTTGCAGCCGGACGCACGAGGGATGAACCCCTCGATCTTACTGACGCGATGCTGACCACGGATGAACTGGCAGCTTCGCGATCGCTCCGGCAAGGCCGGAGCGGAAAAGCGGGCTGTGCCCGCTTTTTTTGCTTCTCGGATGCCGCCGGATCGGCGGCGATCGGCTCTTCAATCCAAGCCGTTTGCTGCTGCAGCGGTTTCAAGAGCTGCATTATTTATCCTTAAATCGATTCCGATTTACGGAATTATGCGGTAGAGGTGCGACACTCCCCCGCGCAAAGCAGCTTCCCCCATGTCAGCCATCATTCTCGACGTTCTTCCCATCTTCATCCTCATCCTCATCGGCTGGGTGATCGTCCGCAGCGGCTTGATGGCATCGAATGTCGGCGAAGCGCTCAGTGAATTCGTCTTCAAGATCGCCGTGCCGCTGCTGCTCTTCCGCACCATCGCCGAGGCGGATTTTCACGGCGCCTCGCCTTTCCGGCTGTGGATCGTTTATTTCTCCGGCGTTGCCATTACCTGGGCGACCGGCCATATCGCCGCCACTCGCCTCTTCGGCCGCGACGAACGGATCGGCGTACTGGCCGGCGTTTCCTCGGCTTTCGCCAATAATATCTTCATCGGCCTGCCGCTGGTCGAGCGCACTGTCGGCGATGAAGGGCTGGTGGCGCTGTCGATCCTGCTTGCCGTGCATCTGCCGGTGATGATGGTCGCCGGCACGGTGCTGATGGAGCATGCCGAACGCAAGATCGCCGGCAAGAGCGATCGCAGCATGGTGCTGGTGCTTCGCCAGATCGCCGTCAATCTCGTGCGAAACCCGCTGGTGATCGGGCTTGCGGCCGGCATGGCCATGCATCTTTCCGGCCTCACCATGCCGGTAACGCTCGAAACTGTCGTCAAGCAGATCGCCGGCATTGCCGGCCCGGCGGCGCTGATCTCGCTCGGCATGGCGCTGGAGAAATACGGCATTTCCGGCAATCTCGGCATCGCCAGCGTCACATCGAGCTTGAAGCTGCTGCTGCTGCCCGGCTGCGTGTGGGCGGCGAGCCATCTCCTCGGCCTCAGCCCGGAATGGACGGCGGCGATTGTGCTGACATCCTCGGTGCCCACAGGCGTCAACGCCTGGCTGATCGCCAACCGATTCGGCGTCGGCCATAGTATTGCTGCCTCGACGATCACGGTGACGACGGCGCTCGGCGCCATCACGGTCTCGCTCTGGGCCTATTTCCTAGGTGCCTAAAGCGCATCACGATCTTACAGATTCGTTCCTTGCGCTTTAGGTCTTTATTTTCTCGCAGGTCGTTGTCGCAAAACCGCTCCACACTTTTACGCGACATGCTTAAACGGCCCTCCGCATAGCAAAAAGCCCGGCTTCGCGGGCCGGGCTTTCATGAGATGCGATCATTCCGTCCGCGTCACTGCGTCGCGGTCTTCGGGTCCGGCAGCGGCACCGGCGAATCGGCGAGCGTGTGCAGGTAGAGGATGACGTTGGCGCGGTCCTGATCCTTCGCCAGACCGGCAAAGCCCATGGCAGTGCCGGGAACGTCCTTCTTCGGCGCCATCAGGAACTTGTTGAGGAATTCGAAAGTCCACTTCTCGCTGCTGCCCTTGGAGAAATCCTTCATGGCGGCGGAATAGCCGAAACCTTCATGCGAGGCGATCGGGCGATCTACGACACCAAAGAGGTTGGGACCGACCTTGTTCGGTCCCCCTTTGGTGCCGTCATGACAGGCCTGACACTTCTTGAAGACCGTTTCACCGGCCTTGGCATCGGCAGAAGCGAGCAATTGCGCGATCGGAACGGCAGCAGCGGCAGGCGCAGCTTCGCCACCAGCGGCGGGCGCCTCTTCGGCAACGATCGCGAAACCTTCCTTTTCCGGTGCTTCGGAATGGAAGATCCCTTCGGACGCGATAGAGACCGACATCAGAACGAAAATCGTTCCGAGCAGTGCCCCCACGGCCGTATTGACGTATGAATTCATCTGCAATGCTCCCCTTGCAGCCGGCAGACCATAACCGGACCATCTTGAAATCGCGCGGAACCTATGTCTTTTGGCTGATCGTTGCAACTGTCTAAATGGTCTTGTGCGTGAGACTTTTTGACACTTTTCAGCCCGGAATAGAAGGCCCGACCAATGAGTGATTCAAATTTAGACGGTGTGCTCGTACTGATCCCGGCGCGGATGGCCTCCACCCGGCTTCCGGGCAAGCCGCTCGCCGATATTTGCGGGCTGCCGATGATCGTCCAGGTGGCGATGCGCGCCCAAGAGGCAGCCATCGGCCGCGTCGTCGTCGCCGTCGACGACACCAGGGTGTTCGATGCGGTTTCTGCCGCCGGATTCGAAGTCGTCATGACCAGCAGCGATCATCAATCGGGTTCCGATCGGATCTTCGAGGCGCTGCAGAAAGTCGATCCTGCCGGCAAAGCGAAATTCATCGTCAACGTCCAGGGCGATCTGCCGACGATCGATCCGGAAACCGTGCGCGCCGCTTTGCGCCCTCTCGAGAATGAGGCGGTCGATATCGGCACGCTGACGACCGAAATCGATAATGAAGAGGACAAAACCGCGCCGCACATCGTCAAGGTCGTCGGCTCGCCCGTTTCCGACACCCGACTGCGCGGGCTCTATTTCACGCGCGCGACCGCACCTTACGGCAAGGGACCGCTCTACCACCATATCGGCCTCTACGCTTATCGGCGCGCCGCCCTGGAACGGTTCGTTTCGCTTGGGCCTTCGACGCTCGAAAGGCGCGAAGCGCTGGAGCAGCTGCGGGCGCTGGAGGCCGGCATGCGCATCGACGCCGAGATCGTTGACACGGTTCCGCTCGGTGTCGATACTCCCGCCGATCTCGAAAAAGCGCGGCGCATCCTCTCCGCCAGAACAGGATGATTTTAGGCTCGGTTGGCCTAAAATCTGAATCCTGTTCTCAATTAAAGAGTTAGAGCATGATGTCGTCCGAAAACCGCTCACACTTTTCGGCATCATGCTCTAAGTCGAACTGACGGAACCATCATGAACATCAAGACCAACAGGATCGCCTTCCAGGGCGAATTCGGCGCCAATTCCGACATGGCCAGCCGCGACATGTTTCCGACCATGGAGCCGCTGCCCTGCCAGACCTTCGAGGATGCGTTTACGGCGGTCGACAACGGCGACGCCGATATCGGGATGATCCCGATCGAGAACACGATCGCCGGGCGCGTCGCCGATATCCACCATCTGCTGCCGGAATCGCGGCTGCACATCATCGGCGAATATTTCATGCCGATCCGCTTCCAGCTGATGGTGCTGCCGGGGGTGACCAAGGACGAGATCCGCACGGTGCACAGCCATATCCACGCGCTCGGCCAGTGCCGCAAGATCGTGCGCGCCAATGGCTGGAAGCCTATCATCGCCGGCGATACGGCCGGCGCGGCAAAGCTGGTGAAAGAGACCGGCGACCGTTCGATGGCCGCCTTGGCGCCACGCCTTGCCGCCGATCTCTACGGGCTCGAGATCATCGCCGAAAATGTCGAGGATACCGAAAACAACGTCACCCGCTTCGTCGTGCTGTCGCGCGACGAGGAATGGGCGCAACGGAATTCGGCGGATGAAAAGGTTGTCACCACCTTCGTCTTCAACGTCCGCAACATTCCGGCCGCGCTCTATAAGGCGCTCGGCGGGTTCGCCACCAACAATATCAACATGACCAAGCTCGAAAGCTATCAGCTCGGCGGCAGATTTGTGGCGACGCAGTTCTACGCCGATATAGAGGGCCACCCGAACGATCCGAACGTGCGCCGGGCATTGGAAGAACTGCGGTTCTTCTCCGAGAAGGTGCGCATCCTCGGCGTCTACAAGGGACATGCGATGCGAGGGCTGCTGTAGCTCTTAGTTCTATGCATATGCCCGGAAGCGCTGCACACTTCCGGGCATATGCATGAGAGTCCCCGACATCAGCTCTTATTTATCCGGCTCGCAGACCCGCAGACGATGACCGTCCGGATCGAGCACGACGAAGGTCGGGCCGAAATCCAGTTCGGTCAGTTCCTGGGCGATCGGCAGGCCGCGGCCGCGCCAGTCCTCGTAATGATTGGCGACGGCGTTTTCCCCCTTGACCATGAAGGCCACTTCGCCGCGGTTGCCGATGGCGGAAGGCTGCGGCTCGACCTTGCTGCGCCGCCAGAGGCCGAGGGTGAAGCCGCCCTCGAGCGGAAAGGCGACAAAATTCGGCGCTTCCACGGCCGGTTCGCGGTTCAGGAGGTTGCGGTAGAAGCTGGTGCTTTCGCCGGGATCCTTGACGTAGAGGATAATCAAATTGGGGCTGGTCATTTCGGTTCTCCCTGTGGTGTGAAATGTTGGATGAGCGATCGCCTGCTGCCAGTTTATGGCAGCAGGCTGCGGAGAGCGTTGCTCAAGCAACGCCCCGGTCTCGTCGGGTGGAATGTCGATGATGATGAGGCGGATTAGAGCGGGAAAAGGTCTTCGCGGCGCGGGTTGCGCCCATCCATGAAGCCGAGGTCACGCTTCAGATAGTCAGGTGTCGCTTCAACGTCGAGTTTGGGGCGGCTTCCCCCGGGGATCCAGAAGATGCGCATGGCGAGATGCAGCAAGCTGGAGCTCGCCGATTGGCGGACGTCGGCAAAAGTTTCGGCCGAAATGACGTCGGCAAAGCTGTCGGTTGCGAAGCGGTCACCGGCCTGCTGAATGACTGGAGGCATTGCCATGATCAGTACTCCTTTCCTGGTGGATTGGTACTGATGATAACGCCGACTGCTGACAGTTTATGGCAGCAGCGTTTCAGTTCTCAAGTGGCACGTCCTGCTCGCGCCATTCCTTGAGGAGAACCGTGCGGCGGCGCGGATAACGCACCTCGTGCAGCGTCATGTCGATAATGCGGTCGGTGCGGAAATGGCGGAAGTCCTGGCGCAGTTCGCACCAGGCCATGAGGACCCGCACATGCTCGAAATAGCCGAGTGCGAAAGGCCAGACGCGGCGACGCGAGATCCGGCCCTGTTCGTCGCCGTAATGCAGTTCGAGAATACGCTCGAGACGGATCGCCCGGCGGATGGCCGAAACGTCAGCCTTGTCCTCGTCCCGGCGCTTGGGGCCGACGAAAAGGGCGGCCGAATCGATCATGTCCCGCATATCGGCCGGCAGCACCGCAGCAATCTTGGCCAGCGCATCGGCGCCGGCGCCGGCCAGGCGCGGCTCGGCGGCGCGGGCGACCCAGCGCGAGCCGAGAACCAGCGCCTCCAGTTCTTCTTCGGAAAACATCATCGGCGGCAGCATGAAGCCGGGCTTCAGCACGTAGCCGATACCGGCTTCGCCTTCGATCATCGCCCCCTGGGCCTGCAGGCTGGCGATATCGCGATAGAGCGTCCGCAGGCTGACGCCGGTCTCCTCGGCAAGCACGATACCGGTCACCGGCCGCCTGTAACGCCGAAGCGTCTGGAGCAGCGTCAGCAGCCGTTCCGAGCGCGCCACCGGCATGGCGTTACCGCTTCCACTCCACCCAGTCGCGCATCAAGCGGTGGGCGATCGCCCCTTTCGGCGGCGAGGCCTTGCCTGTCGCGCTCGGGCGTTCCAGCATCTCGATCGTTTCCGCGCGGGTGAACCAGCGGCAATCCTCCAGCTCCGTCTCGTCGCGGGTGATTTCGGTGGATTTGGCCTCGGCGTAACAGCCGATCATCAGCGAATGCGGCATCGGCCAGGGCTGCGAGGCGTGGTAGCGGATGCGGCCGGTGCGGATGCCCGATTCCTCCAGCGTTTCGCGGCGCACGGCGTTTTCGATGGTCTCGCCGGGTTCGACGAAGCCGGCAAGACAG
The DNA here is from genome assembly GCF_002531755.2 of Rhizobium acidisoli. Classification (NCBI taxonomy): domain Bacteria; kingdom Pseudomonadati; phylum Pseudomonadota; class Alphaproteobacteria; order Hyphomicrobiales; family Rhizobiaceae; genus Rhizobium; species Rhizobium acidisoli. The sequence continues at coordinate 4,327,648 of NZ_CP034998.1, read as the reverse complement.
GAATACATGCCGGGCGCGAAATGCGGGCTGCGGCCGAGCAGGCAGAGGTCGCGGCTCTCGTCGATGGTCAGCATGATGACGACGGGGTCGGTGCGCGGGAAGATCATGTGTTCGCAGGCGGCGCAGACACGCTTGTAGCCGCCGATGTGGATCTCCATCGCCGAGCCGCAGCGACCGCAGAAGCGGTTGTCGCCATTCCAGCGGATGAGGCTCGCGGCCTGGGCGAATTCCCCGAGCAGCACCTCGTCGATCAGCATCTCGCGAAACAGCGTGCGGCCGTCGGCGGGCTTATACTGGCTGGCGAGGTTCTCTACGTCGATGCCGACGGGAACGGCAAGGCGCGGCTCGCCTGATTTGCGGTAGCCGAGAAGCACCGTCTCGTCCCAATCCGGCTGCAATTCCTTCAGCTCGTAGCGGGCAAAGAGCGGATCGAGCACCTGGCCGTCATGCTTCAGCACCAGCTTATCCCCAGCGAAGGCGAAGATATGGGTGCCGTCTCTTGCCAGCGCCTTTTCGACGGAGTGTTCGTCGCGATGCTCGGAATCACGATTGAGGTCGTTGGCGGCAAAAGCCGTGAGATTGCTGGGTTCGGGATGCGGCACATCCGAATCGAAAAGCGAATGACTCATGATGAAAGGGCTTCCCGCAGCTTCGCTATGAATTCGTCTCTCTTTCCGTCCTCGTAAGGCTCCGCCTGTCCGAAGCCCCAGACGGGACCCGGCCAGTTGGCATCGCCTTCGAAGCGGGCAATGACATGAACATGAAGCTGGCGGGCGATATTGCCAAGAGCCCCGATATTGATTTTTGCAGCACCGGTGATCTCTTTCAGGGCTTTGGCGACAAGCTCCGTCTCGAAGGCAAGCAGCACCTGGTCGAGCGGCGTCAGCTCGAAGATTTCGGTGATTTCAGCCCGGCGCGGCACGAGAATGAGCCAGGGCCAGCGGGCATCCCTCGACAATCTGAGATCACAGAGGCCGGTGATCATGACGCTTGTGCTGTCGTTTTCCAGCCGAGGGTCGAGCGCGAAACCATCCAAAGGGCATTCTCCTCATGTTTTCCAACGACTAGCAGTTTTTTCGCATGTTGGCTTGCTTTTGATGACGATATTGCCGATATGTGCATCCGGGAGGTTGGTGGTGGACGAGCCACTCGCCAACCGGGTCAGGTCCGGAAGGAAGCAGCCCTAACGAGCCCGGCACGGGTCATCGTGCCAGCCTCCCACCTTCTCTCCACGAAGTGCCCGACGATCCGGGCGACAAGCAGGGCGATGAGCGACACCGAGCGACAATCAAAAGATGCCGCCTCGACGGGCACCGGGTACCGGGTGCTGGCTCGCAAATACCGCCCCAAGGATTTCACGGACCTGATGGTCGGCCAGGAGCCGATGGTCCGCACCCTCACCAACGCCTTCGAAACCGGCCGCATCGCGCAGGCCTATATGCTGACCGGCGTGCGCGGCGTCGGCAAGACGACGACGGCGCGCATCCTGGCGCGGGCGCTGAATTACAAGACATCCGATGTCGACAAGCCGACGATCGACCTTCGCACGCCCGGCGAACACTGCCAGGCGATCATGGAAGGCCGGCATGTCGACGTGATCGAAATGGATGCCGCCTCCCATACCGGCATCGACGATATAAGAGAGATCATCGAGCAGGTGCGCTACCGGCCGGTTTCGGCGCGCTACAAGGTCTATATCATCGACGAAGTGCACATGCTGTCGACGCAGGCCTTCAACGGCTTGTTGAAAACGCTGGAAGAGCCGCCGGAGCATGTGAAGTTCATCTTCGCCACCACCGAAATCCGCAAAGTGCCGATCACCGTGCTGTCGCGCTGCCAGCGTTTCGACCTGCGCCGCATCAGCGCGTCGGATCTCGTCGGGCTGTTTTCGACAATCGCCGCCAAGGAAGGCATCGAGGCCGAACCGGACGCGCTGGCGATGATCGCACGTGCCGCCGAAGGCTCGGCGCGCGACGGGCTGTCGCTGCTCGATCAGGCGATCGCCCATGGCGCAGGCGCCGTCCAGGCGGAAGCCGTGCGCGGAATGCTCGGCCTTGCCGACCGCGCCCGGATCGTCGATCTCTTCCAGCATGTCGTCAAGGGTGACGTGGCAGCAGCCCTCGGCGAATTCCAGAGCCAGTACGAGGCCGGCGCCAATCCGGTGGTGGTGCTGACCGATCTTGCCGATTTCACCCATTTGGTGACGCGGCTGAAATATGTGCCGGATGCGGCGAACGATCCCTCGCTCAGCGAAGTCGAGCGCACCAAGGCGGCGGAATTCGCCAAAGGCGTCGCAGTCACGACGCTGTCGCGCATCTGGCAGATGCTGCTGAAGGGCATTCCGGAAACGGAAGGCTCGTCGCGGACGGCGGGTGCGGCCGAAATGGTGCTGATCCGCCTCGCGCATGCCGCGCATCTGCCGGCGCCCGAGGATGCGGCGCGGCGGCTTGGCGAATTTTCCGGCGACAATGCCGGCCCGCGGCCCGCCTCCTCGCCATCAGGCAATGGCGGCGGCAGCGGCACGCGTGTTCCCTATCAAAGCAGTGTCGCCGCACGCGCGCCGGAAATCGCACCCGGCAAGCCGCAGGCGTCCGCGCCGGTGGCGATGCTGCGCGCCGTGCCGAGCAGCCAGCCCGAGACGCTGCCTGTCGGACGGATCGAGACGAAACCGGTCGAGACACCGAAGCCGCTCGTCCCGGTCAATTCGGTCAGCGATATCGTGGAGCTCGCCGCCGAGAAGCGGGACGTCAAGCTGAAGGCGCTGGTGCGCAACTTCGTACGGCCCGTCCGCATCGAGCCCGGCCGGCTTGATGTGAACCTCACCGAGGGCGCACCAGGCACGCTGCTGAACGAGCTTGCCGTCAAGCTCAAGGAATGGACGGGCATCCATTGGATCGTCAGCACCAGCCGCGAAGAAGGCGGGCCGACGATGGTCGAGGCGGAAGCCAAGGCTCAGCAACAACGCGTCAGCGATGCACGCCAAGACCCTGATGTCGCGGCGATCCTTGCACAGTTTCCGGGCGCCAAGATCATCGACGTGCGCGTAAGGGCGCCGACGCCGGAGGAGGAAGCCGAAGAGGCGATCCCGCCTGCCGCCGCCGAATCGGAAGACGGTGATATCCTGCCCGGCGACGACATAGAATTCTGATTTCAAGAAGGAGCGAGACGATGCGCGACATCATGGGCATGATGGGCAAAGTCAAGGAAATGCAGGCCAAGATGGAGCAGATGCAGGCGGAGATCGCCGAGCTCACGGCCGAAGGCAAAGCCGGCGGCGGCCTCGTTACCGTCATCATCTCCGGCAAGGGCGAGCTGAGGAGCCTGAAGATCGACCCCTCGCTGTTCAAGGAAGACGATGTCGAGATCCTCGAGGACCTGATCGTCGCCGCCCATAAGGACGCCAAGGACAAGGCCGAAGCGCTCGCCGCCGAAAAGACCAAGGCGCTGACCGCCGGCCTGCCGATCCCGCCCGGCTTCAAGCTGCCGTTCTGATAGCAGGCAACTTCATTTATTTCACCGCTGTCCGGATGGAGTATGCGGCTGTCGCCCTCGCGATCTGAGGGTGACAAAGTGTTCCTAGCGCTGCGCTTCCAGCATTGCCCGCAGCTTGTAGTGAATAGGAGCGGCGAGGTATCGCGCCCGGTCCGCCGCGGAAAGCCGCCGGCCAAAGGTTTCCATCAGCTCCGCAATCGTCACCTTTTCTCCGCGAAAAGGCTGATATTCCACCGGCATTCCGGGTTTGGCCACGCCACCCGTGACAACCCGGCAATAGATGCCGGGTCGGGCAGCGACGGTATAGCGCTTGACGAATTTCGGATCGTTCATTTTGGCAGCGAAGGTGGCGCAGGGGATACGGCATGCACTGACTTCGAGGACGAGATCGCCTGATATGAAGCGATCGCCGACGGAAACGTCGCGATTGTCGAGACCTGAGATCACCATTTTTTCGCCGAAGGTGCCGGGCTCATGCGGCCGGCCAAGCTCGCCGCTCCACCAGTCGAGCGTCAGCGATCCCTCGATATAGACGGCCTGATCGATGCCGCCATGGTGTTTGCGGTTGCAGATGGCATCACCGACCAGCCCCTCGGCATCGATCATCATCGCGCCGTTGACGGCATGTTTGAAGATGCCGGTCTTGTAGCTCTTGCCCGGCAGCCTTTGCGGATTGCCGATGCACAGCGCCAGGATTTTCATGGGACGGCCGATCCTTCCGCGATTCCGTTTTCGTTGCATATCAGCTAAGAACGGCGCATGGCAAAACGAGTCACCGGCCCCGAAATCGAAAAACTCATCCAGCTTCTGGCGAAGGTGCCGGGCCTCGGGCCGCGCTCGGCTCGCCGGGCGGCACTGCATCTGATCAAGAAGAAAGACCAGTTGCTGGGGCCCCTGTCGAATGCGATGGGCGAGGCCTACGACAAGGTGAAGATCTGTTCGCGCTGCGGCAATGTCGATACCGTCGATCCCTGCACCGTCTGCACCGACACGCAGCGCGATCAATCCATCATCATCGTCGTCGAGGACGTATCGGACCTCTGGGCGCTGGAGCGGGCAGGCGCGATGAACGCCGCCTATCACGTGCTCGGCGGCACGCTGTCGCCGCTCGACGGGATCGGGCCCGACGATCTCAATATTCGCGGGCTGATCGACCGGATCGGCGAAGGCGGCATCCGGGAGCTGATCATCGCGGTCAACGCCACCGTCGAGGGGCAGACGACGGCGCATTACATCACCGACCAGCTGCAGGGGCTTAACGTGAAGATCACCCGGCTGGCGCATGGCGTGCCGGTCGGTGGCGAGCTCGACTATCTCGACGAAGGCACGCTTGCCGCAGCACTTCGGGCACGGACGGTGATATGAAGGGCTTGCGTATGCCGAAAGATACCCCCCTCTGCCCTGCCGGGCATCTCCCCCACAAGGGGGGAGATCGGCAAGTTTCACCGGCGTCGCGAAATTTTGACCGCGCGCCAGGCGGCGGCGATCTGCAGCGTTTGGTTCGGACGAGAGGGTGCCCCCAGCCGATCTCCCCCCTTGTGGGGGAGATGTCCGGCAGGACAGAGGGGGGTGTTCCACGACGGCTGCGGATATTCGCATTGGCGATAATGACCGCCCTCCTCCCCCTCTCCGCACACGCAGCCCCTTCAAAAACCGATGTCGAGGCGCAGTTCGAGACGTGGGTGCAGAAGGACCTCTGGCCGGAGGCGAAGGCGAACGGGATTTCCGAGAAGAGCTTCAAGGCCGCTTTCTCCGGCATCACCCTGAACTGGAACCTGCCCGATCTCGCCCCGCCCGGTTTCCCGCCGCCGAAGGAGCAGAAGCAGACGCAGGCGGAGTTTTCCTCGCCCGGTCCCTATTTCAACGAGGACCATCTGAAGAGGCTTGCCGCAACCGGCCGCGGCTTTGCCGCGCAATATGGCTCGACGCTGAAGCGGATCGAGAAGACCTATGGTGTGCCGGGGCCGATCGTGCTGGCCATCTGGGGTCGGGAGACCGGCTTCGGCGCCGCGAAGATCCCGAATTCGGCGATCGAGGTGCTGGCGACCAAGGCCTTCATGTCGACGCGCAAGGAGATGTTCCGCACCGAACTGGTGGCGGCGCTGCATATTCTCGACGGCGGCGACGTGACGCCTGCCGATTTCAAGGGTTCGTGGGCCGGCGCGCTCGGGCAGCCGCAATTCATGCCGACGAGCTACCTGAAATATGCCGTCGATTTCGACGGCGACGGCCATCGCAATATCTGGACCTCGGTGCCGGATACGCTCGCCTCGATCGCCAATTTCCTGGTCAAGAAGGGCTGGCAGCGTGACCGCGACTGGGGCTTCGAGGTGTCGATACCAGAGGCGGTCTCCTGCGCGCAGGAAGGCCCGGATCTGGCAAAGCCGCTGTCGCACTGGGCCTCGCTCGGCATCGACCGCATCTCCGGCAAGGATTTTCCCTCGGGCGAAATGAAGGCCGAGGGCATGATGCTGGTTCCGGCGGGCCGCGACGGGCCTGAGTTCATCGTCACGCCGAATTTCTACATCATCAAGGAATACAATAATTCCGATCTCTACGCGCTCTATATCGGCAATCTCGCCGACCGGATCGGCTCGAATGGCGGCGCCTTTCAGGGTCGCTGGGGCGATGTCGGCAAGATGCTGCGCTCGGATGTCGCCGCCATGCAGAAGGCGCTGGAACGGCAGGGCTACGATGTCGGCGGTTCCGACGGCCTGCCGGGCTACAAGACCCGGCGTTCGATCGGCCAGTGGCAGGCGAAGAACGGCATGAAGCCGACCTGCTTTCCCGAAGCCACGATGAAAGGCAAGCTCAAGTAGCGTTCAGAGATTGCGCTTCAGCCCTTCGTGGCTCGCGACGAAGCCGAGCCTCTCGTAGAAGCGGATCGAATCCGCCCGCGTCTTGTCCGATGTCAGCTGCACGAGGCCGCAGCCGCGCGCGGCGCATTGGCCAATCGCCCATTCGATGAATGCGGAGCCGAGGCCCGAGCCGCGAAGATCGCTCGCGACGCGCACGCTTTCGATCTGGCCGCGCCACATGCCCGTCCTCGACAGGCCGGGAATGAAGCTCAGTTGCAGACAGCCGACCACCCGATCGGAAGCGTCGATTGCAACGGCCAGAAGCTGATTGGCATCCGCCTCGATCGCGGCAAAGGCCGAGAGATAACGCGCGTCGACGGGCTCCGAGATGATCTCTCTGGTGCCGCCGAGATCGTCATCGGCCAGAAGCCGGACGATGGCGCCAAGATCGGATTGGCGGGCAAGCCTGAAATTATACATGACTCACCTCAATGATGCAGATCGATCGGCGCCTTGTGGAAGACGTCGGTATCGGGCGGAATGGCCTGGCGTTCGATCATGCGGTGGACATGCAGCGGGCCTTCGCCGCGATGAAGCGCACGAAGTCTGTCGGTGTTTTCAGCATCGGCCTGCGTGCGCCGCTGGTTGTGTCTTATATATTCAACCCAGGTCGGCGTGTGATAGGTTTCCGTCCAGAGCCCGGGATTTTCGAGATCGCGCATCAGCGCCCAGTTGCGGGCGCCGTCGCGGATGCGGATACGGCGGCGTTCGCCCATCAGCTGCATGAATTCGGCAAGGTCTTCATCTCCGATCTCGTAATCGACCTGGATGACGATCGGGCCGCTGCGGGGGGTGATGTCGAGGCTGAGAGCCGGCTCGGTGAAGCGGTTCAGCGGATCGAGATTGAGCGAGGCAAAGGCCGGCATGGAAAAGCGCAGGCCGATGACGATGCCGAGCAGCATGACGACCGATGACATCAGCAGCGCATCGGCGACACCGTAGCGATCGGCGGCCACACCCCAGAGCCAACTGCCGCCGGCGATGCCGCCGAAGGTGACGGTCTGGTAGAGCGACAGCGCCCGTCCAACCACCCAGCGCGGCGTCGACAGCTGGACGATGGTGTTGAAGAGCGACAGTGCGGAGACCCAGCAGGCGCCGGAGATGAGCAGCCCGGCCGAGGTCAGCACTGCGCTTAGGCTGAAGGCGGCGATGACGGCGCTCAGCGCGAAGCCTGTAAAGGCCAGGCGGATGATCATCTCGCTGGACAGCATCTGGCGCAGCCGCGCATTCAACACCGCGCCGCCGATCGCGCCGATGCCGAAGGCGCCGAGCATGAAACCATAGGTCAGCGGGCCGCCGCCGACGAGATCGAGTGCCACGACCGGCAGCAGCGCCAGGATCGAGCTGGCGCCGATGCCGAAGAGCAGCCCCCGGAGGAGAACCTTTTCGAGATTGGGCGACATCGAGACATAACGCAGGCCGGCGAAGATGGCGCTGCCGAGCGCCTCGCGCGGCAGGGTCGAGACCGGCGTACTCGGGCGCCAGCGCAACAGGGCATAGATCAAAGCGAGGTAGCTCACGGTGTTCACCGCGAAGGCCGCCGCCGCGCCGGCTGCTGCGACGATGACACCGCCGATTGCCGGGCCGACGCTGCGGGTAATGTTGAAACCCATGCTGTTCAGCGTGACGGCGCCCGGCAGATCGGCGCGCGGCACCATGTCGCCGACCGAGGCCTGCCAGGAGGGATTGTTGAGTGCAGTGCCGCATCCAATCAGGAAGGTGAAGAAGAGCAGCAGCCAGGGTGTGATCCAGCCGAGAAGGGCGAAGATCGTCAGCAGAGCCGAGACCGTCAGCATCATGCACTGGGCCGTCAGCATCACCCGGCGGCGGTCGTAATTGTCGGCGAGAGCGCCCGAGATCAGCGAAAACAGCATGATCGGCAGCGCCGTCGAGGTCTGCACCAGCGCGACCATGTCCTCCGAGGCGGTGATCGTCGTCATCATCCAGGCAGCACCGACCGCCTGGATCAGGCCGCCGAAATTCTAGGACAGGCTGGCGAACCAGATGGTGCGGTAGGTATCGTGCCGCAAAGGCGCCAATGTCGACGAAGTGTAGGCCACGATTTCTCCGCTTTTGTTGTTGCGCCCCACGGCAATATATGCGCAAGACCGGCGCTGGCCATAGGTCTCGTCGCCTCGCCGGAAGCGAATTGGCCGAATCGGTCGCAGACCTTGCAATTTCGGAAAAACCCGACTATATGGCTCTCAAATTCTTGATCGCTTGATGAAGAGTGGGCCGCAAGGACCCGCTCTTTTTTATTAGCGCGATCCCTAAAAAGCATGAAATTGCGAGGAGCGCATCGCTTGTCGGACATGACAAACGCAGGCAACGAACTTGAGCCGCGGCTGATTACCGAAACCGGGCTCGACCAGCGTCTTGCCGATATCATTGAACCCGTCCTGATCGGCATCGGCTTCCGGCTTATCCGCGTCCGCATGCTGAACCAGAACGGCGTGACGATGCAGGTGATGGCCGAACGCAACGACGGGACGATGACGGTTCAGGACTGCGAAGAAGTCTCGATGGCGATTTCTCCTGTCCTCGATGTGGAAGATCCGGTCGATAAAGAGTATCATCTCGAAGTGTCTTCGCCCGGCATCGACCGTCCGATGGTGCGGAAATCCGATTTCGTCCGCTGGCAGGGCCACCTTGTGAAATGCGAGACGTCGATTTTGATCGACAATCGCAAGCGCTTCCGCGGCAAGATCGTCGAGGCAGGCGTCGATGGTTTCACGCTCGAGCGTGACCAGGTCGCTTACGGGGAAGAGCAGAAGGTCACCATTCCCTTCACGGCGCTTAGCGATGCGAAGCTCATTCTGACCGACGACCTGATCCGTGATGCGTTGCGCGCCGACAAGCTGGCGAAAGCCCAGGCCGCCAACCAGAACGAAGCGGACGACCAGGAATAACCGATCAACAGACCGCTACAGGGACGGGAACCCTGGAGTAAAGACGGAGAAACAAGACAATGGCAGTCAGTGCGAACCGGCTCGAACTTCTGCAGATCGCAGATGCAGTGGCGCGCGAAAAGGTCATCGACCGCGAGATCGTGCTGGCCGCAATGGCCGACGCCATCCAGAAGGCGGCACGCTCCCGTTACGGCACCGAGTCCAACATCCGGGCCGACATCAATCCGAAGACCGGCGAAATCCGTCTGCAGCGCCTGCTCGAAGTCGTCGACAAGGCCGAGGATTATTCGACGCAGATCCCGCTGGAGCTTGCCCGCGACCGCAACCCGGACGCCGCCCTCGGCGATTTCATCGCCGATCCACTGCCGCCGATGGATTTCGGCCGTATCGCCGCACAGTCCGCCAAGCAGGTGATCGTGCAGAAGGTGCGTGAAGCCGAGCGCGACCGCCAGTTCGACGAATTCAAGGATCGCGTCGGCGAAATCGTCAACGGCACGGTCAAGCGCGTCGAATACGGCAACGTCATCGTCGATCTCGGCCGTGGCGAAGGCATCATCCGCCGCGACGAAATGATCCCGCGCGAAAATGTCCGTTATGGTGATCGCGTCCGCGCTTATGTCTACGATGTCCGTCGCGAACAGCGCGGCCCGCAGATCTTCCTGTCGCGCACGCATCCGCAGTTCATGGTGAAGCTGTTCACCATGGAAGTGCCTGAAATCTACGACGGCATCATCCAGGTGAAGTCGGTCGCCCGCGACCCGGGCTCGCGCGCCAAGATCGCCGTGATCTCGAACGACAGTTCGATCGATCCGGTCGGCGCCTGCGTCGGTATGCGCGGTTCGCGCGTTCAGGCCGTCGTCGGCGAGCTTCAGGGTGAGAAGATCGACATCATTCCGTGGAGCCAGGACCCGGCGACCTTCGTCGTCAACGCCCTGCAGCCGGCCGAAGTCGCCAAGGTCGTTCTTGACGAGGACGCCGAGCGTATCGAAGTCGTCGTTCCCGACGAACAGCTGTCGCTTGCGATCGGCCGCCGCGGCCAGAACGTCCGCCTCGCCTCGCAGCTGACCGGCTGGGACATCGACATCATGACGGAGGCCGAGGAATCGGAACGCCGCCAGAAGGAATTCAACGAGCGCACCAACCTGTTCATGGATTCGCTCGACGTCGATGAAATGGTCGGCCAGGTTCTGGCCTCTGAAGGCTTTGCCGCGGTCGAAGAACTGGCCTATGTCGATCTCGACGAAATCTCCTCGATCGACGGTTTCGACGAAGAGACGGCGCAGGAAATCCAGCAGCGTGCCCGCGAATTCCTCGAGCGTCTCGAAGCCGAGATGGACGAGAAGCGCAAGGCGCTCGGCGTTCAGGACGAGCTGCGCGAAATCAACGGCATCACCGCCCAGATGATGGTGGCACTCGGCGAAGACGGCATTAAGTCGATCGAGGACTTTGCCGGTTGTGCCGCCGACGACCTCGTCGGCTGGTCGGAACGCAAGAACGGCGAAACGAAGAAGTTCGAAGGCCTGTTCTCGAAGTTCGACGTCTCGCGCGTCGAAGCCGAACAGATGATCGTCCAGGCCCGCCTTTCGGCCGGCTGGATCACCGAAGAGGACCTGGCTAAGGGGACCGAAGAAGAGGTCACCGAAGCCGAAGCCGAACAGGAAGTATGATGACCGCGCATGAGCCGGACGCTCTCCCTGATGAGGACGACGATCTTGCAGGTTATGACGTGAACGGACGCATGTGCATCGTGACGCGCGAAAGCGGATCGCCGGAAGAGCTGATCCGCTTCGTTGCCGCTCCCGATGGAACGATTGTCGCCGACCTGAAGCGCGAGCTTCCGGGACGCGGATGCTGGGTGAAGATCGACCGGTCGCTGGTCGACAGGGCAGTGGCGAAGAAACTCTTTGCCCGCGCGCTGAAAATGGATGTGAAGGCGGCGGACGATCTCGGCGCGAGCGTCGATCGGCTGCTCGCGGCGCAATTGATGCAGATGATGAACATGGCGCGGAAAGCCGGCCAGTTCGTCAGCGGATCCTCGAAAGTGGATGCCGCAGTCAGAAGCGGGGCAGCCCTTGCGGTGTTCCATGCGACTGATGCAGCGGACGACGGCGTCCGGAAAATCGACCAGGCCCGCAAGGCCTGGCACCTCGGAATGGAGACCGAGGAGGAGATACCTTCCTTCCGTCTCTTCTCGGAGAGCGAAATGGAAGGCCTGATGGGCCAGAATGCTTTTATCCATGCCGCAGTGCTTGCAGGGCAGGCGGGTGAGGGTGTAGTGAAGCGCGCAAAGATGCTCGAACAGTACCGTATTGGCGGTCAGTCCCGGGCAGCAGCGGGCGACGCTGGCCGGCAAAAACAATGAGGCGGTCACCGGCATCGGCCGGTCGCATTCTCATTGATCGACAGTATTGAACGACAGGGTCTGATCTAGTCATCGCTCCCTGTCCGAAGGAACGGGAACGAATGACCGATAGTAACGACGACAAGACAATCAGCGTGACGGGCAAAAAGACGCTTTCCCTGAAACCATCGGGGATGAGCCAGGGCACCGTTCGCCAGGATATGGGTCGAGGTCGCACCAAGGCGGTTGTCGTCGAGACCCGCAAGCGGCGCCCGATGCGCCCGGAAGACGAAAAGCCGATCACACCTGCCGCTCCGGTGGCCCCTGTGCGTGCTGCCGAACCGGCGCCCGCGCCTGTGCAGGCGCGCCCGCAGCAGCCGACGCCGGCACCGCGGATCCAGCAGGGCAACAACAACAGCCAGACGAACCAACGTCCGCAGCAGTCTCACCAGTCGCCGCGCCAGAACGATCGTCCGCGTCCGGTGGTGCTGAACCATCTGTCGCCTGAGGAAATGGACGCCCGCCGCCGTGCGCTTGCCGACGCTCAGGCGCGTGACGCCCAGGATGCGATCCGCCGCGCCGAGGACGAAAAGCGCCGTGCCGCCGAAGAGGTTGTCCGTAGGGCGGCCGAAGCGGAAGAAGCTGCCCGCAGGGCCGCTGAAGAGGCCATCCGCCAGGCTGAGGCGCCCGCCGTGGTTGCTGAACCTGCTGCCGCAGCAGCGGCTCCGGCCGAAGCACGCGCCGACGCCCCGCAGCAGCCGGCATCGTCGGCACCTGCCGCGCGCCGGCCCGATGCGGCTGGAGCACCGGCTGCTGCCCGTCCGGCAGCGGGCGCTGCTGTTCCCGGCGCCGTTCGCGGCCGCCGCGACGAAAAGGAAGAAGAAGATCGGGGTGCCGCGCGCGGCGGTCCGGTCCGTGGCCGTGTCGTTCGCCCGGAACCGGCAAAGCCGGTCACCACGCGTCCGAAGACGGATGAAGAGCGCCGTCGCGGCAAGCTGACGATCTCTACTGCCAACGTCGACGGCGACGACAATGCCCGCGGGCGTTCGCTCTCGGCCATGCGCCGCCGGCAGGAGAAATTCCGCCGCGGTCAGATGCAGGAAACCCGCGAGAAGATCTCCCGCGAGGTGGTTCTGCCGGAGACCATCACCATTCAGGAACTGTCGCAGCGCATGTCCGAACGCGCCGTCGACGTCATCAAGTACCTGATGAAGGAAGGCCAGATGATGAAGCCAGGCGACGTCATCGACGCCGACCTTGCCGAACTCATCGCCAGCGAATTCGGCCACACGGTCCGGCGCGTGTCGGAATCCGACGTCGAACTCGGCATCTTCAACGTCTCCGACGAGGATGGCGAACTGGTTTCGCGCCCGCCCGTCGTCACCATCATGGGCCATGTCGACCACGGCAAGACCTCGCTGCTCGACGCCATCCGCCATGCCAACGTGGTCTCCGGCGAAGCCGGCGGCATCACGCAGCATATCGGCGCCTATCAGGTGGAGCAGAGCGGCCAGAAGATCACCTTCATCGACACCCCCGGCCACGCCGCCTTCACGGCCATGCGTGCCCGCGGCGCCCAGGCGACCGACATCGCGATCCTGGTCGTTGCAGCCGACGACAGTGTGATGCCGCAGACGATCGAATCGATCAACCACGCCAAGGCGGCCGGTGTTCCGATCATCGTTGCGATCAACAAGGTCGACAAACACGAGGCCGATCCGCAGAAGGTCCGCAACCAGCTGCTGCAGCACGAAGTCTTCGTGGAATCCATGGGCGGTGAAGTGCTCGACGTCGAAGTTTCGGCCAAAACCGGCAAGAACCTCGACAAGCTGCTCGAGGCGATCCTGCTGCAGGCGGAAATTCTCGATCTCAAGGCCAACCCGAACCGGACTGCCGAAGGCACCGTCATCGAAGCCCAGCTCGATCGTGGCCGCGGTTCGGTCGCGACCGTGCTCGTCCAGAAGGGCACGCTGCGTCCGGGCCAGATCATCGTCGCCGGCGACGTCTGGGGCCGCGTGCGCGCCCTCGTCACCGACAAGGGCGACCATGTGAAGGAAGCCGGTCCCGCGACCCCGGTCGAGGTTCTCGGACTTTCCGGCACGCCACAGGCGGGCGACAAGTTCGCCGTCGTCGAAAGCGAAAGCCGCGCCCGCGAGATCTCCGAATATCGTCAGCGTCTGGCCCGTGACAAGGCAGCTGCCCGCCAGTCGGGACAGCGCGGTTCGCTGGAACAGATGATGATGCAGCGCCAGAGCGCCGGCATCAAGGAGTTCCCGCTGGTTATCAAGGGTGACGTACAGGGCTCGATCGAAGCGATTGCCGGCGCACTGGAAAAGCTCGGCACCGACGAGGTCCGCGCCCGTATCGTCCATTCGGGCGCCGGCGGCATCACCGAGTCGGATATCTCGCTCGCCGAAGCGTCGAACGCGGCCATCATCGGCTTCAACGTTCGTGCCAATACGCAGGCACGCCAGTTCGCCGAGCGCGAAGGCATCGAAATCCGCTACTACAACATCATCTACGACCTGGTGGATGACGTGAAGGCGGCAATGTCGGGCCTGCTCTCTCCGGAACGGCGCGAAACCTTCATCGGCAATGCCGAAATCCTCGAGGTGTTCAACATCACCAAGGTTGGCAAGGTCGCAGGCTGCCGTGTCGTCGAAGGCAAGGTCGAACGTGGTGCGGGCGTCCGCCTCATCCGCAACGACGTCGTCGTTCACGAAGGCAAGCTCAAGACCCTCAAGCGCTTCAAGGACGAAGTGTCCGAAGTGCCGATGGGCCAGGAATGCGGCATGGCCTTCGAAAATTACGAGGATATGCGCGCCGGCGACGTCATCGAGTGCTTCCGCGTCGAACATATCACGCGCACGCTCTAAACCGCCGCGCTTTAAGCGCAGCATCAGCTTTCTGAAAGCCATTCGCCAGCCGGCGGATGGCTTTCGGGCATCCGCCGGCTTGACCTTTTCGGCCAAAGGAGTCATTGACGCTCTCCTTTGACGGGTTCGATTCCCAGCCGCATCGGCAAATAGAGATAACAATGACCAGAGCAACTTCTTCCGCGCCTTCGCAGCGCATGCTGCGCGTTGGCGAACAGGTCCGCGCCGCGATCACCCAGGTACTGCAGCGCGGCGAAGTGCGCGACGACGTCATCGAGGCGACGGTGATCTCGATCTCGGAAGTGCGCATGTCGCCCGACCTGAAGATCGCCACCGCCTATGTGACGCCGCTCGGCGTTTCCGACCACAGCGTCGTCATCGAGGCGTTGAACCGTCATGCGAAGTATATCCGCGGCAGGCTCGGGCAGCAGCTTCGGCAGATGAAATACATGCCGGAAGTGCGCTTCCGCGACGATACCAGCTTCGACAACTACAAGAAAATCGACGAGCTGCTGCGTTCGCCCGAGGTGAGCCGCGACCTCGACGGCGATAACGACGAACAATAAACAGAAGAGACGCATGTCCAAACCACGCAAACCCAAAGGCCGGCCGATTTCCGGCTGGCTGATCCTCGACAAGCCGGTGGATTTCGGCTCGACGGAAGCCGTTTCCAAGATCAAATGGCTCTACAAGGCGCAGAAGGCCGGTCATGCCGGCACGCTCGATCCGCTCGCCTCCGGCATGCTGCCGATTGCGCTCGGCGATGCAACGAAGACCGTTCCCTATGTGATGGACGGCCGCAAGATCTATGAATTCACCGTCAGCTGGGGCGAAGAGCGGGCGACGGACGATCTCGAAGGCGAAGTGACCGCAAGCTCTGACAGCCGTCCCAGCGAACAGCAGATCCGCGATATCCTGCCCGGCTATATCGGCACCATCAGCCAGGTGCCGCCGCAGTTTTCGGCGATCAAAATATCGGGTGAACGCGCCTATGATCTGGCGCGCGAAGGCGAAACCGTCGAAATCCCTTCGCGCGAAGTCGATATCTTCCGGCTGACCCTGCTCGCCTGCCCGGATGCCAATAGCGCGCATTTCGAAGTGGAATGCGGCAAGGGCACCTATGTCCGGGCGCTCGCCCGCGATTTCGGCCGCGAGCTCGGCTGTTACGGCCACGTATCGGGTCTCAGGCGCACCTTTGTCGCGCCCTTCGCGGAAGAGGCGATGGTGCCGCTCGCAGACCTCGTGGCGCTGGAGGCGATCGAGGACATGGACGAGCGGCTTGCCGCCCTCGACGCGCTGCTGATCGACACTTGCGAGGCGCTATCGGCCCTGCCCCATCTCGTCATCAACGACGACCAGGCGCACCGGCTGAAGATGGGCAACCCGATCCTCGTGCGCGGCCGCGATGCGCCGATTGCCGAAAGCGAAGCCTATGCGACGGCCCGCGGCAGGCTGATCGCGATCGGTGAGATCGGCCAGGGCGAGTTTCGCCCGAAGCGGGTTTTTGCCTGAACCTATGCAGCTGACGATTGTCAGGCGGTAGCGATGCGATATCTTCCTTTCGGGCCATAACGGCCCGAGGGGCCATTGCGGCCCGAGGGGCCGTGGCGGCCCGACAAGGGGGATGATGATGCGCGCAACCGCGATCGGCCTGCTGACGTTCTTTTCGATGTTTCTCACCGTTACCGGTGCCCAATCCGGCGAGCGCTGGGCAGAGCTTCCGGCTTTTCCGGCGATGCCCGTGCCGAAGACCAGCGGCATGGCTGAAGTGAACGACATCAAGATGTATTACGCCGAATACGGTGAAGGCGAGCCGATGCTCTTCATCCATGGCGGGCTTGGCAATGCCGATGTCTGGGGTCACCAGATCGCCGAATTCTCCAAAGACCACCTGGTCATCGTTGCCGACAGCCGCGGGCATGGACGCTCGACGCGCAGCCAAAAGCCCTTCGGCTACGACCTGATGACATCGGATTTTGCAGCCCTCCTCGACCATCTGAAGATCGGCAAGGTGACGCTGGTGGGATGGTCGGACGGCGGCATCATCGGCATCGACATGGCGATGAACCATCCGGAAAAGCTGACGCGCGTCATTGCCCAGGCGGCCAACGTCACGACCGACGGCGTCAAGCCTGACGTCATGAGCAACAAGACCTTCAACGACTATATCAACGTCGCCGGCGAACAATACCGAAAGCTGTCGCCGACGCCGAGCGAGTACGACGCCTTCGTCACCCAGATCTCCGAGATGTGGGCGACCCAGCCGGCCTGGACGGCAGCGGATCTCGGAAAGATCACGGTGCCGGTCACGCTCGCCATCGGCGATCACGATGAAGCCGTGAAGCTCGACCATACAGAGATGATGGCGAAAGAAATTCCGGGCGCAAAGCTGGTGATCCTGAAAGAGGCCAGCCATTTCGCCATGCTGCAGGATCCCGCGGGTTACAATGCGATGATCCGGGAGGCGATGGCGGGCCGCTGAAAACCGCTGCCGGCGCTCCCCTCTTTCCATCGCTGCTTAATTGGTTTATAGGCAGCGCCAGCGTCAGGTTCGCCTGCTCGCATTCACGGCCAAAGCTGGACGACATCCCGGCTTTTGGCGACCTTTATCTCCTCTCTTAGAAAGGATCACCCGATGTCGATCACTGCTGAGCGCAAGTCTGCGCTGATCAAGGAATACGCAACCGTCGAAGGCGATACCGGTTCTCCGGAAGTCCAGGTCGCGATCCTGACCGAACGCATCAACAACCTGACCGAACACTTCAAGGACCACAAGAAGGATAACCATTCCCGCCGTGGCCTGTTGACGATGGTTTCGAGCCGCCGCTCGCTTCTTGATTATCTCAAGAAGAAGGATGAAGGCCGCTATTCCAAGCTGATCTCCAGCCTGGGTATCCGCCGCTAAGATTGTCCGGCGGGCGCTTTCCGAGCGCCCGCCGGATCCTGTTTGGGGACACGGTTCCCGATGAAATGTTCCAGCCGCGCCCTATCTGAAAGCGGTGGAAAGATCGGCGGACCCGGATGGGCCGGTTCTGCCAAACCAACCGTTGACCTGTCATGGGGCAGGATTGCCGGATGCTTTCGGCCAAGGCTTCTTCAAAGCTTTGGCCTGGTTTTCCAAGGGATCTCGGATTTATCGAGGAACCGAGGATGAAAAGCCTCCCGTTGTCTTGCCCGTGATACGTCACATTATTTGCGGTCGACTGTGCGCTGCGCCTTGGTATCGGCGATGGCGCGTGCTCCCGCATTGAAGGACAAGTCATGTTTGATACACACACAGTCGAAATCGAGTGGGCCGGCCGCCCGCTGAAGCTCGAAACCGGCAAGATCGCCCGTCAGGCCGACGGCGCGGTTCTTGCCACCTACGGCGAAACCGTCGTTCTCGCCACCGTCGTTTCGGCCAAGGCGCCGAAGCCTGGCCAGGACTTCTTTCCGCTCACCGTCAACTACCAGGAAAAGACCTACGCAGCCGGCAAGATCCCCGGCGGCTATTTCAAGCGCGAAGGTCGTCCGTCCGAGAAGGAAACACTGGTTTCCCGCCTGATCGACCGTCCGATCCGCCCGCTCTTTCCGGAAGGCTACAAGAACGACACCCAGGTCGTCGTCACTGTCGTCCAACACGATCTTGAAAACGATCCCGACGTGCTGTCGATGGTTGCCGCTTCCGCAGCGCTGACGCTTTCCGGCGTTCCCTTCATGGGCCCGGTCGGCGGTGCGCGCGTCGGCTACATCAATGGCGAATACGTTCTCAACCCGCATCTCGACGAGATGGACGAGTCGAGCCTCGACCTCGTCGTCGCCGGCACCTATGACGCCGTGCTGATGGTTGAATCCGAAGCCAAGGAACTCAACGAAGAAGTCATGCTCGGCGCCGTCATGTTCGGCCACAAGGGCTTCCAGCCGGTTCTCGACGCGATCATCAAGCTCGCCGAAGTGGCCGCCAAGGAGCCGCGCGATTTCCAGCCGGAGGATTACTCCGAGCTCGAAGCCGAAATGCTGAAGCATTTCGAAGCTGAATTGCGCGAAGGCTACAAGATCACCCAGAAGGCCGATCGCTACGCAGCCGTCGACGCCGTCAAGGCAAAGGTCAAGGCTCACTTCTTCCCTGAAGGCGTTGAGCCGAAGTACACTGCTGAAGTCATCGGCGCCGTTTTCAAGCACCTGCAGGCGAAGATCGTTCGCTGGAACATCCTCGACACCAAGAGCCGTATCGACGGTCGTGACCTGTCGACCGTTCGCCCGATCGTTTCGGAAGTCGGACTCCTGCCGCGCACGCACGGTTCGGCCCTGTTCACCCGCGGCGAAACGCAGGCGATCGTCGTTGCGACGCTCGGCACCGGTGAAGACGAACAGTATGTCGACAGCCTGACCGGCATGTACAAGGAGCGCTTCCTGCTCCATTACAACTTCCCTCCCTACTCGGTTGGCGAAACCGGCCGCATGGGCTCCCCGGGCCGTCGTGAAATCGGTCACGGCAAGCTTGCATGGCGCGCGATCCGCCCGATGCTGCCGACGGCTGAGCAGTTCCCCTACACGCTGCGCGTCGTTTCCGAGATCACCGAGTCGAACGGCTCGTCCTCGATGGCGACCGTCTGCGGCACTTCGCTCGCGCTGATGGATGCCGGCGTTCCGCTGGCAAAGCCGGTTGCCGGTATTGCCATGGGTCTGATCCTGGAAGGTGATCGCTTCGCCGTCCTCTCCGACATTCTCGGTGACGAAGACCACCTCGGCGACATGGACTTCAAGGTTGCAGGGACCGCCGACGGCATCACCTCGCTGCAGATGGACATCAAGATCGCCGGCATCACCGAAGAGATCATGAAGGTCGCTCTTGGCCAGGCTCAGGGCGGTCGCGCCCACATTCTCGGCGAAATGGCGAAGGCCATCACCGAAAGCCGCGGCCAGCTCGGCGAATTCGCTCCGCGCATCGAAGTCATGAACATCCCGGTCGACAAGATCCGTGAAGTCATCGGCTCCGGCGGCAAGGTCATTCGCGAAATCGTCGAAAAGACCGGCGCGAAGATCAACATCGAGGACGACGGCACCGTCAAGATCGCCTCCTCCTCAGGCAAGGAAATCGAAGCGGCCCGCAAGTGGATCCACTCGATCGTCGCCGAGCCTGAAATCGGCCAGATCTACGAAGGCACGGTTGTCAAGACCGCCGACTTCGGCGCCTTCGTCAACTTCTTCGGCGCCCGCGACGGCCTCGTCCACATCTCGCAGCTGGCTTCCGAGCGCGTTGCCAAGACGCAGGACGTCGTCAAGGAAGGCGATAAGGTCTGGGTCAAGCTGCTCGGCTTCGACGAACGCGGCAAGGTTCGCCTGTCGATGAAGGTCGTCGACCAGGCGACTGGCCAGGAGATCCCGAACGAGAAGAAGAAGGAAGAAGCGGCCGAATAAGCCGCGTCTCCCCGATTTCATTCCGGGCGCGGGAATCTTCCGCGCCCTTTTTGTATCCTGGTTTTGCGCATGTCGTGGCCGCAGAACCGCTCAAACTTTTGCGCGACATGCTTTAACGAGACGAGACCCATGAGCCGCGAGACGCTGAAGACCCTGTTCCATCCCTTTGCCAGCGGCACAGTCGCGGCGCCCGGCGAGGGCGAGCGCGTGCTCTTCCTCGGCGCCGAGGCAGGCTTTGCGCTGCCGGAAGGTTTTGCCGCCGCGCTCAGCGCCGTCCAGGGCTTCCGGCCGCTCTACCGGCAGCTTCAGGCGCAGCGGATCGAAGCAAAGCCCGAGATCGACGGCGAGGACTACGATGCTGCCTTGGTGCTCTGCACGAAACACAAAGGCGAGAACGAGGCCAATCTTGCCGCGGCCATCGCCCGCACACGGGTCGGCGGCCTGATCGTCGTTGCCGGCGCCAAGGAAGACGGCATTCAGCCGTTGCGCAAGCGCCTCGAAGGCTTCGGCCTCGCCATCGACCATATGCCGAAATATCACGGCGTCGCCTTCTGGTTCGGCCGCCCTGCCGATGCCGACGAGATCGTCTCGAAGCTGGCAAAGGCGCCGGTGCGCGTCGACGGCCGCTTCAACGCGACCGCCGGCATGTTCTCGCATGACCGGATCGATGCCGGGTCGGAACTGCTCGCCTCGCGCCTGCCGCAGGATTTTAGCGGCGACGTGGCGGATTTCGGCGCCGGATGGGGTTATCTCTCCGTCGAGCTGGCACAGAGGTCGCGCGGACTGACCCGCCTCGACCTCTACGAGGCCGATCACGCGGCTCTGGAGGCTGCTAGGGATAATCTGGCGGAGAACTGCCCGAACGCGCCTGCGCGCTTCTTCTGGCACGATCTGGCGGGCGAGCCGGTCAAGGACAAATACGATCTCGTCATCATGAACCCGCCCTTCCACGAAGGCCACGCCGCCGATCCGGCACTCGGCCAGGCAATGATCAAGACCGCCGCATCGGCCCTTCGCGGCGGCGGCCGCCTGATGCTGGTCGCCAATCGCGGCCTGCCCTACGAGCCGGTTCTGGCGGCGAATTTCAGGGAAAGCGGTGAAACCTGCCGCAACGCCCGCTTCAAGGTGCTGTGGGCGAAGAAATAGAGCTCAGGCGGCTTCGATTTCCTTGCGGGCCGCACTTGCAAGGAAAGCCGAACGGGTCAGGCCGCGCTCTTTCGCGGCCTTGTCGATTGCCTCAAGCATGCCTTTGTCGAAAGTGACATTGGCTCGAACGGTGCGCGTGGCGTCTTCGATAAAGGGAACACGCGTCAGGAAAGCACCGGCAGCCAGTTGCTCGCGGATATCCTGCCGAGAACTGATCTCGTCATATGAGGATGGCATCGGCAAAGTTTCATCTTCCGCCCAGAGGCGAAGGGTTTCTATGGCGTTGGCAGTCAGGTCTTCTTCCTCATCGGCGGCCGAAAATACCGCCGGCAGATCTGGAAAGCTGATCCCAAATGCGCTGTCGCTGTCCTTATGCACGAGAGCAATGAAATATTTCATGATTTGTCACTCGCATTCCATCCGGCTTGCTTGGCAATAGCAAGCGCCGTGCCGATCGGCAGATCCTTCTTCGGGTGCGGAACGATGATGGTTTGATTGCCTCTTCGAAGCTTGTGGTGCGAGCCCTTGATCGAAACGATTTCGAAGCCCTCCCGCTTCAGCCTGGCGATGATCTTCTGACTGTTCCGCTCCACGGATCGCCCCAAATCCCTGTTCAATATAATTCTTACAGCCAAAAACAGCAAGGCCATGCGCATCATGATGCGCATGGCCTTTTAGACACATCGGAACAAGTTCTTACTCGACGTCCGCCCTGCGCAGCGTGTCCAGCGTCGGCATGGAGGTGACGTTGAAGCCCGCGTCGACGAAGTGGATTTCGCCGGTGACGCCGGCGGAAAGGTCGGAAAGCAGGTAAAGCGCCGAATTGCCGACCTGGTCGATGGTGACGGTCTTGCGCAGCGGCGCATTGCGCTGGTTCCAGGAGAGGATCGCGCGCGCATCGGAGATGCCGGCGCCGGCCAGCGTCCGGATCGGGCCGGCCGATATGGCGTTGACGCGGATGCCGCGCGGGCCGTAATCGGCGGCGAGATAACGCACCGAAGCCTCGAGCGCTGCCTTGGCGACGCCCATGACATTGTAATTCGGGATGACCCGCGTCGAGCCGTTATAGGTCAAGGTCAGCATCGCACCGCCGTCTTCCATCAACGGCGCGCAGCGCTTGGCGATCTCGGTGAAGGAGAAACAGGAAATGACCATGGTGCGGCTGAAATTCTCGCGCGTCGTATCGGCGTAGAGACCCTTTAGCTCGTTCTTGTCGGAAAAACCGATGGCATGGACGATGAAATCGAGCTTGCCCCAGCGCTCTTCGATCGCGTCAACGAGGGCGTCGACCGAGGCGACGTCTTCGACGTCGCAAGGCATCACGAAATCCGAGCCGACTTCGGCGGCAAGCGGCTTGACGCGCTTGCCGAGCGCATCGCCCTGATAGGTGAAGGCAAGTTCCGCACCCTGTGCGGCAAGAGCTTTTGAAATTCCCCAGGCGATCGAGTGGTTGTTTGCGACGCCCATGATGAGGCCGCGCTTACCCTGCATGATTCCAGTCATTTTATTATCCGTTATAGCGCTGGAAGACGAGCGTGGCGTTCGTCCCGCCGAAGCCGAAGGAGTTGGAGAGGGCGATATCGATCTTCGCATCGTCGATACGCTTGCGCACGATCGGCACGCCTTCGAATTCGGGATCGAGCTCGGTGATATGGGCGCTTTCGCCGATGAAGCCTTGCTGCATCATCAGCAGGGAATAGATAGATTCCTGCACGCCCGCCGCACCCAGCGAATGGCCGGTCAGCGACTTGGTCGACTGGATATGCGGGATCTTGGCGCCGAATACCTCGCGGATAGCGCCGATTTCCTTGCTATCGCCGACCGGCGTCGAGGTGCCGTGGGTGTTGACATAGTCGACATCGCCTTTGACGGTGGCGAGCGCCTGGCGCATGCAGCGGATCGCGCCCTCGCCCGAGGGGGCGACCATGTCGTAACCGTCCGAGGTTGCGCCGTAGCCGACGATTTCGGCATAGATCTTGGCACCGCGGGCCTTGGCGCGCTCCAGTTCCTCGAGCACCAGCACGCCGGCGCCGCCGGCGATGACGAAACCGTCGCGGTTGACGTCATAAGCGCGCGAGGCGCTGTCGGGCGTATCGTTGTACTTGGAGGACATGGCGCCCATGGCGTCGAAGAGGTTGGACATCGTCCAGTCGAGATCTTCGTGGCCGCCGGCGAACATCACGTCCTGCTTGCCCCACTGGATCATCTCTGCAGCGTTGCCGATGCAATGCGCCGATGTCGAGCAGGCCGACGAGATCGAGTAATTGACGCCGTGGATCTTGAACCAGGTAGCAAGGGTCGCCGATGCGGTCGAGGACATCGCCTTCGGCACGGCGAAGGGGCCGATGCGCTTCGGGCTGTTGTTCTTGACGGTGATGTCGGCCGCCTCGATCAGGGTGCGGGTGGACGGGCCGCCGGAGCCCATGATGATGCCGGTGCGCTCGTTCTGAGCGTAGTCCTTCTCTTCCAGCCCGGAATCGGCCAGTGCCTGTTTCATGGCGACATGGTTCCAGGCGCCGCCCTGCGACAGGAAGCGCATGGCACGGCGATCGACCAGTTCGGCAAGCTCCGCAGCGCCGAGCTTGGGGCTGCCCCAAACCTGGCACTTGAAGCCGTGCTCGGCGAAATCGCTGGAGAAGGAGATACCCGACTTTGCCTGCCGCAAGGATTCGGTGACTTCGGCGGCGTCGTTTCCGATCGAGGACACGACACCCAGACCCGTGACAACTACCCGTCTCATCTGATCAAACCTTTTTTGTTTCGTGAGCCGCTCGAGATGCGGTTCAGGCCGTCTTGTCTTTCGAGAGACCGACGCGAAGATCGGCCGCCTGATATATGGTTTCGCCGTCCGCCTTCAGCCAGCCGTCGGCCGTGCCGAGGACCAGACGGCCGCGCATGACGCGCTTGAAGTCGATGCCATATTCGATCAGCTTGGTGTGCGGGCGGACCATGCCCTTGAATTTCACTTCGCCTGTCGACAGCGCCATGCCGCGGCCTTCCTCGCCGAGCCAGCCCAGGAAGAAGCCGGTCAGCTGCCACATGCCGTCAAGGCCGAGGCAGCCCGGCATGATCGGATTGCCTTCGAAATGGCAGGGAAAATACCAATCGTCGGGGCGTACGTCGTATTCGGCCCTTAGATACCCCTTGTCGAAAGTCCCGCCCGTTTCGGAAATATCGGTGATGCGGTGAACCATCAGCATGGGCGGCAGCGGAAGCTGCGCATTGCCGGGCCCGAACAGCTCGCCATGTGCGCAGGCGATGAGTTCGTCGTACGAGAAGCTGGACTGTCTGGTCGTCATAAAGTTTCTTTTCCCTCCCGCGTGAGCCCATAGATGTGAACGTGTAGTCCAAGTTCTTCAGAAAATGAAGCACGAGCAAGGCGGCTTCATTCATGGTCCCGGACCAAGCTTGCGCTATTATTTGGTGGTCGCATACAGGAAGGCCAGGGCTGCGACCAGACCTATTTGCGTTAAAAGCCGGTTTTGGCGGCGTTTATCAGGCTCTTGTCCCCATTGAACTATTGAAAGGCTCCTGTGCAAAAGTTATACCGCTTGAAGAAACATGATTGAATTATGCAGGAATAACCGGAGTTGGTTTTGATGACGGGTGCACTCCCGATCGCCATAGAGGTCAGGCTGCGCGGCGCAGGCCTTCGGCCTACCCGCCAGCGCGTCGCGCTCGGCGACCTGCTGTTTGCCAAGGGTGACCGGCATTTGACGGTCGAGGAACTGCATGAGGAGGCGGTTGCCGCCGGCGTGCCGGTGTCACTGGCAACCGTCTACAACACGCTGCATCAGTTCACCGAAGCCGGCCTCATCCGCGTTCTCGCCGTCGAGAGCGCCAAGACCTATTTCGACACCAATGTTTCCGACCACCACCATTTCTTCGTCGAAGGCGAAAACGAGGTGCTCGACATTCCCGTCAGCAACCTGACGATCGCCAATCTGCCGGAGCCGCCTGAAGGCATGGAGATCGCCCATGTCGACGTGGTGATCCGGCTGCGGGCGAAGCAAGGCTGACAACACGCTGTTTCACATGACATCGTCGGGGTGCCGGCCGGGCTTGTGCCTGTAAGTCGGAAAAGTCCAGCCGAACCACAGAGCGCCGCCGCGCACCGCAAAGGCCGCCACGACGCCGCAGGCAGACGCCAGATAGAGCGGCATTCCCAGCCCATTGGCGAGCGTGAAAACGCCGGCGCCGATAAGGGCGGCGGTCACGTAGATTTCCGGCCTGAGCAGCACCGAGGGCTCGTTTGCCATCAGATCGCGCAGTATGCCGCCGAAGGTCGCTGTCAGCGTGCCGGTGACGATCGCGATGGTCGGTGAGCCGGTGGCGGCAAGGCCCTTGGCGGCGCCGAGCACGCAATAGGCGGCAAGGCCGATCGCATCCAGCCAGATCAGCAGGCGATAGCGCGATTCCAGCAGGTGGGCGGTGAAGAAAACCACGACGCCGACGATGCAGCAGACGAGGATATAGGCCGGATTCAGCACCCAGAAGACCGGAACGCGGCCGAGCACGATATCGCGCACGGTGCCGCCGCCCGTTCCCGTCACCATGGCGAAAAACAGAAAACCGATCAGGTCCAGCTGCTTGCGCGAGGCGGCGAGCGCGCCTGTCGCGGCAAACAGCGCGATGCCGGCGTAATCGAGATAAACGAGCAAGGACATGCAAACCCCGGATCGGCGGAATATTTCACCAAAAACCACGGCGGCAAGGGCGGCGCAAGGCGGTGCGGCCATAAAGATAAAGTGTTTATTGATGCATGTCGTTGACCAAAAACCGCTGCACACTTTGTGGGC
The DNA here is from genome assembly GCF_002531755.2 of Rhizobium acidisoli. Lineage (NCBI taxonomy): Bacteria > Pseudomonadati > Pseudomonadota > Alphaproteobacteria > Hyphomicrobiales > Rhizobiaceae > Rhizobium > Rhizobium acidisoli. The sequence continues at coordinate 4,301,827 of NZ_CP034998.1, read as the reverse complement.
GACATGCATCGGGCTGCAGAGCCTTATCCAAAAGAGGAAAGCCGTGAAAACGCTGGTGCTCGCCGTTCTGAATATTCTCCTGCTGGTGATTATGCCGGCTGTGGCCTTCGGCCAGCAATCGCTGATCTCCGATCCGGAGATCTACGAGAAGAAACATTTCCAGGCGCAATGCAAGGCGGCCGAATTCGCCGATGGCTTCGTCACCCGGCAGGACATCAACAATGACGGGCTGATCGATGCCGTGGTCAATGAGGGCCAGCTGACCTGCGACGGTGAGAAGGGGCCGCAATGCAACGATGATGGCTGCACCTATAATTTCTATCTGCAGGTGGCCGAAGGCGGTTATTTCATGATCGCGACGGCGCAGATCTACGGCTACGACTTCGTCCAGCGCTTCGGCAACATGGTGCTGGCGATGAAGATGCATCCGCGTTTCTGCGACCGCACCGAAGGTGACCCCTGCATCGTGACCGCGCGGGTGCGCGGCACGAAGTTCGTCACCATTTCAAAAAAGTAACTCAGCGCGGATAAAGCGCCGAGGTCCGGCCGGCGAGATAATAGCCGACCAGGCCGTACCACTCGCGGATCGCCGTCGCCATGTTCTGCGCGTTGAGGTTCGGCTGGGTGAAATCCAAGCCCGCCTTCACCTGGCCGTCGGTGCGATAATCGGTCGGCCAGGGCACGATATCGATGCCCAGCTTGCGGAAGATGCCGACGGAGCGCGGCATATGGAAGCCCGAGGTGATCAGCAGGCAGTTGGAAAGCCCCTGGCTCGCCAAAAATTCCTTGGTGTTGACGGCGTTTTCGAAGGTGGTGCGCGACTGCCTCTCCTCAATCAGGCGATCCTTGCCGACGCCGAAGAGCGGGAAGAAGCGCTCGGATGCCGCCGCATCGCCTTCATAGATGCCCGAAAGGGAGCCGTCGCCGCCCGACACCAGAATGCGCGACTGCGGAAATTTCTGCGCGAGCCGCAGCGCTTCGACGAAACGATCGGCCGCGGCGTTGAATTCGATGCCGTGGCGCGCCGTGTTCACCTCGTTTTCGAAGCCGCCGCCAAGCACGATCATGCATTGCAGGCTATCGGGGTCGGCGGCGGGTTTTGCGAAGCGCTGCTCGAGGCCTTGCATCATCAGGTTGCCGGCCGTGGTGTAGAGCGTGACGAAGAGGATGAGGGCCGAACCCGTTGCGCTAAGCATACTCAAGGTCCGCCAGCGCAGCAGGCCGGCAATGAGGGCAAGAAAGACGAGGAAGAATGCCAGCGACAGCGGCTGGGCGAAAATCCAGACAAGCTTCGAAATGACGAACAAGACCTACTCCTTGAGGATGGGCGGCGGTCCTTCCTATCCGATTCGATGGTAACAGGAATGCGACGGTTCTATTTCGTCGGCGCAACGGCCGGTCGATGCGGCGCGATCTTCTGGTTGAAGCGCCGCTGCAGTGGACGGGGGATGAACATGGCGGCAAGTGCAAGCACCATGGCAAAGAGAGAAATCATCCACAGCGCATGCGCACCGGTCAGCCGCGTCAGGACGGCGCCGGCGATCGCGCCGAGCACCATGCCGCCCCAGGGCACGATCTGGATCGTCCATCCGATATGGCGATCGCCGATGATCCAGCGGCCAATGCCGCGGCCGAGGCGCGACAAGGCGCCGGTGACATAAGTCAGGCCGATCGGCAGGCCCTCGATATGCTCGACAGCGGCGTTCACCATGCCCATGGCGAAAACGATCATATAGAAGCGGGCAAGCAACAGGCCCTGCATCGTCGTCACCGAGGCGAGCGCCAGGACGAGACCGACGCAACCGAGCACCACGAAAATGCGGCGCTCGGAGATATGGGCAACGACGATGCCTGCCGCATTGCCGAGCACGAAAACGAGGATGGCGGAGATCAGCACCGCCGCGTGGTAGAGATTGCCATCACTCAAGGCGAGTGCCGCCCGCGTCGTATTGCCGGTCATGAAGGACACGAAATCGCCGGTCAGCAGCAGCCCGGTCGCATCGGTCATGCCAGCCAGAAAAGAGATCGAGCCGACGAGGCCAACCCCGGTCAGGGTTCGCCTAGTACGGATGAGGCGGCGGCGTCTTGCTCTGGTCATGACTGCTAGTCCCGAAGCCGAATCGCTGAGATTCCGGCAGCAAATATACATGCTGTTCATTGAGGAATTGGCAAAGACGATCAGCCGGACTGCAGCAGTTCGCCCAGGTTGGATCGGGACTTGTCGATCGATGATCTCCATCGCCTTGAACGCCACAGATATTACGTGATGCTACAGGCGCCGGTATAACCCGCCTGCTAGTATCCAGGGCTCGGAACGCCCTCTCGAGCGATTGCTGGATGCGTGAATGGCAAAGCGTAGCGTGGCTCTTTTTCTTCTACTTCTTCTGGCAAGTTGCGGGCATCCGGGCGGCGTGATGACGCCAGTTTCAACCTCATTGTCTTCATCGTCGACAGCGCCGACCTCCACGGTCGACATGCTGGTTGCGACCACGCGCGAGCCTTCCGGGAACCCGGCGACGCTCTTCAACGGCGAGCGCAGTTCCAAGCCGCATCTGACGCAGATCTCGATTTCGATCCCGGCAAAGCGCGAAGCCGGCACCGTGCAGTGGCCGAAGCGGCTTCCGCCCGATCCGGCCACCGACTTTGCCGTCACCCGTGTTCAGCAGATCGACACCGTGGCAGAGGGCCGCGTCTGGTTCCGGCAGCATGTGCACGGCGGGCATGCGCTCGTCTTCATCCATGGCTTCAACAACACCTATGAGGATTCCGTCTTCCGATTGGCCCAATTGGTGCATGACAGCAAGATGCAGGCGACGCCTGTGCTGTTCACCTGGCCGTCGAGAGCGGAGATCACCGCCTACCAATACGACAAGGAGAGTACGAATTATTCGCGGACGGCGCTGGAGCAGGCGCTCCGCACGCTGGCAGCCGACCCCGACGTCAAGGACATCACCGTCATGGCCCATTCGATGGGAACATGGCTTGCCATGGAATCGCTGCGGCAGATGGGGATACGCGACGGTCACGTCATTTCGAAGATCCACAATGTCATCCTGGCCTCGCCCGACATCGACATCCAGGTCTTCGCCAAACAATATGTGGAGATGGGCGAGCCGCGTCCGAAATTCACGATCTTCGTTTCCCAGGACGACAAGGCTCTTGCGGTTTCGAGCTTCATCACCGGACGCGTTTCCCGTCTTGGCGCGATCAATCCGGCCGAGGAGCCCTACCGCTCGAAGCTGGAAAATGCCGGCATCACCGCCATCGACTTGACGAAGGTGAAGACCCACGACAGGCTCAATCACGGCAAATTCGCCGAAAGTCCCGAGATCGTCCAACTCATCGGCCAGCGCCTCATGGCCGGTCAGACCTTGACCGATTCCAAGGTCACCCTGGGCCAGGGCATTACGGCCGTCGTCGGCGGAACGGTATCGACGATCGGCACCGTTGCCGCGACCGCTGCCGCGGCGCCGGTTGCGATCATCGAACAGCCCGTCACGCGGAAGAAACCTCCGAGATCCGCCAACGAGACGCTCGACGGCGACCTGAAGCAACAGACGCTGACACAGTGAGGAGTTTCAGGTTGAAATGGCTTCTTTCCTTCACCGCTGCTTTTCTCTTCGCGTTGAGTGCTTTGGCGCAGACGCCGCCGGTGGGCCAGCAGCAGAAGATCGACGACCTCGTGCGCCTTCTGCAGGATCCCGAGGTGAAAGCCTGGCTGGATAGCCGCAAGGCGGAGAGTGCGCCTGTGACACCTGCTTCACCGGCCGGCAATTCGGCCTTGGCCCGGTGGGAGGCCGGCGCGCGGGAACGTGTGAACGCTGTTCTGACGGCGATTCCGGCGATCCCGGCAGAGGTGACGGCGGCGGCAACACGAGCAAGGCGCGAAGCTGCCGGCAGAGGCTATGCGCCGGTCTTCGTCATATTCGGCGGGCTGGTCGCTTTCGGTCTCGCCGCCGAGGCGGTGTATCGCAGATTTGCCGCGCGCCGCGAGGCACTGCTTGGCCGGCTTATCCCGGTCGGCATATTCGCGGGAGCGATGGGCATCGTCTTTTTCGCAGTGGAATGGCCGCCGCTCGCGCGGGTGACGCTGCTTGCCTATCTCTCGGCCTTCATCCTGTTTCGATTGGCGGCCGCGCTTCTGTCGGCGGCGACGATAGGCTCGTCGCTGCGCAGGCGGCTCTTGATCCTGTTCGGGGTCATCAGTTTTGCGATCGCGACAGCAGCCGTCGGCGAGCCGCTCGGCGTTTCCCCTGAGGTCAGCAGTGCCATCACCTACTGCTTCTCGGTGATCGGGCTGTTGCTTGGGATCGAGGCCGTATGGTCGATCTCGGACGGAAGCCGCGCCTGGAAAGCCGCGAGAACAGCCTTTCTCGTCGTCCTGTGGCTCATCTGGTGCGTCAATATGAAGGGCCTGTTCTGGATCGGCATCTATGCGCTGGTGTTGCCGGGGATCCTGAATGCCGTCGGCCGCATGGCGCTCTCCTTCACCAGCGATCCAGGCAGCCTGCGCGGCATTCTGGTCGCCCGAGGCGCGCGCGCCGCGGTTATCGCGGCCGCCGTGGGATGGCTGGCGCTCGTCTGGCATCTCAATCCGGATACGCTCGGTCAGCGCGACCCGATGATCGCCGCCTTGTTTTACGGCTGCCTGAAGAGCGTGCTGATCCTCGTGGTTGCCGACCTTCTTTGGCAAATAGCGCGGGGCTGGATCGACCGGACGCTGCGTGTCTCCACAGGCACGACATCCCTCGCGCCGGCCGACGCCGCCCGACGCGCCCGGTTTCGCACACTTCTTCCGATCTTTCGCAACGCCCTGGCCGTCGCTGTCGCGGTCATGGCAGGGCTGATCGTGCTGGCGCAATTGGGTGTGCAGATCGGCCCGCTGATTGCCGGAGCGGGCATCTTCGGCGTCGCCATCGGTTTCGGCTCGCAGACCCTGGTCAAGGACGTCATCAACGGTGTGTTCTACATGCTCGACGACGCCTTCCGGGTGGGCGAATACATTCAGGCCAAGGACTACAAAGGGACGGTGGAGAGCTTCAGCCTGCGCTCGGTTCGTTTGCGCCATCATCGCGGCCCGGTGTTCACGGTGCCGTTCAGCGAGTTGGGTGCCGTCGAGAACATGAGCCGGGACTGGGTGATCGACAAGTTCAGGATCACCGTCGGTTTCGACACCGACATAGACAAGGCGCGCAAGCTGACCAAGAAGGTCGGAGCCGAACTGATCGAAGATCCGGAACTCGGCCAGCACTTCATCGAGCCGCTGAAAATGAAGGGCGTCGAGCAGTTCGGCGATTATGGCATCGTGTTGAGCTTCGCCATGACCACAGTGCCGGGCATGCAGACCTATATCCGCCGCAAGGCCTATGCCAAGATTCGCGAGGTGTTCCTCGCCAACGGCATCGCATTTGCGCAGCCAACGGTGCAAGTCGGAGGCGACGACAAGGGCGGCGGCGCGGCGGCAGCCGCGCAAGCGATCCGCGCGCAGCAGGCGGCAAACACGGCGGCGCCGGCAAAGTGACCTCGCCGGCCGCTGTGGCAGGCGACCGCCGACAGATGGATAAAACGATCAGCCTTGGGTGATATGACCGCATCGCGGGAGGTCTAAATGGCACCGGAAGAACGAGGAGACAGCCAGGCCCGTCAAGACCCCGAAGGCGTTCGCGCGCAGCTTGATCGTATCCTCGCAAGCCCGGAATTCCTTGCGCCTGAACGCGGGCGCCGCTTTCTGCAATATATCGTCGAAGAGACGCTTGAAGGCCACGGCGACCAGCTTAAGGCCTTTGCGATCGCACAGGCGGTATTCGGCCGCGATGCCTCCTTCGATGCCCAGAACGATCCGGTTGTCCGCATCGAAGCGGGGCGCATCCGTCGCGCCCTCGAACGATACTATCTCGTCTGCGGAAGCGGCGACCCGATACAAATCACCATTCCCAAAGGGGGCTATGCTCCGCATTTTTCCAGCGATGACGAAGGCTCCACCCCTGGTGGGGCGGCCACGCCGCCAAACCGCCAGGGCCATGTGCCCGGGCATGAGCGACCGCTACGCTATCGCGATCTTCTGCTGCCGATCGGGATTCCTGCCCTCTTCGGTGCAATCGCGGTACTTGCCCTCATCCGTCCGATCGAATCCTATCTCTCGCCGCAGAAAACGCCGGCAGCACCTGCCGCCTCGACATTGATGGGCAAGACCAGGATGGTTGTCGAACCCTTCGCGGCCCTCGGCGGCACCGCGCGCGCGGCGGATTTTGCCAAGGGGCTGGTCGATCAGCTGATCGCCAAGCTCATGAAGTTGGATAGTCTTGTCGTGCTTGCTCCCGGTCGATCCGGCATGGAGACGACAGGCTCGCTGTTCAATCTTCAGGGCAGCACCGTAGTCGAGGGCAGGGTCCTGCATCTGCATGTCCGCCTGGTCAACGGCGCCGACGGCGCGGTCGTCTGGGCAAATCAATATGAACGCGAGCTGCGCGATCAAACCATTCTCGATGTCGAGGACGAAATTGCCGCTCAAATCATTATGGAAATTTCAAGTAGCCGCAAACTGAGCGGCGCAGGGCCGCTTCCGTAGCCGCGGTGCAAACGATCGTTCTTCAGATCGCCGGCGACCGTCCAGCCGGCTGCGACGCGCTTTAGCGGAACCGCTGCACACAGCCGGGCGACATGGATTATCCTCCCGACGGCAGGTCAACGGCGACGCCTGCGGCGCGCAGTCCGGCAAAGACCTTTTCCTGATCCTCCAGCCGCTGCAGGCGCAGGGAAATCTCCTGGCGGATGTTCGTCATCAATGCCGGCGCGTTGGCAAGGAGCCAATCCTGCTCCAGCTTGGCCTCAGCCATCTTACCCGCTGCCCCGAGAATGGACAGCAGGGCAAGGTGGCGCATGGGATTGAAGTCGAGATCGGATATTCTCGACCATTGTTCCGCCGCTTCGATATCGCCCCGCATAAAGGCGCACATCGCCATGCCGCCCGCGTAATAGCCTCTGGGGCCGACATTTTTGTCGAATGCGATCGAAACCAACTCGCAGCCCGATTGCCATTTCCCCGACATCGCCAGACGCAAACCGTACTCGCCCGCAACTTCCACATCGTCGGGGTCTGCAGCATAGGCCGCCGTTCCAGCCGCCAGTGCTTTGTCGATATCTCCCCGGAAGAAATTCACCAGCATGACGGCGCGGAGCACGCGGGTATTGTCCGGCGCGAGCGATGCCGCCCGTTGCGCTGAAGCATTCGCCAATTCGAGAGGTTCGGCCGAAGATGGGGTGCCGAGCCTGTAGCGAAATCGCACTTCGTCAAGATAGACAAGGGACAAGAGCGCCCAGGACGTAGCATTATCAGGGTTACGCTGGGTTGCCTGTCGCAGGCACTCGCGCACGACACCATGGCTTTGCGCAGTCATCGTCTGCAGATAGCTATCATAGGCCCGGCTACAGGCTTCAGCATTTTGGTCTGCCTTTAGGCCCGACCGCGCGATCATCGCTGGCTCGGCCTGAAAGATCGCGCCATGGGGCTGCGCTATCGCACCGGCGATTTGCCGGGCGACGTTTGCTTGAATTCCAAGCTTGTTTTGAGCGCGAAAATCGGCATCGAAATTATCGGCCCAGATGACGACCCCGTCCCTTTGCCGCACCAGCCTGGCGACCGAACGTAACCTGCTGCCGTCCATCTGGATGTTGCCTTGCAGCGCGTAGTCGGCAGCAACGGCACGATCACCCGTCGGCGGATCGGCGACGACGATGACCTTATCGCGCTGAGCAAGCTGGCCGATAATATCATCCCTCAGGCCGCGGGCGATATCCGCCCTGGAATCGACGGAGCTGCTTTCGGCGAACACCTCGACGGCAACCGTCGGCACGGAGGCTGCCGGCGGCGGCGCGCGCACCGGGACACCTCGGGCAATAAAAAGTGCAGACACCAATGCGAGGAGAAGAAGAACGAAGATGGCCGGTAGAGCGATCCCGCGGCCGCGACCCGCCGGCAGCGTCGGAGGGTGCGCCTCCGGAAGCGGATGAGCTTGATGCGCGAGGTCAGCGATCCGAGCATTTTCCGGCTCGTTCAGCGGCGGCGCCATCGCCGCATCGCGGACATATTCGAAATGCGGGACATATCCGCCTTTCGGCATCGTAATAATGACCTCGTCCGCCTGGCCCGCGACGAGATAATACCGCTCCAGGGCCTTTCGTATCCGGCCGGCCTCGATCCGGACGACCGGATCATTCTGCGGATCGAAGGACGCTTCCCTGCCAAAAACCACATTTGCGATGGTGAACGCCTTCAGGAAGCCAGATCGGCCGGCGAGCGTCTCGTTGACGACAAACTCCAGGAAATTTCGCCCGCGCTGCGGCGCGTGAAATTCTTCACTTGCGAGAATTCGCTCGGCCTGCCGGCAGATTTCCTCAGCCGTCGGCCCAAGACTGCTGAATAGATTGACGTTTGTCGCGTTTCTCATGATCGCCCCCACGACAAGATCACGCATTTATGTAAGCTTCTTCTAAAGCATCATATCCGAGGAGCTTGCAGTTGCAAGCATCGCTTCGATTTATCGAGCGCCGGCCGGCCTGGGGGCGCGGCAAGCGTGGATGCAATTTCTCCCGGTCCGGTGGGTGGGCAATCCTTGTAGTATCGCGTAGCCTCTCTTGCTCGTCGAAGGTCTTGGGTGCAAATCTATAGGCGGCGCCGGATTTCATCGCCATTGGTTGGGCTCAAAGCCCCGCCTTCGGGGAGACAATCACAATCTATCGCAGCAAACGGTCTTCGATCAGCGTCCGCGCCGCGCATAAAATCGGCCCCGTGCCGACAGTGACCAACAGGCGCAGGCAATCCGGTCTGCTGCACGTTCCAGGCGTCTGGCCTTCCTTGCAAACGACGTTTCCGGAGGCCGCGTCCGGGATAGGGGAACGAGCAAGGCAGAATCCTCGGCGTTGGGTAGGAGCAGATCATCTCCCGCTGACATTGCTGCAACGCGCGAGGATAATCACGGGGGGAAAGGTTGAGCCCACTTTTCAAAGAGATTCGCGGCAGCCCCATACTCTGGCTGCTGGCCGCTGTGCCGGTGGTGTTCTTGGCTGCGGCACTCTTTCCCGAAGCCCACACGGCGCTTTTCGTCCTGTCGGTGTTGGCCATCGTGCCGCTCGCCGGGCTACTCAGCCATGCGACGGAATCTGTTGCCGCCAAGACGGGTGACGCAGCCGGCGGGCTGCTGAATGCGACCCTCGGAAATCTGACCGAGCTGGTCATCGCGCTGGCTGCGCTGCAGGCCGGTCAATATACGCTGGTCAAGGCATCGATCGCCGGAGCGATCGTCACCAACACGCTGTTCATGCTGGGCGCTTCGTTTCTGCTCGGCGGGCTCAAATACCACATTCAGGAATTCAACCGCGCCAGTGCGCGTCTTCAGGCCGGCCTGCTTTTCCTGGCTACAGTCGCCCTGCTGATGCCTTCGGTGCTTGGCGGATTGGACACGGCATCGGTTGCCCCGGTCACCCAAACGCTCAGCCTCAGCCTAGCCGTTCTGCTGATCATCGGATACGGCCTGGGGCTGTTGTTCACGCTTGGGACGCACCGGGAATTTTTCTCTTCAGCAGATCATGCCGAGGCCGGTGAGGCGCCGTGGCCGATCGGCCTTGCTCTCGGCACGCTTGCCGGGGTCACTGTCCTTGTGGCCTTGGTGAGCGAGATTTTCGTCGAATCCGTGCAGGAAGCGGCCGTCGCCTTCGGAATGACCCCCGCCTTTGTCGGTTTCATCGTCGTCGCATTGGTCGGGGCCGCCGCCGAAATGGCCTCGGCGTTTTCCGGCGCGCGTAAGAACCGGCTCGATCTGAGCGTCGGCATCGCGCTCGGGAGCGCGTCCCAGATCGCGTTGTTCGTCGCGCCGGTCCTGGTCTTGATGAGTTACGTGATCGGCCCGTCACCGATGGATCTGCAGTTCTGGCCGGGGGCCGTGATGATGATGTTCCTTGCTACAGTGACTGCGATGTTCGTCACCAACAGCGGGCGATCGGCGTGGTTCGTCGGCGTCCTGGTGCTGATGGTGTACATCATTTTCGCCACAACCCTGTATGTCTTGCCGCCGGCAGTGCGATGAGGTTCCGCGTTCCCAAGCAATCAGGCGGCGAACCGCAAACTCAAAAGATGAGGCGGTTGTTCTTCATCGCACTCGCAAAGCAGCTTCGCGTCATCTGGCCGATCCTTTCCGGCATCGTATCGATCATGGTCGCGTCTGGTCTTGCAATTTGGCAGATCGAGGATTGGCGGATCGATGAAGCGCTTTATTTTACCTTCGTGACGGGACTTACCATCGGCTACGGCGATTTCACGCCCAAACATGTTTCGGCACGAATCCTGGCCTTGCTCATCGGTTTTGCAGGGATCGTCCTGACCGGCGTCATTGCGGCCATCACAGTAAAGGCTTTAAACGCAACGGACCGAGACGGCGGCTAATGCATGTCGCCCGGACGTGTGCAGCAGCTCCCGGGATAACGACATGCATAAAAGCAAAGAACGCGTTTTAGGCCTGGTTAGATTGCAGGCTCCGCGCCACTCCGTTTCCAAATCCGTACATTAATTCGTGATCTCGGGAACGATCCGCTCCCTCGGCGACTTCGTATCCATTGCAGGAGTGTTTTGAATGCGGAGCTGACCCATGAGCCAAGAGCGCGGCCGCAGAAAATTGATGTTGAGACTTCCCGATATCCGGCATCTGCTGGCGAGCATGACTAGTGAGGCCCTCGCTGAAATGTTTGAATCCTACGATCTCGCCGTCGATGCACTGGAGCGGTTCCGCAATAAGAGCCCCAGCGAAGAGAGGCTGATCAGCGAGTATGAACAGCTCTGCCGCGAAATCGAGCAGGAGGTTGTCGTCTACTGCAAGAACCGGTGAATCCCGCCAGACGCTGACTGCGACCTATCGGGACGGGGATGACATCTGCCTCGGCAGACCGTCATTGCCTGTGCTCGATGCGTTCCGGCAGAGCATCGAGCTTGGCTGGGCCGCTATTTTCCGACACGGTCTGGACTGAGGGCCAGGCCCAGGCTTTCAGCAGCTCGTAGAAGACGCTGAGTACGACCGGCCCCAGAAATAAGCCCAGCAGCCCGTGGGAAAGTGTGCCGCCGATGACTCCGATCAGGATGACCGGCATCGGGGTCGAGAGACCCCGCGCCATCAGCACGGGCTTCAATATGTTGTCGATGAGCATGATGGGCACGGTAATGGCGGTAAAGGCAAAAGCAGCGGCGGGCGACCACGAAAACCACGACCAGATGATAACGGGAAGAAGCACGAGCCCCGGCCCCAGTTGCATCAGGCAAAACATGAAGATCACGAATGTCAGCGCCCCACGCGCCGGGACGCCAAAGAAAGCGAAGCACAATCCGCAGAGCAATGTCTGCAGGAAGGCAACGCCGATGACACCCCGCGATACATTGCGCACCGTGGCTCCCGCCAGCCGGGCAAAGCCGACACCCTTTTCACCGGCGATCCGGTTTGCCAGCACTTGTATGGCCGCCGCCAGACGTGCTGACCGCGTGAGAAATATTCCCGAAAGCATGATCGAAACGACAAAGCTCAACACGCCGCCGCCGATCGAGGCAAGCTTTGTGACGATAACGGCCGTCACTTCACGAATGGGCGCCTGAAACTTGATAATCGTCGCGGCCAGATCGCTTGCAATCTGATTCCACGCGTCGTGGAGCCGCTCGCCGACCACGGGCCACTCCCGAATGGCGGCCGGCGCCGAGGGGAGCGTGAATTCCCCCGCCCGCAACTTGCCGATCAATGCCTGCGCGGTGTCGGCAAAATTGACCGCGACCAGAGCCAGGGGCGCAATGATCAGGACGAGGCAAAAGACGACGATGATGCTGGCTGCGATGACAGGCCTGTTTCCAAGCAGCCTGCAGAGCGCTTGGAATATCGGGAATAGCGCCACCGCCAGAATGGCCGACCAAATAACGATCAGCGCGAAGGGAGCAATCAAGACGATCGTCCAATAGGCGAAAAGCCCGATGATGCCCAACCGGACAAGATCGCTTATTCTCGCCTCTACCGAAATCTGCCCTGACCCGGCTCCCTGCGCTGCCGTATCGCCTGTGTTCTCCGCCATGTTCGGCTAAAGCCGTATTATGACGTCGCGTCGGGCACAACATGGCGGACGCTGAGGTCCTCCACGAAATCCGCCGGCCGCTTCTGACGTTTGCCGAGATCGGGCGCCTCAAACTTCACCCGTTCATAGGGAATGGATTGCAGGATGTGCGAGATGCAGTTGACCCGGGCACGTTTCTTGTCATCCGAGGGCACCACCCACCACGGCGCGTGATTGCTGTCGGTCATTCGCAGCATCTCGTCATAAACACGCGTGTAGTCCCACCAGCGCTGATAGGATTCGACATCCATGGGGCTGAGTTTCCACTGTCGCAGCGGGTCGTCGATCCGGCGTCTGAAACGCCGTTCCTGCTCATCCTCGCTGACCGTCAGGAAGTATTTCAGCAGAACGACACCACTTTCGACGATCGCCGCCTCGAATCGGGGCGCCAATTCAAGAAAGCGCTGCGCCTTCTTGTCGCTGCAAAATCCCATGACGCGATCGACGCCGGCGCGGTTGTACCAGCTGCGGTCGAATATGACGACTTCGCCGGCCGCCGGCATATGCGCGATATAGCGCTGCATGTAGATCTGGGATTTTTCCCGATCGGTCGGCGCCGGCAATGCGACGATGCGAAAGACCCGCGGACTGACCCTTTCGGTGATACGCTTGATCATGCCGCCTTTGCCGGCGGCATCCCGCCCCTCGAAGACGATGACGATCCTCGCACCGGATTTCTTGATCCAGGCTTGCAAATGGGCCAGTTCCACCTGCAGCCGCCCGATTTCCTTGTCATAATCCCATGATTTCTTTTTCTTCTTCTTATCCTTTCCGACGCGGCCTGCCTCTCCATCCGTCCGGCTGGGTTCGTAATTCTCGTCCATTTTCTCTCCCTCCTTTTAGCGAAACCTCTTTGTTTTCACACAATTGCGGACGCAAACCGCTGCGCAGCTTTGCCAGAATTGCTCTAGCCCGCCGACGCGGCACTGCCGGCCTCGCCGACAGTGCCGATCAGCGCTCTCAGTGCTTCTTCCCTGCCATTGAAGAGATTGTGGGCGCCGATCGCCTCGATGACCCCGGCACGCTCGAGGATGCCGCGGCTTTCTTCGCTGAGATCGGCCATGGCGAAGACGATATTCCGCTTTGCCAGGATCTCGGCCACGGCGTCGAGTGCGGCTGCGCCGGTGCTGTCGATATGGGTGACGGCGCCGGCATCGAGCACGAGGCATCTGGTCTCGGCGGGAAGTGCCTTGGCCACCGAGGTCAGCCGCGTGCGCACGTAATCGGCGTTGTAAAACAGAATGCTGCCTTGAATGGCGAAGACGGCAGCACCCTCGACGGGGCGCGCTTCCGGAAAGCGGGCAAGATCGAAAAAGCCGTGCCGTCCCTCGATGCGGCCAAGCAGACCGTCGCGGGGAAACATCGTCTGCCGCAAGAGGTAGACGAGGGTTGCCGCAACCGCGACGATGACGCCGTTGAGAACACCGAAGCTGATTGCGCCCCACATGGCGATCAGCGCGAAAATGAACTCCATGCGGCTGATGCGCCAGATCTTTTTCAATTCGTGAATATCGATGAGGCTGATCGCCGCCGTTGCGAGGATTGCGGCGAGTGCGGGGATGGGGAGTATGCGCAGGGCGCTGTGAAGGAACACAAGGGCGGCAACCAGCGTCGCGGCCGATACCAGTCCCGCCGCCTGGGAGACGCCGCCCGTCGACAGGTTTATCGCGGTTCGGGAATCCGAGACGCTGACCGGAAACGAGCCGAACAGAGCGGGCGCGATGTTGGCGGCGCCAAGTCCGACCAATTCCTGATTGGCGTCGACCTCCTCGCCGGTTCGCGACCCGAAGCTCCTTGCCGCGACGATGCCGGCGCCGAAACTGACCAGAAAGATCGCGGCCGAACCGAGCACGATTTTATCGAGAGGCATCTGATGCAAGGCAGGCAGAGACAGGCTCGGCAGTCCGCTCGGGATATCGCCGACAACGGCAATGCCCCGGCCTTGGAAATCGAAGATCGCCGAAAGAACGACCGAGAGGACAACCACCAGAACGGGGCCTGGAACTCTGAACCGGAAGGCTTTGACGATCCATAACAAAGCGAACATCACCAGGCCAAGGACGAGCGAAGGCCAGTGGATCAGACTGCTCTTGGCGAGCATTTCGACAAGCGGCGGGATCAGTCCATCCGATTGGATCTTCACCCCCGTGAAGCGGCCGATTTGCCCGACAAGGATCGAGAGCGACACGCCGGCGAAGAAGCCCACCAGGATGGGACGGGAGAGAAAGCTCGCGAGGACGCCGAGCCTCAGCAATTTCGCAGCGATGCAGAAGACGCCGACGCCAAGCGCAAGGGCCGAGGCAATGGCGACCCTGTCGACACTTGCCGTCGCGGGTTCGGCGGCGATGATGGCACCCATGGCGGCCGCCAGCACGGTCATGGTCGCAGCGTCTGGCCCGACGACCAAAAGCCGGGAAGGACCAAAGATCGCATAGGCGATCGGCGCGACGATGCTGGCATAGATGCCGGTCTCCGGCGGCAGGCCGGCGATGGCGGGATAGGCAATCGCGCTCGGCAAGCCGACTGCGGCGATCGACAGGCCGGCCGGAATGTCACTGCGGAGCCAGGCTCTGTTGAAGCCGGCCAGGCCGCGCAACATGGGAAGACTTCCTATCACCCCTGGCTCCCTATCTGATGCCGTTGGCCCCCGTGCCCGCTCAATCTTTGTGTTTGCGGTGCAAGCCTAGGCAAGGTGTTTGCGGACATGGCCTTAGTGTTCGAGGAACACGAAGTTCATCCAGCTGCTCATGCGCAGCAGCACCTTGCGAAGGACAGCGACATGGTGCCAATGGTGGGTGTAGACCGCGACCTCGGCGACGACGCCGCCGGGCAGTTGATATTCCTCGGTACTTTCGAGCAACTCGATCCGAGCCAGCGTTTGTCCCGGCGAGACGCGCTCGGGCGATTGCGGATCGATCAGCGCACCGCTCGGCTGCAGTTGGCCCTGGGCCATCACATCGATGACCTCCTGAACCCGCGCCTTGAAAATCTTGCCGGGCACGGCTTTGAAAGAGACCTCCGCCTCATCGCCGACACGGACGCGCTGCAGCGAGTTCTGGATGAAGGCTGCCGCCAGCATGCGGTCCTGACTGTCGATGAACACCATGACCGGCCGCAGGGGTAGCGGGTTGGCCATCATTCCAGGGCGCAGGAAGACCTGCGTGACGTAGCCATCGGTCGGCGCCCGCACAACCGTCTGGTCGAGTTCGTACTCGGCATTGTGCAATTCCGCTTGCAGCCTTGCGACTGTCGGGTTGGTTCCGTCGATCTCGGACTCATAGGCAAGCTTTGCCTGCACCGCTTGCGCGCGGGCCGTGGCGACCGCAGCCTCCGATGTCAGGTAGATGCCGCGTCGGTTTTCGACCTCGAGTTCGGAAAAGGCCGCACCCTTGCCGCTCGACTTCGCATTCTCGTTCGTCTGCTGGAACTTTTCGAAGGCCTGCTGTGACCTGTCCCTCGTGGCCTCGGCGCCCGTGACCCCTGATTCGGCGGCATCCATGGCGGCTTTCAACTGCAGGACGGACTGCTCAGCCTCGGCGAGCGCCGCTTTCTTTTGATCGACGGTAAACTGATAGGGCCGCGGATCGATGCGAAAGAGGATATCGCCCTTTTTGAGAGGCGCATTCGGTGTCACCGGCACCTCGACCACCTGGCCTCCGACGACGGGAATAACGGGCGCCGAGGTGAAATAGATGCGGCCATCGCTCGAATAGGGATGGTTGTAGCTCATCAGGAGCAGGAGGGTGGACAGAAGGAAGATCCCTCCAAGGACGGCGGTTGCGAGCGTCCACTGGTTTACCGGGATCCTGAATATTTTGAAGATTGCCCAACAGATCGCGGCGTAGGTGAGTATCAGGAGCAGATCCATCAGGCGTTCTCCTTCTCCGGCGTCTTTGCTTCGAGTTCGGCGATTCTTGCATGGAGACGGGCGATTTCCGCATTCGCCTCAACTTCCGCCGATAATTTTCCGTCCTGCCGGATGCCCCAGCCCCTGTCTTCGCGGTAAAGCGTTGCCCAAATGAACAGAAACGGCCAGATCACGTGGAGCGTGAAGAGGCTGACCCATCCGGCAACATGGATGGCGTCTTGATGGGGATGATTTCGTGCCTTGGCCATCAGGTGGGGAATGTCGTGAATGGCAATCACGGCATAGAAAAGCGTGATCACGACGAAGACCAAGACGCCCAAGGCAAAATAGTCGAGAAACACGGATCCCCCTTCTGGCTTGGTCTGCCCGAGCCAATCTGATCGCAAGCGACAACCGGATAATAAGCACGTTTCGGCGCAAAGACCCGTAGCATCGCGTAATCTCTATCGAGACTTTCGCAGCCGATCCGGCTGGCGAGATTGCCTGCCCAGGAAGGAAAGATGCGCGATCGGCCGACGATCCCCATTCGTCCTCTCGAATGGCGACGGGGATGCGGCAGTCAGGAGCCGGCGACCGTAGGTTCGCGTATTTTACGTCTCCTGACGGTCCGGCTGTTATATAGTTTCCGCACTGCTTAGCGCAGTTCGTCGGCGGGGGCGGAGATGGCGTCGGGAGAAAGTGGTTCGACATATTTGTCCGCCCTTGAAACGGCAGAGACTTATTTTCCCGACCAGGCGAGGCTGGTGCAGCGGCTTTTCTACGTCAATGAGGCCTTTCACAGCATGTGCGAGGATCTGGCTGCCGCGGCGCAGGCTTTGGCGCATGCCGAACAGTTACCCGACACGTTGAAGGAGGCGCGGCGGCTCGAATATGCAGGCCTGGTCGACGCCCTGTTGAAAGAGATGAGGGAGGCGATTTCACAATCGAAAATCGTGATGCTCCGGCGGTTACCTGTCACCGGCCGAAAAAAGTAAACGCGTCCGTCCTTCAACCGATTCAAGGGAGGTGCATGTGCGATGAAAGCAATTTCCCGCAAACTGCTTGGTGGATTATCGGCTCTGGCGATCATGGTGCTGCAGCCGGCCTTCCCCGCACGAGGACAGACCCCCGCGCCGGCTGCGGCGCCCACCCAGGCCGGCGCCGAACAGCCCGCGGCCGCCCTTCTTTCAGAGGATGAGCTCGAGGTGCTCGTGGCGCGGATCGCGCTCTATCCGGACGAACTGGTCGCGGCAATTTCGGCCGCTTCGCTCTTTCCCCTGCAGATCATCGAAGCGCAGCGTTTTCTGGACGCGAAAAAGAAAAGTGCCGACCTCAAGCCCAAAAGCGATTGGGACGGCAGCGTCGTTTCGCTTCTCAACTACCCCGACATTATCAAGATGATGAGCGAGGATCTCGATTGGACTCAATCGCTCGCCGATGCGCTCGCCAATCAACAGAAGGACGTGCTGATCGCCATTCAGCAGCTTCGCGACGAGGCGGTGGCAAAGAACATCATCAAGACGGATGACAAGGTGACGGTCGTCACCGAAAACGACAATGTCATTATCCGTCCGACCGATCCGGAAAAAATCTATATCCCGCAATATGCGCCGGAGATGCTTTACGAGCCCGGCTATGCTTCTGAGCCGATCTCTTACTATCCGGAGCCGTACGACAATTATTACTATCCCGGAGCCACTTTTTTTGCCGCCGCGGTCACTGGGCTCGCCTGGGCGGCCGTCGTTAATTGGGACGACTGGGGGGTGTGGGGCGGTCGCTGGGGCGGTGGTGATATCGACATCGATTGCAACAACTGCCTGAACAATCGCGACTTCAACGGAAAAATGAAGTGGAACGATGTCGACTGGGCGAATGTCGACCGCAGCAAGCTGAGCATCGGCAAGGATCAGCTTGCCAAGCTGGACCGATCGGCGATCAAGTCAGGACTTCAGACCGACAATCGCAATCAGCTGCGCAACAAGGCAGCAGATATGCAGGCAGGCCAGAGGCCGGGCAATCGCGGGACTGCCGCTCGCGCGGAAGATATCCGAAAAAACACCGCGCAAGGGCTGAAGGCCAAACCGCAGGCGGACAGGCCGACGGCGGCCAATCGCCAGAACGCGTCGCGGCCGGAGAACCGTCCCAATCAATCGGCCAATCGCCCGTCGGCTAAACCCGCGCAGAAATCCGTCAAGAAACCCAGCAAACCGCAGATGGCTGCGATGCCCGACAATCGCGGGCGCCAGTCGAGCGCACTCGGCAATGTCCAGTCCGGCCGCCAGCAGACCGTCGCTTCGAAACGAGGCGCGCAAAGCATGGGCGCTCACCGCCCGGCAGCCCGTCCCGTTCAGCATTCGCGCCCGATGCCGTCTCGCGGCGGTGGCGGCCGCGGTGGCGGTGGCGGCGGCAGGGGACGGAGATAACACCCTTTACGAGCCCATGGAGTTACATCATGAGACGTCAATCGATCGTAATCCCGCTCATGCTTGCGACAGCGCTTTCTACGATGCCGGCGACACCGGCGCTTTCGCAGGCGCAGACAGATCTCGGCGAATACAAGGCGGCAAAAGCTTCGCCGAAATTCGACAGCCCGACTCTCGCCCTCGACCGGCTGAAATCGGTGCTCGGTTCCAACAATATCGGCGATCTTGCGGATCTGCTCGGTCTGAACGCAGACAGGCTGCGGGCGAGCAACGAGGCGATGATCGCTTATGGATTGATCCGAGAGGGCGCCGAGCGACAGATGATCCTGAAAGACGCAAACGGTGCCAAAGTCGTTGCGATCGGCGATCGGCTCTGGCCCCTGCCGTTTCCGCTGACCGAGGACAAGGACGGGAAATGGTCCTTCGACACGCGGCGCGGCCTTGAGGAGATCGTCAATCGGCGCATCGGTGAAAACGAACTCGCGACGATCGACACGATGCACGAATATGTGGCGGCGCAGTATCAATATGCCTCCGACGATCGCGACGCTGACGGTATTTACGAGTTCGCCAAAAAATTGATCAGCAGTCCGGGCAAGCTGGACGGCCTTTACTGGGATCCGAGCCTCTCTGCGGAGGAAAGCCCGGCAAGCGCCCTGGTCGAGACGGCCGCCTTCGGCGCCGCCAAACGCGGGGAAGGTTATTTCGGTTATCGCTATCGCATCCTGACCGCCCAGGGCGACAATGTGCTCGGCGGCAAACAAAGCTACCTCGTCAATGGTTATATGACCGGCGGTTTTGCGCTCATCGCCTGGCCGGTCACCTATCGGGTGACCGGCGTGCAGACTTTCGTCGTCAACGGCATGAGCGTCATCTATCAACGCGATCTCGGGGCCCAAACGGAACAGCGCGCCGCCGCGATTAAGGATTTTAACCCGGACGCCAATTGGACCATCGTCAGCGAATAGGGTCTTACAGCGCGCGCCTCTTCAGACGGGCGCCGTCATCAGCCACCGCATGCACCCAGAGGCGGCTGACGTGAGGCCTCAGCCATAGCGCGATTGGAATAGCGCTTGTTACCCGTGACTTCCCGCCCAAGCCATTGCGGCAGGGCCGGCAGATCGTCTTCGCCAGCCATTTCGATCTCGGCGAGCGTCAATCCCTCATAGGCGCCGGCAAAAACGTCCACATCCCAGTTTCTGCCCTCGTGCAGGACCCGGTAGCGCGTTTTCTCAATGACATGGCCGGTCGCATGGCGAAGCAGGTCCCGTGCCTCCTCGACAGGAATCTCGTATTCATATTCGTCTTTGGCGAGCCCTGCCGTGCGGAATTTGATCGTCAAGCAAGCAGAACGGCCGTCAATCAGACGAACACGGACCGAGTTCTCATCGCGAGACAGATAAGCCTGCTGCAGGACATGCGGAATGCCGGCGCAATCGCGCCAGCTATCGTTGCGCACAAGAAACTTGCGCTCGATCTCGATCGCTTTCACGTTGATCGCCCCTACGTGCTGGTCACTCGACAGGCGGCTCCCAAGTGAGGAAGAAGCCGACGTCTCCGGGCATGCCATCGGGGAAGTTGATGATCATGGCCTTCAGCCCATAACCCTGCGGCCTGGCGACCTCCTCGAAGAGTTCCAGGAGTTCCTTTGCCTTTCCCTGCAGCGTCTTCTGCCATCCGGACAGGTTGTTGTTGATGGCTCGGCCGCTGTCGGAGCAGAACGTCGATGGAAAACTATAGATCAGTGCTTCGTATTTGCCGTCTGCGGCCGCTTTCATGACCAGCCGCTTGATGGTGGCGCGTTCCGTTTCGCCAATCTGCTTGCGGAAAAAATCCTCGACGAATTCCGCGTGTTTCTTCGCTTCACGCGCCTTGATCCTTTCGCTGCGCTCCATCTCGACGAGCTGAAGCTCCAGAGCACGTTTGCGCAGTTCCTCCGCGCTTGTCATGGGATGGGGTGTAGAGGTCTCAGGTGATGTCATCGCAGCCTCCTCCAGAATACACGGCGATGATAGGGCGAGCTTGGAGACTAAGGCAGTAAGATACATGACGGCGCCGGTAGAATACGGTATCCTACGCTGGCATTTCGTAAGCCGTGACTACGTCCATCCTTGGCTAATCATCGGATTCGTTTAGCGTTGGTTAGGGTATTCGGCCGGTCGCCATTGCCGTTACGCGGCGGCGAGACTATCGTTTAAGACAGCGTGCTGCAGGTTGTTCGCAATCGGCGTCTGGGGGAACCGATGACGAGTGCAGGCATAAATAGGATCGCCGCCTCGCAGGAGGAGGTAGAGCAGCAGCTTGAGCGCATTCTTTCCAGCCGCGAGTTCCGCCTGCCCGAACGAACGAGGAAGTTCCTCGAATTCGTGGTCACGGAAACGCTGGCGGGCCGTCGCGACTATCTGAAGGCCTTTACCATCGCACAGGCCGTTTTTGGCCGGGACGCGAACTTTGATGCCCAGCAGGATCCCTGCGTTCGTATCGAAGCCGGCCGGCTGAGACGGGAACTCGAACACTATTACCTCACAGCCGGCGGCACCGACCGGATCATCATCACCATCCCGAAGGGCGGCTACGCGCCGGTCTTCGATGTCATCGGCGGCGCTGAACCCGCTGATATCCTGCCGCTCGGGCAGCCCGAACGGCCGGGCGTGTCAGGCGCCGATCACGGACAGATCCATGCGGGAACGGATGCGACCAGCCGGAACACCGGGGGCTGGCGCCTTTCGCCTCGATATTGGCTGCTTGCGGCAGGGGCGGTGATTATCCTCGCCTCAGCAGCAGCTCTGCTTCGGCAGGTCGAATCGCCGAGTGCGGAGCGCGAGGCGGGACAGAGCGCCAATAACCGCCCCACCATTATCGTCGAGCGTTTTGAAAGCGGCTCCGGTGGGAACCTTGCCTCCGATATTTCTCGCGGCATGACCGACGACATCATCGAGAAGCTGGTGCGCTTCAATGACATCGTTGTCGTCACCGCCATGCCGCGGAATAAATCCGGCCAAGTTTCGGCAGAGTCGCTCTATGCGCTGCAAGGAAGTGTGCGGCTCGAAGGCAGCATGCTGCGCTCGACGGCAAGGCTCGTGCGGCGGGCGGATGCGGCTGTCATCTGGGCAAGCAATTACGACGCCGATATGACGGTGCAAGGCATCCCGAAAACGCAAGCGAGCCTTGCCGGGGATATCGCGACTGCGGTCGCGCGCCCGTTCGGCGTCATGTTCCAAACCGATACCGCGACCATCGCCGGACGCACGGACGCCTTTTCATGCATTCTCTCCTACTACAGCTACCGCAGCGAAATGACCGTGCAGGCTCATGAGGTGGCGAAATCCTGCCTGCAACGGGCCGTGGAGAAGATGCCGGCCGATTCCAATGTCGTGGCCCTACTTTCGTTGATCCATCTCGACGAGTTCCGCTTTTCATACCAACTTCACACGAAATCGACGGCCGCGACGCTTGGCCTGGCAAAGCAACTTGCCGAGCATGCGGTGCGGCTCGACCCGAAGAATGCACGCGCTCTTCAGGCGCTGATGCTTGCCAATTTTTTCGACAATGATCCGGCTGCGGCCCTCAGCGCCGGCGCTGGCGCCTATGCCAGCAACCCGAACGATACCGAAGTGGCCGGTGAATACGGCCTGCGGCTGTCGATGTCGGGGGAATGGGACAGAGGCTGCACGCTGATTTCAGAAGCGGTCGGCAAGAATGCGGGGCCACGCGGATATTACGAGGTCGGAATGGCGCTCTGCGCCTTCATGCGGGGCGATACACAGGCAGCGGAACTCTGGTCGCGCATGTCGGATCTCAACTACAATCCGATGCATCGCCTCGTATTGCTCTCCATTCTCGGCGCGCTTGGAAAAAAGCAGGAGGCAAAAGAACAGCTTGAATGGATCCGGCGCGAGTCACCCGCGTTGATCCCGCACATCAGGCAGGAAGTCACGAGGCGGCTGGCGCGGACCGAGGATCAGCGGCGGTTTCTTGCGGGAATAGAGGCTGCCGGTTTGTCGGTGCAAGATGGTGAGGCGCCGAAGGATTGAGTTGGCGGCCGGGCACTGCTTTGGCCTAATGGTTTCTCGCGGCTGCGCCACGCAAAGCCCGTAAGGGCGAAGCGTGGTGGAGCTAAGCGGGATCGAACCGCTGACCTCTTGCATGCCATGCAAGCGCTCTCCCAGCTGAGCTATAGCCCCATCAAGGTGGTCCGGCTGAGCGCCGGTCCTGGGATGCTTCGCAGGGCGTGCCCTGCGGAGTGGCGGCTTATTACTTCCGGTTTTCGGAGATAGCAAGCCTAAAAAATTCGGCCCGGAGAATTTTTTCCTCACCGGGCCGAAATGCAGTCGTCAAACTTCGTCTTCGTCGCCGGTCACGCCGATGATGTCGCTCATGTCGTCATCGTCATCGTCCTCGTCGGGTGTGAGGAAGGTATCGTCGTCATCATCGCCTTCGATTTCGACATCGTCGTCGCCCATATCGGGGATGTCGTCGCCGGAGGCGGCGTCATCGGCATCCTCAAGCGAAACCAGTTCGACTTCGGTGTTTTCGGTATCGACTTCCGCAACCTCGTCTTCCTCGGCAACGTCGGCGATCGCCGAGGTTTCTTCGAAGAACGACAGGGGGTAGGACTTGCCAGTATAAGGAGAAACGATCGGATCCCGGTTCAGATCATAAAACTTCTTGCCGGTTTCCGGATCGGTACGCTTGGTTCCAAGTTCCGCTTTCGCCACTATAAGCCTCGTGAGAATGGCCGAATGCAAGATTCGGCAAATGCCGTTCAAGCCGGCGTTCCATCGGAATTTATAAGCCGGTCCCCTTAATCGCTGTGGCTCCCCATGTCAAAGCCAAACTTTATGATCGGAGTGCAAGGTATTTCCGGCGCCGGCGGATGACCGACCGGCGGGTTTATGGTAACGAGCCGCGGCAGCCGCAGAACCGAGCGAAGACCGTCGCGGGAAAGGACGGCCTTGCGAAGAAAATGCTGTGCCTTTACAAAGGATTACGCCACGCAGGCCTTCGCGCCGGGGCCTTTGAGCCCGCTGCCCAGGATTGATCGCATGACCAGCAAGTCTTTCATTATCGCCATCGATGGCCCGGCTGCGGCCGGCAAGGGCACGCTTTCGCGCCGCATCGCCGAGCAATACGGCTTCCATCATCTCGACACCGGCCTGACCTATCGTGCCACGGCCAAGGCGCTGCTCGACGCCGGCCTGCCGCTTGACGATGAGGCGGTGGCGGAAAAGATCGCGCAGGAGGTTGAACTCGCCGGATTGGATCGCGATATACTTTCCAAACATGAGATCGGCGAAGCGGCCTCGAAAATAGCGGTTATGCCGGCGGTGCGCCGGGCTCTGGTCGAAGCGCAGCGGCGATTTGCGACGAAGGCGCCGGGAACCGTGCTCGACGGGCGCGATATCGGCACCGTCGTCTGCCCGGATGCACCGGTCAAACTCTATGTGACGGCGACGCCGGAGGTCCGCGCCAGACGCCGTTACGACGAGATCCTCGGCAAGGGGGCGACGGCGGATTTCGATGCGATTTTCGAGGACGTCAAGCGGCGCGACGAACGCGACATGGGACGGGCCGACAGCCCTTTGAAACCAGCTGATGATGCGCACTTGCTTGATACGTCGGAAATGAGTATAGAGGCCGCGTTTCAAGCCGCTCAATCGATCATCGATGCGGTCTTGAGCCGAAATGCCTAAATTCAAGCGATTTTGCATGCTCAGACGCATGGATCGCTTTTAATACAGCAGCCTGAAATTCCGTCCAAGCGCCGGATTGCCTTCGTGAAAGAGGGCGGACTGGGTTCAGGCCCGTTCAACGCAAACCAACCGGCGCATACGTGTCCGCTCCGCTATTCAGGACACGCAGGAGATTTTATGTCAGTAGCTACTCCCTCTCGCGAGGATTTCGCGGCCCTTCTCGAAGAGTCCTTTGCCAAGAACGATCTGGCCGAAGGCTATGTCACCAAGGGCATCGTCACGGGCATCGAAAAGGATGTCGCCGTTGTCGACGTCGGCCTGAAGGTCGAAGGCCGCATCGCGCTCAAGGAATTCGGCGCCCGCGCCAAGGATGGCCAGCTCAAGGTTGGCGATGAAGTCGAAGTTTACGTTGAGCGCATCGAAAACGCGCTCGGCGAAGCCGTTCTGTCGCGCGAGAAGGCTCGCCGCGAAGAGAGCTGGGTCAAGCTCGAAGCCAAGTTCGAAGCCGGCGAGCGCGTCGAAGGCGTGATCTTCAACCAGGTCAAGGGCGGCTTTACGGTCGACCTCGACGGTGCGATCGCCTTCCTGCCGCGTTCGCAGGTCGATATCCGCCCGATCCGCGACGTCACGCCGCTGATGCATAACCCGCAGCCCTTCGAAATCCTCAAGATGGACAAGCGCCGCGGCAACATCGTGGTTTCGCGCCGTACGGTTCTGGAAGAATCCCGTGCCGAGCAGCGTTCTGAAATCGTTCAGAACCTCGAAGAAGGCCAGGTTGTTGACGGCGTCGTCAAGAACATCACCGATTACGGTGCGTTCGTTGACCTCGGCGGCATCGACGGCCTGCTGCACGTCACCGACATGGCATGGCGCCGTGTGAACCATCCGTCGGAAATCCTGAACATCGGCCAGCAGGTCAAGGTTCAGATCATCCGCATCAACCAGGAAACCCACCGCATCTCGCTCGGCATGAAGCAGCTCGAGAGCGATCCTTGGGATGGCATCCAGGCCAAGTATCCGGAAGGCAAGAAGATTTCCGGTACCGTCACGAATATCACCGACTACGGTGCATTCGTCGAGCTGGAGCCGGGCATCGAAGGCCTGATCCACATTTCGGAAATGTCCTGGACCAAGAAGAACGTACACCCCGGCAAGATCCTGTCCACGAGCCAGGAAGTCGAAGTCGTCGTTCTCGAAGTCGATCCGTCCAAGCGCCGTATCTCGCTCGGCCTCAAGCAGACGCTGGAAAACCCGTGGGCAGCATTCGCCCGCAGCCATCCGGCCGGCACTGAAGTCGAAGGCGAAGTCAAGAACAAGACCGAATTCGGCCTGTTCATCGGCCTCGACGGCGATGTCGACGGCATGGTGCACCTCTCCGACCTCGACTGGAACCGTCCGGGCGAACAGGTCATCGAGGAGTTCAACAAGGGTGACGTCGTCAAGGCCGTCGTTCTCGACGTCGATGTCGAGAAGGAACGCATCTCGCTCGGCATCAAGCAGCTCGGCAAGGATGCGGTCGGCGACGCCGCTGCATCGGGCGACCTGCGCAAGAATGCAGTCGTTTCCTGCGAAGTCATCGCGGTCAACGACGGCGGCGTCGAAGTGAAGCTCGTCAACCACGAGGACATCACTTCCTTCATCCGCCGCGCCGACCTCGCCCGCGACCGCGACGAACAGCGCCCCGAGCGCTTCTCGGTCGGCCAGGTCTTCGACGCCCGCGTCACCAACTTCTCCAAGAAGGACCGCAAGATCATGCTGTCCATCAAGGCTCTGGAGATTGCGGAAGAGAAGGAAGCCGTTGCTCAGTTCGGTTCGTCCGACTCGGGCGCTTCGCTCGGCGATATCCTGGGCGCAGCCCTGAAGAACCGCGGCGGCGAATAAGCCTCGCATCCGCCTTTGAATTGAAGAACCCGCCGGAGCGATCC
The DNA here is from genome assembly GCF_002531755.2 of Rhizobium acidisoli. Lineage (NCBI taxonomy): Bacteria > Pseudomonadati > Pseudomonadota > Alphaproteobacteria > Hyphomicrobiales > Rhizobiaceae > Rhizobium > Rhizobium acidisoli. Next base: position 4,275,804 of record NZ_CP034998.1, on the reverse strand, counting down.
GGCGGGTTCTTCATTTTCAGGGCATTTATTCCCAGCCGACCATGCGCTGATAGAGCGCATAAACCGGGTCGGCGGCCGCGCCTGACTGATATGGCGTCGGCTCGGAATCGATCATCCTCGGCGTCCGGCGCTCAGGCGCCGCATTGGCTGCTTCGCCATCGGCCGCGGCATCCCCGCTGCCGGACTGCGCCTGCTGCTGATCTTCCTGCTGCTGATCTGGCGACCCGCCCTCATGGTGGTGCTGATGCTGGTGGCTGGTTTCATCCGCCTTCCCGTCCGCCGGGACATCCTTGGCGAACTGATAAGGCAGCTGCGTATAAGCAAGTCCCTCCGGCATCCTTGCCGCAAGCGGCACATAGGCAGGCTCGGCCGTCTCGGGAAGCGGCATCGTGGGCAGTGGCGCATCGGTCTCTTTCGGCTGGCGGGCAGCCGTAGCCACGATCTCCGGTTCCATCGGCGATGGGTGCAGCGCCGCGGAGGGGCGCGCATCGGCTGCTGCGATCTCAGCCGGCTGCCTCGTCAAGGTTTCGGCCGCATCGCTGATGACGGCATCGTCGAGGATCGTATCGATCTCCACGGCCGCTTCGACGGCACCATCCTCCAGCACGGCTTCGACATCCTGCTCGCGGATGATGGTGACGATCATCTCGGAAACCTCTTCGGTCATCGAAGCGGCAATTCCTGTCCAGTTCCTCGGAATGACGGGATCGCCCTTTTCCGACACAGTGCGAGGCTGGAGAGCAGACGCCTCCGGCGTTTCCTGCGCCTCCTCGGCCGCTGCGGCTTCGGCCGGCAAGGCTGGCGCCGCGTCGATCTCTTGCGGCTCAGATTCTTCCGCGACGACCTCGCTTGCAGCTGCCGATATGGACTGAGCCCGGTTTTCATGCCGCGGCGTTTCCGGATCGGCTACCTCAACGGCCTCGACGATCACCGCTTCTTCGGCGGCCGCGAGCGCCGCGGCCTCGATCAGCGCACCGGCCGGCGCCGACAGCTTGTCTGGCGGCTGGCGCATGGCGGCTGGCGCATGATCCTCATGCAGCTGGATCTCCGGCCGGGCTTCGGCGCGCATCGGCGAAGCGTCGTTTTGGCCATAGGAGCGCACGACGGCGCGGGCGGCGAGATCGCGATCCTTGTAACGGACGATTTCCAGATAGGCGACGATGCGGGCCGCTTCCGGGCCTGCAGGGTTCTTCAGGGCTGCGGCGATCATCCGAAGCGGCAGGCTGTGGCCTTGCTCCGTCAGTTGGCGCTCGACCTCGTCGATCTTGGCGGCCGGCAGCCGCTGGATGGCATCGGCAAGCCGGGAGGCAAAGGCAAGATTGGTTTCGTCCTCGCCGCGATCCAGCGAGATCGCGCGCCCGGCAGCATCAATGGCATCGAAGAGGGCTTCGATCATGCGCTCGCGTGCGGCAAGGAGCAGGATACTGAGCTTGCCGGCAATGGCGGAATTCAGGTCGGCGGCTTCGACGGCGTTGACGGGCGCGGGCGCAATCACAGAACGGCCGAGGCCGCCGGCGACGATCGCCGCAGTCTGGCCTTGAGACGAAAAGCTTGCATTGGACGCTGCACGAACGGGAGTCAACATGGCATGCTCCTTTCGTAAAGTGACGATGAAAGCAGGCTCTATAAAGGACCGCGCTCATCCGGCCCCTTGCATCCCCGCAGATCCTCCTGTCCGCATGACGCAATACCGGCGTCATCGAAATGCATAAATATTAACGGGAATTTTAGGAAAGAGGCGTTAACGAATCGCTAACGCCGCGGACACGCCGATCCACGATCTTTGTTTTCATGCGTGCCGCAGGCAATTTACTCAGCTATGGGCGAAGATATCGGCTTCTTCCCAGCCGAGCAGGTCGAGCTTGGCGCGGGTCGGCAGGAATGCGAAGCAGGCCGTCGCATGGTCGAAGCGGCCGTCGCGGAGCAGGCGTTCCGTCAGCTTGTCGCGCAACGCGTGCAGATAAAGCACATCGGAAGCGGCATATTCGAGCTGGGCCGGAGACAGCGTCTCGGCCGCCCAATCGGAAGACTGCTGCGCCTTGGATATATCGACGTCGAGCATCTCCTTGAGATTGTCCTTGAGGCCGTGGCGATCCGTATAGGTGCGGATCAGGCGCGAGGCGATCTTGGTGCAGAAGACCGGGTTCGTCGTGACCCCGAAAGTGTGGAAGAGCACGGCAATATCGAAGCGGCCGTAGTGAAAGATCTTCTGATGGGTCGGATCTTCGAGCAGGGCGACGAGATTGGGAGCCTCTTTCTGGCCGGGGGCGATGCGGATGACGTCGGCGGTGCCATCACCCGGTGAAAGCTGGACGACGCAGAGCCGGTCGCGGCGCGGCACCAGGCCGAGCGTTTCGGTGTCGATGGCAATCGCGCCGGTGTAGCGCGCGGCATCGGCTGCGGAAATATCGCCTTCGTGATAACGTATGGTGGCGGCCATGAGACTGTCTTTCCTTAGGACGCTTTAGCACTTTGAATTGCCGCTTAATTTTATCCTTAAATCGATGGCGATTTAAGGAATTATGCAGTGCGCTATAGCGCAAAGCCGCAAAATGCGAAACCGCTTCCTCTGCAGGCGTTTCAGAATGTCGGCGGCGTGTTGATCCAGAGAAGCACGGTTTCGCCGTCATGGCGGTTGCGCCAGGAATGGTAGCGGCGGCTTTCGAAATAAAGTGAATCGCCCGGGCCGAGATCGAAGAACTGATCGCTGTCGAGCACCAGTTCGAGCCGGCCGGACAGGACATGCATGAATTCCTCGCCTTCATGGCGATAGGCGCCCTCGCTGGCAGCACCGGGCGCCAGCACGAAACGGTGACAATCCATCATTCTGGGGCCTTCGGCCAGCAACTGCACCGCGACTCCAGGCGTCGTTTCCGGCCAGCTGCGCCATTCCCCGGCACGCACCAGCACCGGCACCTCGGCGCTTTCTTCGCCGGAGAGGCGTGAGACGGTGGTGCCGTAATAATCGGCGAGGTCATGCAGCGTCTTGAAACCGACGCCCTGGGAGGTGCGCTCCAGCGTCGAAAGCGTCGAGGAGGTGACGCCGATATCGCCAGCCACCTGATCAAGCGTCTTGCCGGCGGCGTGGCGCAGGCTGCGCAGCTTGCGTCCGAGGCCGGTGCCCTGGCTTGCCTCGGCGCCATCGGCAGAAGGCTCCTCGCCTTCCAGCGCCTCGCGGATGGCGGCGGGATTGAGACCACGCTCGGCCCGATACCAGGAGATGCGCTTCAGCCGCGCCACATCGTCGGCGCTGTATTGGCGATGACCGGTTTGCGAACGGCCAGGAACGACCAGACCCTGGCTTTCCCAGAGACGCAGCGTCGAGGCCGAAACGCCAGCCAGCCGTGCGGCCTCCGCCACCTTGTAGCGTACCGGCCCGTTATCGTTCATCCGCCACTATCCCCGATTCCAATCGCTGCCGAGCATTTATCAAAAAGCGTGATGTTTGAAGCAAAAAATCCCACTTGTTTTCTTGCAGGAAAAATGTAGGAGTTTTATAAATAACTTGCAGAACTTATACAAGATAATTTCAACCCCCCTTCAGACAGGAGCGCATCGATGACCGCGACGAGCCTTACGGACCGGAAGAACGCCGCCATTTCACGGGGCGTCGGCACGACGACCCAGATCTATGCCGATCGCGCCGAGAATGCCGAGATCTGGGATAAGGAGGGCCGCCGCTACATCGATTTCGCCGCCGGCATCGCCGTTCTCAACACCGGCCACCGCCATCCCCGGGTGATTGCGGCGGTCAAGGATCAGCTCGACCACTTTACCCATACCTGCCATCAGGTGGTGCCCTATGAGAACTATGTCAGTCTCGCCGAGCGTCTGAATGCGCTGGTGCCGGGTGACTTCGAGAAGAAGACGATCTTCGTCACCACGGGTGCCGAAGCGGTCGAAAATGCCGTCAAGATTGCGCGGGCGGCAACCGGCCGCTCGGCCGTCATCGCCTTTGGCGGCGGTTTCCATGGCCGCACCTTCATGGGCATGGCGCTGACCGGCAAGGTCGTGCCCTACAAGGTCGGCTTCGGCGCGATGCCGGGCGACGTCTTCCATATTCCTTTCCCGGTCGAACTGCACGGCGTCACCGCCGATCAGTCGCTTGCAGCGCTGAAGAAACTCTTTGCCGCCGATGTCGATCCGCAGCGGGTCGCCGCCATCATCATCGAGCCGGTGCAGGGCGAAGGCGGTTTTTACCCGGCGCCGGCCGCCTTCATGAAGGCGCTGCGCGAGCTCTGCGACCAGCACGGTATCCTGTTGATCGCCGACGAGGTGCAGACCGGTTTTGCCCGCACCGGCAGAATGTTCGCGATGGATCATCACGAGGTGGCGGCGGATCTCACGACGATGGCGAAAAGCCTTGCCGGCGGCTTTCCGCTCGCCGCCGTCACCGGTCGCGCCGAAATCATGGACGCGCCGGGACCGGGCGGGCTCGGCGGCACTTATGGCGGCAATCCAATCGGCATCGCCGCAGCGCATGCCGTCCTCGACGTCATCGCCGACGAGGATCTCTGCAACCGCGCCAACCTGCTCGGAGGACGGCTGAAACAGCGGCTGGAATCGCTGCGCGAGACGGTGCCCGAGATTGCCGATATCCGCGGGCCGGGCTTCATGAATGCCGTCGAATTCAACGACCGGACGACGGGCTTGCCGAGCGCCGAATTCGCCAACCGGGTGCGGCTGACAGCGCTCGACAAGGGCCTGATCCTCCTCACCTGCGGCGTCCACGGCAACGTCATCCGCTTCCTCGCGCCGATCACCATTCAGGACGAGGTGCTCGGGGAGGCGCTCGACATTCTTGAGGCCTCGATGCTGGAAGTGAGTGCGGCCAAGTGAGGCGACAGGCACCGGATTTCAATGGCTGCCGGCGACCGGCAGCCGCTGCCAAGGAGATATGACATGGCTTTCACCACCGCGCTGACCAAACACGTTCCCTTCTCTTCACCGTTCCTGCGCGCTGCCGGCTATATCAACGGCGTCTGGACATCGGGTGATGCCGCCGGGACTTTCGACGTGCTCAACCCGGCAACCGGCGAGCTGCTTGCCTCGCTGCCCGATATGGGGGCTGCCGAAACGCGGACGGCGATCGATGCGGCCTATGCCGCCCAGCCGGCCTGGGCCGCCCGCCCGGCCAAGGAGCGCAGCGTCATCCTGCGCAAATGGTTCGACCTGATGGTCGCCAATGCCGACGAACTGGCCGCCATCCTGACCGCCGAAATGGGCAAGCCTTTCGCCGAAGCGCGCGGCGAGATCCTTTATGCCGCCGCCTATATCGAATGGTATGCTGAGGAGGCAAAGCGGATCTACGGCGAGACGATCCCCGCGCCGTCCAATGACAAGCGCATGATCGTCATCAAGCAGCCGGTCGGCGTCGTCGGCACGATCACGCCATGGAATTTCCCGGCGGCGATGATTGCCCGCAAGATTGCGCCGGCGTTGGCCGTCGGCTGCACCGTCGTATCGAAGCCGGCCGAGCAGACGCCGCTGACGGCGATCGCCCTTGCCGTACTCGCCGAGCAGGCCGGCATCCCGGCCGGCGTCTTCAACCTCATCGTCGGCGTTGACGGCCCGGCGATCGGCCGCGAGCTCTGCGGCAATGACAAGGTGCGCAAGATCAGCTTCACTGGCTCGACGGAGGTCGGCCGCATCCTGATGCGGCAATGCGCCGATCAGATCAAGAAGGTGAGCCTGGAGCTCGGCGGCAACGCGCCGTTCATCGTCTTTGATGATGCTGATCTCGACGCCGCCGTCGAAGGCGCGATCGCCTCCAAATACCGTAATGCCGGCCAGACCTGCGTTTGCGCCAACCGCCTCTACATCCAGTCAGGCGTCTATGACGCCTTCGCGGCTAAGCTTGCCGCCAAGGTCGCCGCGATGTCGGTCGGCGACGGCTTCCAGCCGGGTGTCGAGATCGGGCCGCTGATCGACGAACAGGGCCTTGCCAAGGTGGAAGACCATGTCAGTGACGCGCTTGCCAAGGGCGCCAGGGTACTGACCGGCGGCAAACGCATCGACGGCGCCGGCACCTTCTTTGCGCCAACGGTGCTGACCGGCGTGGCGCGCGGCATGAAGGTGGCGCGCGAGGAAACCTTCGGGCCGGTGGCGCCGCTCTTCCGCTTCGAGACGGCCGAAGATGTCATCGCTCAAGCCAATGATACGGAATTCGGCCTTGCCGCCTATTTCTATGCCGGCGATCTGAAGAAGGTCTGGCGGGTGGCGGAAGCGCTGGAATACGGGATGATCGGCATCAATACCGGCATCATGTCATCCGAGACCGCGCCTTTCGGCGGCATCAAACAATCCGGCCTCGGACGCGAGGGCTCGCGCCACGGCGCCGACGACTATCTGGAAATGAAATATCTCTGCATCGGCGGCGTCTGATCCGCCAGCCGGGAAAATCGGGCACGCGGCCTCTCGCCGCGTGCCGTCAATAGTGCGGCGGGCGGGTGATACCAGGCGCTTCCAGCGATTGCTCCTCGAGCGACAGGAAACGTTCGGTCAACCGGTCGAGCTTGGAGCGCATCTGCTCGACGATCTTCCATTGCTCGGTCAGCTGATCGGAAAGCTCCTCGATCGTCTTCGCCTGATGGGCCAGCATTTCCTCCAGCCGGGTGATGCGGTTCGTCTCGTCGGACATCGATCCTCCTTTGCCGAAACCGGCAGTACAGATGCTCCTCCCAAAGCGGAAATAGGCCGCTTCGTCAATGCTTTCCATGGCTGGCGCGACCATGCGCAAAAACCGAACCATCTGGTTACTAAAAGACCTTGCCGCGCCTGATGTTGTGGGGTAGGCCCTTATCCATCAGGGAGGAATACTGATGGATGTAGGAAACGGCTTTCTTCATCCGGACCGGCTCTTTCCGGCCGACCCGGCAACGCGGACCATTGCGCGCGACCTCTACGAGACGGTGCGTAATCTTCCAATCGTCAGCCCGCACGGGCATACCGAACCGTCCTGGTTCGCCGACGACAAGCCCTTCGAAGACCCGGGCTCGCTGCTGGTCATTCCCGATCATTATCTCTTCCGCATGCTGCACAGCGTCGGCGTCACCTTGGACGAACTCGGCGTTCCCAGGCTCGACGGCAAGCCGGTGGCTGAGGGACGGGCGATCTGGCGGACCTTTGCCAGGCATTACCATCTCTTCCGCGGAACGCCTTCGAGCCTCTGGGTCGACCACGCGATGTCGGCCGTGCTCGGCTGCACCGAGCCGCTGACATCCGACAATGCCGATGCGCTCTACGACCATATCAATGCGCAGCTTGCCCTTCCCGAATTCCGCCCGCGGGCGCTGCACCAGCGATTCGGCATCGAAACGATCGCGACGACAGAGGGCGCGCTCGACCCGCTGGCCCATCACCAGAAGATGGCGGCCGACGGCTGGATCGGCAAGGTCCGCACGACCTACCGGCCGGACAGTGTCACCGATCCCGACGCCGTCGGCTTCCGCGACAATCTCGTCAAGTTCGGAGAGATCACCGGCGCCGATGTGACACGCTGGGACGGGCTGATCGAGGCGCATCGGCGCCGGCGCGCCTATTTCCGCCAGTTCGGCGCCACCGCGACCGATCACGGCGTGCCCACAGCTTTCACGGCCGACGTGCCGCTTGCGGAAAAACAGGCGCTGCTCGACAAGGCGCTGAAGGGGCCGCTTTCCCCTCAAGAGGCCGAACTCTTCCGCGGCCAGATGATGACCGAGATGGCCGGGCTTTCGGCCGAAGACGGCATGGTGATGCAGATCCATGCCGGTTCGCGGCGCAACACCGACAGCGGCCTCTTTGCGACCCGCGGCCCGAATATGGGCGCCGATATCCCGACGCGCACCGACTGGGTCGGTGGGCTCAATGCGCTGCTTTCCAGATACGGCCATGCGCCAGGGCTGCGGGTGCTGCTCTTCACCCTCGACGAGACGACCTATGCGCGCGAGATGGCGCCGATGGTCGGCCATTGGCCCTGCCTGATGATCGGCCCGCCCTGGTGGTTCCACGACAGCCCGCTCGGCATTCGCCGCTATCTCGACCAGGTGGTGGAAACGGCAGGCTTCGCCAATATGGCCGGCTTCAATGACGATACCCGGGCACTGCTTTCGATTCCGGCGCGGCATGACGTCTGGCGCCGCGAAGTCTGCCGCTTCCTCGCCGGGCTCGCCGCCGAGCACCGGATTTCCAAGAAGGAAGCCGAGATCGTGGCGGGCGAACTCTCCTATGGCAATGCGAAGAAGGCCTACAAGCTGTGAGCGAACGACTGCAGACCCTTTCCGGCCTCGCCCCGACGGCGAAGCTTCCCGCCTATGATCGCAGCCGGCTGAAAAGCGGCATCCTGCATCTGGGTCCCGGCGCCTTTTTTCGCGCGCATTTCGCGCCGTTTACCGATGGCGCGCTGGCAGCCGACGGCGGCGACTGGGGCATCGAGGTGGCAAGCCTGCGCACGCCCGATGTCGCCGACAATCTGAGTGCCCAGAACGGGCTTTACACGACGTTGATCCGCGACACTTCGGGCACGACGGCTGAGGTGATCGGCTCGATCCTGAAGGCGCATGTGGCGCCGCGCGATCCGGCCGGCCTGCTGGCGCGGCTCGAAGATCCCGATATCCGCATCGTCAGCATGACGGTGACGGAAAAGGCCTATGGTTTCGATCCGGCAACCGGCGGCCTCGATCTCAAACATCCCGATATCGTCGCCGACCTCGCCAACCGCCATGCGCCGCGCGGCGTCATCGGCTATCTCGTCGAAGGCCTCGCACGCCGCCGGCAGAAGGGCATCGCCCCCTTTACGCCGCTGAGCTGCGACAACCTGCCGAGCAACGGCGCCGTTCTGAAACGCCTGGTGCTCGAATTCACCTCCCGTATCGATGCTGATCTGCACCGGTGGATCGAAGCGAATGTGCCCTTCCCGTCGACAATGGTCGACCGCATCACGCCGGCAAGCACCGAGGCGACTTATGCCGATGCCGAGCGGCTGACGGGGCGCGCGGATATGGCGGCGATCGAGACGGAGCCCTTTACGCAATGGGTTATCGAAGATCATTTCGCCGATGGCCGTCCGGCCTGGGAAAAGGTGCGCGGCGCGCTGATGGTCGAAGACGTCTCGGCCTATGAGAAAATGAAACTCCGGATGCTGAACGGCGCCCATTCGCTGCTCGCCTATCTCGGTTATATCGGCGGCTATGAATTCATCCGCGATGTGATGGATGATGCCGCCCTGGCAGCGCTTGCCTACCGCCACATGCATGCGGCGGCGAGAACGCTCGATCCGGTTCCCGGCATCGATCTCGACGACTATGCCAATGAATTGATAGCACGCTTTGCAAACAAGGCGATTGCGCATCGCACCTATCAGATCGCCATGGACGGCACGCAGAAACTGCCGCAGCGGCTGCTGGAACCGGCATGCGAAGCGCTGGCGCATGGCGACCGGGCGGAGACCTATGCGATCGCCGTTGCGGCATGGATGCGTTATGCGCTCGGCGAGCACGGCAACGGCGAGCGCTACGAGCTGCGCGATCCCCGTGCGGCGGAGATCGCCGCGCTGATCGCCGATGTCCCGCGCACGGGTCCTGCGATTTCGGCGGCGCTTTTTGCCCTGCCCGGACTTTTCCCCTCGGCGTTGACCGGACATCGGGCGTGGACGCAGGATGTGTCGGACAAGCTGGAAATTCTGATCCAGGATGATCGGCTGCCGTTGTTTTGAGGTTTTCCGACATAGGAGAGGGCGTGCCGTGGCCGCCCCCCTCTGCCCTGCCGGGCATCTCCCCCACAGGTGGGGAGATTGGCTGGGCTCACTGGCTTCCCCAAACAACTGGCGTCACAGCCCGGCGAAACGATAGACGGATGCAAAGGTTTGGCCACTTGTAATCTCCCCACCTGTGGGAGAGATGCCCGGCAGGGCAGGGGGGGGGCGGCCCGGCACACCCTCTCCTCCTAAACCTATATCCTCGGAGCGCTCGAACGCGCCGTAAAAGCAACCCGTCAAGCCTTCACCCGCACCATACCAGGATCGTAAAGCGGCGCCAGCGACACCTTGCAAGGGATGCGCTCCCTGGCGACATCGAGTTCATAGGTGCCGGAGAGGATGAAATCTTCCGTCACGCCGTCGGCATTGCGGATGTAGCCGTAGCCGATTGGCTTGCCGAGCGTATAGCCGAAGCCGCCGCTCGATAGCCAGCCGACACGTTTGCCGTTGCGATAGATGGTTTCGCGGCCGAGCAGCACGGTATCGGGATCGTCAGGAACGAAACAGGCGAGGCGCTTCTTCACACCCTCCTTAAGCTGGCGCTCGATCGCCTCGCGGCCGCGGAAGGGAATGCTCTTCCTGATCTTCACCGCCCAGCCAAGACCGGCTTCAACTGGCGTATGGTCGGGGCCGATATCCGAGCCCCAGGCGCGATAGCCCTTTTCCAGGCGGCAGCTTTCGATGGCGCGGTAGCCGGCGTTGACGAGGCCGAGCTTGCTGCCTGATGTCATCAGCAGATCATAGACCGTGGTGGCGTATTCGATGGGGACATGCAGCTCGTAGCCGAGTTCGCCGACATAGGTGATACGCAAGGCCCGCACCGGGCAGCCTGATATGCCGATGGTTCTGACCTGGCCGAAGGGAAAGGCGGCATTGGAGACATCGCTGCCAGTCACCTGTTCCAGTACGGCGCGCGCATTCGGTCCCATCAGCGACAGCACAGAATAGGCTGAGGTGACGTCGACCAGTTCGGCATGCATCTCCGTCGGAATATTGCGGGCGATCCAGTTGAAGTCATGGGTGGCGAAGCCGGTGCCGGTGACGATGTAATATTCGTCCTCGGCGATGCGGGCGACGGTCAGGTCGCATTCGATGCCACCCTTGTCGTTCAGCATCTGGGTGTAGATGAGCGATCCCACGGGCCTGGCGACATCGTTGGCGGCGATCCAGGAGAGTGCCGCCTCGGCATCCCTACCCTTCAGCACGAATTTGGCAAATGAGGTCTGGTCGAAGATGACGGCCGCCTCGCGCACTGCCTTGTGCTCGCGGCCGACGGCGTCGAACCAGTTCTGCCTGGTATAGCTGTAGACATCCCGCGGCTCCTCATTGGCGAAGAGATCGGCAAACCAGTTCGGCCGCTCCCAGCCGAGCTTTTCGCCGAAACAGGCCCCCTGCGCCTTTAGCCGGTCATAGAGCGGCGACTTGCGGCAGGGGCGGCCGCTCGAATGCTCCTCGAACGGCCAGGCCATGGTGTAGTGTTTGCCGTAAGCTTCGAGTGTGCGGGTGCGCACCCAGTCGGTATCGAAATGCGGCCGGCCGAAACGGCGGATATCGACCGGCCAGAGATCGTAGGGCGGCTCGCCCTTCGTCACCCATTCGGCAAGCGCCATGCCGGCGCCGCCGGCAGAGGCGATACCGAAGGCATTGAAACCGGCACCGACGAAGAAATTCTTCAGTTCAGGCGCCTCGCCGAGAATGAAATTGCCGTCCGGTGTAAAACTTTCCGGGCCGTTCAGCAGTTGTTTGACGCCGACATTCTCCAGCGCCGGAACGCGGCCGAGCGCCTGTTCCATGATCTGCTCGAAATGGTCGAAATTGCTGTCCAGCAGCGTGTAGTGGAAACCCTCGGGAATGCCTTTCTCCGCCCAGGCGATGGGGTTCGGCTCATAGCCGCCCATGACGATGCCGCCGACCTCCTCCTTGTAATAGGTCAGGCGATCGGGATCGCGCAGCGTCGGCAGGTTGGAGGGGACGCCGAAGGATTCGGTGATGATATATTGATGCTCGACCGAGACCAAAGGCACGTTGACGCCGAAGCGTGCGGCGAAGGTGCGCGTCCATTGGCCGGCACAGACGACGATCCGCTCGCATTCGATGCGGCCTTCAGCCGTGACGACGGCGCGGATTCGTCCCTTGTCGATCTCGAGATCGAGAACTTCGGTATCCTCGAAGATCGAAACGCCGGACAAACGGGCGCCCTTTGCCAGCGCCTGGGTGATGTCGGAGGGGTTGGCCTGGCCGTCTGTGGGAAGGAAGGCGGCGCCGACGAGATCGTCTGTCGTCATCAGCGGCCAGAGATCGAAGGCCTCCTGCGGCGTCAGCAACTGCATTTCGAGGCCGAAGGACTGCGCGGTGGTCGCCTGGCGCCTGACCTCCGTCCAGCGCTCCTCGTTGCAGGCAAGGCGCAGGCCGCCATTCATTTTCCAGCCGGTGCCGAGGCCGGTTTCCTCTTCAAGGCGCTTATAGAGATCAACGGAATAGCCGAGCAGCTGGGTGATATTAGCGCTGGTGCGCAGCTGGCCGACGAGGCCGGCGGCATGGAAGGTGGTCCCGGATGTGAGCTTCTTGCGCTCCAGCAGCACGGTATCGGTCCAGCCGAGCTTGCCGAGATGATAGGCTGTCGAGCAGCCGATGATGCCACCGCCGATGACAACGGCTTTCGCCGTCTTCGGTAATTGTCTCGTCATTTATCGTTTCCGTTCAAAGGCTTGGTAGGCGCGCTCGAAACGCGCGAGGTTTTCGGCCGTATAGGCGGCGTAGTCGAATTGGATGGTGGAGTGGATTTCCGAAATCATGCTCCAGAGCGTCTCGCGCAACAGCGAGGCGCATTTCATCGCGGCGTAACGGCGGCTGAGATCATCGGTCAACGGCCGGTCGAAATAGCTCTCCAGCATCATCTGCTCGGCGGCTTGCGAAAACTCGTTGTTGGAGGCCAATCCGCCGAGATCGAACAGCGGCGTGTTGAAGCCGGCATAGTCCCAGTCGATCAGCCAGAGCCGCTTGCCGTCGTCGAGAAAGTTGGCGGCGAGAAGATCGTTGTGGCCGAAGGCGATCTCGAACGGCCCTGCCGCCTGCTCCAGCGCCTCGGCCTTGGCGATCAGCGCCGGCAACAGCGGCAGATAGGGGCTGCCCGCCTCCTTCAGGCTGGCGGCATAGTCACGGATGACGTGGAAGACCCAGAAGATCATCGCCTGGCCGCGGAAATGCCGGGCGATATCATGGTGGCAGGCGCGCACCAGGGACAAGACCCGGGCGAGCATATCAGGCGCCCTGATATCCTCCGGGCAAAGCGCCTTCGCCTCGATATAGTCGAGCACCAGAACACCGGGCGAATGGTGGATGACGGCAGGCGATATGCCGGCGGCATGGGCCGCACGGCTGGCGGCAAGCTCGTTCTGCCTGCTGATGTGATGGATCGGGATATCGGTGCCGAGCCTCACCACACAACGCGCGACGGCATCGCTGACCAGATAATTCCGATTGGTGATGCCGCCTGAGATCGGCGCAATTTCGATCGGGCCCTGCCAGATGCCGAGCGCATGAATCCTATCTTCAGGCGTCATGCCATCCCCCTCGCCTTCTCGAAATGATGAGGCAGAGGAGGATCGGCTGTCAAGCAGCGGTTACAGCGCTGCGGCGGGATTAGATGGTCTTGCCGGAGCCATCGAAGACATGACAGCGGACCGGGTCGAAGAAGGTCTTCACATTGGCGCCGCGCTCGACCTTCTGCTGGCCGTCGAGGGCGACGGTCAGGAGCTGGCCATCCGGCGTCGTGGTGTAGAGCATGGTGGCGCCGCCGAGATTTTCGACCAGATCCACGTTGACGGTCGACAGCGTAATGGCGCCCTCCGTAAGGGAAAGATGCTCGGGGCGGATGCCGAAGGTGACATCCTGGCCGGCTTCGCCTTTCAGCCGACGTGGCAGGCGGACGGAATTGCCGCAGACATGGATGCTGGTTTCCGTCTCGCCGACCTGCTCGATGCGGGCCTTCAGAAAATTCATCTTCGGGCTGCCGATAAAGCCGGCAACGAAACGGTTGGCCGGATTGTTGTAAAGATCGAGCGGCGCGCCGACCTGTTCGATACGGCCGGAATTCAATACGACGATCTTGTCAGCCATCGTCATGGCTTCGACCTGGTCATGGGTGACATAGATCATCGTGTTGCCAAGCTGACGGTGCAGGCGGGAAATCTCGACGCGCATCTGCACACGCAGTTCCGCATCGAGATTCGACAGCGGTTCGTCGAACAGGAAGATGCGCGGCTCGCGCACGATGGCCCGGCCGATCGCCACACGCTGGCGCTGGCCGCCGGAAAGCGCCTTCGGCTTGCGCTCCAGGAGCTTCTCGATCTGCAGGATCTCGGCGGCGCGTTTGACCTTCGGCTGGATATCGGCCTTCTTGTAACCCGCCGTCTCCAGGCCGAAGGCGAGGTTTTTGTAAACCGACATATGGGGATAGAGGGCATAGGACTGGAAAACCATGGCGATGCCGCGCTTGGCGGGCGCCACCTCGTTCATGCGCTCGTTGTCGAGCAGCAGCCCGCCGCCGGTGATTTCCTCGAGGCCGGCGATCATCCGCAGAAGGGTCGATTTTCCGCAGCCGGAGGGACCGACAAAAACGACGAATTCGCCGGGATCGATCGTCAGGTCGATGCCATGGATCACATCCAGCGAGCCGTAGCGCTTCTCGACCTTCTGAAGAACGACACTGGTTGCCATCTTCTCAAAACCCCTCTCGTTTTATTTATCGATTACTTCGTTCTTGCACGCCAATCGACGTATTTCGGACTGTCCGGGCCGACCGGCAGCGGCACTTCGGCGCCGCTGTCGGAAGACTGGTAGATGGCGGTGACGAGTTCCAGCGCGCGGCGTGCATCCACCGTCGTCACCGGCAGCGGCCCATGGCCGCTGAGGAAGGCGTGAAACTGGCCCATCTGGGTAGTGAAACGCGGCGCGACCGGCTGCCAGTCGCTGATCACCCGGTCGATCTTTGCCTGCACGTCGTCATTGGCGGCGATGATCTTCCAAGGATCCTTACCTGGCGTATAGGGCTCATGGCTGCTTTCGAAGGTAACATTCTCGAAGTGCAGCCTCAGCCGGCTCAACTGTTCCTGCGAACCCAGCGTGCAGGACAGCGAGACGAAGGCGCCGCTTTCCATCAGCAGGCTGGCGGAGGCGCAATCCTCGACCTCGATATCGTTGACGCGGGTGGCGACACGGCCGAAGACCCTTGCCGCCGGCCCCATCAGATGCATCATCATGTCGTGCAGATGCAGCGCATGGGTGACGAGCACGCCGCCGAGTTCCGTCGCCCATTTGCCGCGCCAGGGCACGGCGTAATATTCGGGCTTGCGCAGCCAGAAGGTTTCGACCGAAGCCGTGTAGGCCTTGCCGGCAATGCCGGCGTCGATAATCCGCTTGGCCTTCTGGATGCCGTCGCCGTAGCGATACTGGAAGATCGGCATCAGCACGCCTTTGGCGGCTTTCTCCGCTGCCATGATCGTATCGACGGCGGCAAGCGAGCCGGTCAGCGGCTTTTCGCAAACGACATGTTTGCCGGCAGCGAGGGCAGCCACCACCTGTTCCAGATGGATGCCGGGCGGAGTGCAGATATCGATGATGTCGATCGTTTCGTCGGCGAGCAACTCCGCAAAGGAGGTGGTGCGCCGCTCGATGCCGAACTCGTCGCCGACTGACGCCATGCGCTGCTCATTCAGGTCGCAGATCGCCACGACCTTGAACTTGTCGGCATGCGGCAGATAACCCTCGACAATGTGGGAGCGGCCGATACCGCAGCCGACGATCGCGACCGTTCTGATGCTCATGTCACTGTTTCCCGTGACCGCCATCAACGCTTCATACCCGTGGTGGCGATGCCTTCGATCAGCAGGCGCTGGAAGAACAGGAAGAAGAAGAACACCGGCACGAGCGTCAGCGTCGACATGGCGAACAAGCCGCCCCAATCCGATGCGCTGGTGGAATCCACGAAGGTGCGCAGGCCGAGCTGGATCGTGTAGGTATTCATGTCGTTCAGGTAGATCAGCGGACCGAAGAAATCGTCCCAGGTCCAGATGAAGGAGAAGATGGCGGCCGTTGCCAGAACCGGCAGCGACAGCGGCAGCATGATCTTCCAGTAGATGCGCCAGGCGCTGCAGCCGTCCATCATAGCGGCTTCGTCGAGTTCGCGCGGGATGCCGCGGAAGAACTGCACCATCAGGAAGATAAAGAAGGCATCGCTTGCCAGGAACTTCGGCACGACGAGCGGCAGGATGGTGTTGACCCAGCCGAGGTTGAGGAAGAGCACATATTGCGGGATCAGCGTCACGTGATAGGGAATCATCAGCGTGCCGAGCATGATCGCGAACCAGAAATTGCGGCCGGCGAAACGCAGTCGCGCAAAGGCGAAGGCCGTCAGCGAGCAGGCGATGACATTGCCCGTCACCACCAGCAGCGAAATGACGAGCGAATTCCAGAAGAACCGGCCGAAGCTGACATCGAGACCGACCCAGCCGCGCGCATAAGAGGAAAAATCGATCGACGACGGGATAAGCGAGGTCGAGGAGAAAATCTCGGTTTCCGGCCTGACCGATGCCGAAACCATCCACAAAAGCGGATAGACCATCAGAATCGATGCGGCGATCAATAGTGCGTGGATGACAAGCGACGCCGGCAGGCTGCGTTTGGTGATGTCCGATGGCGGCCTGGCCGCAGTGACGGAAGCGGTCATCTCAGTCATCGTAGTGCACCCAATAGCGCGAGGTCAGGAAGGAAAAGGCCGTGAAGATCGCGATGATCACGACCAGGATCCAGGCGAGCGCCGAGGCATAACCCATGCGGAAATTGCCGAAGGCTTCCTGATAAAGGTAGAGCGTGTAGAACAGCGTCGAGTTGATCGGGCCGCCGGTACCGCCTGATATGATGAAGGCCGGGGTGAATGCCTTGAAGGCGTCGATTGTCTGGACCACGGCGTTGAAGAAGATGACCGGGGTGAGCAGCGGCAGGGTGATCTTGTAGAACTGGCGGAATTTCGAGGCTCCGTCGAGGCTTGCCGCTTCATACATATCCTGCGGGATCTGGCGCAGACCGGCGAGAAAGATGATCATCGGCGAGCCGAACTGCCAGACCGACAGCGCCACCAGCGTGTAGATCGAATAGTTCGGATGCGAGATCCAGCTGGGACCTTCTATACCGAACTGCGAGAGCGCGGCATTGACGAGACCATCGCTGGCGAAAAGCTGGCGCCAGAGCACGGCGATCGCCACGCTGCCACCCAGCAACGAAGGGAGGTAGAAGATGGCGCGATAGAAGGTCAGCCCGCGCAGGCCACGATTCAAAGCCATGGCAACCAGCAAGGCGAAGGTCAGTTTGAACGGCACCGAGAAGACAACATAAGTCAGGGTGACGTGCATGGCGGCCGAAAATTTCGGATCCGCCGTGGCGATGCGCACGTAATTCGAAATACCCACCCACCGCGGCGACTGCAGCATGTCGAAGTCGGTGAAGGAGAGGTAGAGCGAAATCAGGGCCGGCCCCAGCGTCAGCCCGAAAAAGCCGATAAGCCATGGCAGGAGGAAGAGATAGCCGGGAGCATTGGCGTTCCAGAGACGCCGGAAGCGTCCCTCGGCCACGGCCCCCTGATATCGTTCCACTGATATAGCCCCTGCGGGCGTGCGCATCGCATTGCTCATACGGGATCAGCCTCGTGCGAGAATCTGCGTGATTTCGGTGACAAGCTGTTTGCCGCCATCGGAAGGAGATAGCTGGCCGAAGCCGACCTGTTCGGCGATGTTGCGCAGCATCAGCTCGCCTTCACCGGCCCCGGCCGGCGGCGGCGGCGGCAATTTGCCGGCAAGATCGCCGAGACCGCTGACATAGGCCAACGCGACCTTGCCGTTCTCGTCGAGTTTCGCCGCGACGACCTCGCGCATGGCGGCCGATTCCGGAATGCCGCGTTCGACATCCAGGAGCAGCACTGCTTCGGGGTTCTTGACGAAGAAGTTGATGTAATCCACTGCCAAGTCGATCGCTTTCGACTGGGCCGAGACCGAGAAGAACATCGAAGGCTTGCGATAGTGGCCGCCCTTCGAATCCGCCTTGATGCGCATGTAGTTGGTGAGCGCCAGCTTGTCCTTGTTCATGGCCTGATAGGCGACGAACTGGTTGGAATGGGCAAAACCGGCCGCGGACTTGCCGAGCGATACCGTGTTGGTTTCGATGTCGTTCTTGTCGAGCGCCTGGACGTCGGCAGGAACGCAGGCGCCGGACTCACGGAACTTGGCCCACATGTCGTACCATTCCGATGCATCGTCGACGTCGAAGGCGATCTTGCCGTCGGCGGTATAAAGGCCCTTGCCGCGCTGGCGCAGCCAGTTTTCGAACAGCGGTTCACCGCCACTGCCGTCGGCGAGGCCGAACATGCCCTTGCGTTTGCCTGCCTTGGTGATCTCCGTACCCATGCGGCCGAATTCTTCCCAGGTGGTCGCCTGTGTCGGCAGATCGACCCCGGCTTCCTTGAAGGCGGTGGTGTTCAGCACCGTCGCGGCCGAGTTTGCACCCAGGCTGACGCCATAGAGATGGCCGTCGACGCTGCCGCCTTCGATCTGCGCCTTGTCGAAATCGTCAAGGTTGAGCTTGGCCGGCATATAGGATTCAAGCGGTGCGAGTGCGCCGCGCCGTGCATACTGAACGATATAGCGATAATCCATCTGGATGACGTCGGGCGCGTTGCGGCCGGCGACCTGGGTCGCAAGGCGCGGCCAGTAATCGCCCCAACCGAGGAATTCGCCGGTGATCGACGTACCGGCATTCTTCGTCTGATAGAGCTGGGACACCTTGTTGGTGCGGTCGGCGCGCGGCTGCGAGCCCCACCACAGGAGGCGCAAGCGCTTTTCCTGTGCAAAAGCGCTGGTTCCGAGCGCCGAGAGCGAAAGAAGCGTTGCGCCTCCCGCCATGAAATTACGTCTGCTTACACGTAGGCTCATTTTTTCCTCCTCCAAAGGGGAAGCGCCTCCACACGCTTCCGATGTCGTTACTCTTGCATAAATAACTAATTGGTTACAAGCTACGAGCAAAGCGGCAAGCCTGTCAAGCGGGGTGTCGGTTCTTGCTCGCCGCCCTTCTAAATTCGGTTTTTACAATTTCGCACCGAAGGCTTATGAGCGCAACATGCGAGACGGAGGGGAAACGATGAACGACAACGGCGAAAACGGGGAGAAGAAAAAATCCCGGCGCCCATCTCAGGAACGCACGGCGCAGCGCGATCCGGAGCGGACGCGCGCCGCGATCCTGGAAGCGGCCACCCGGGAATTTGCCGAAAACGGCATGGGCGGGGCCCGCGTCGACGCCATTGCCGAGCGCGCCGGCACCAACAAGCGCATGCTCTACCACTATTTCGGCGACAAGGAGCAGCTCTATCTGAGAGTCCTCGAAGAAGCCTATGTCGGCATCCGCACCGCCGAGCGCGCGCTGCATATCGGCGACCGCAGCCCGGAGGAGGGCATCGGCGAACTGGCGCTCTTCACCTGGCGTTATTTTCTCCAGCACCCGGAATTCCTCAGCCTGCTCGGCACGGAAAATCTGCATCGGGCCCGCTGGCTGCGCCAGTCCGTTCGGCTCAAGGAACTGCATTCGCATCTGATCGGCGAGCTTTCTGATGTGCTCGAGCGGGGAAAGAAGCAAGGCGTCTTCGTCGAGACCGCCGATCCGCTGCACGTCTATCTGACGATCGCCTCGCTCGGCTATTTCTACCTGTCCAACCAGTACACGCTTTCAACGATCTTCGGCCGCGACCTGATCGAGCCGAACCATCTCAATGCTTGGGAAAGACATATCGTCCACGTGACGCTCGCCTCGATCAAGCATTAGAGCCTTTCCGGGTTAGATTGCAGCATTCTGTTGGCTCAAACGGAGTCGGATGGTCGACCGGCCGGCGCGCGTCGTAGCCAAGCTCTACGGCCAAGCCGGCCGATCGATCAGCCGGCCCGTTTCAGCCAACCCGAAGGGCCGGGCATCTCTAGCCAGGATCAAAGGCGATCGGCTCGGACGTACCAAGAGGTATGTCCGAGCCGATCGCCTTTGCCCTGACGAAAACCTGCTCCGGCAGAATGCTTCAATCTAACCCGGAAAGGCTCTGATTCCGAAATCAGGATTTGACTATTGACAGCCTCGCCGCTCTTCTGCCATCAAGTAACTGTTTAGTTACCGGCTTGGGAGGGCCGGGCTTGATGCCCGCTCCCGCCGCAAACGATTCCAGGGAGGAAAACATGGCACGCTTGGGGATCATCTTGCACGGCGTTACCGGCCGCATGGGGTACAATCAGCACCTGGTGCGTTCGATCCTCGCGTTCCGCGATCAGGGGGGCATCACGCTGAAATCGGGTGAGAAACTCGAAATCGACCCGATCATCGTCGGCCGCAACGGCGCCAAGATGGAAGAGCTGGCGAAGAGGCATAACATCAAGCGCTGGTCGACCGATCTCGATGCCGCTCTCGCCAATCCCGACGACACGATCTTCTTCGACGCCGGCACCACGCTGATGCGCGCCGAACTTCTGTCCCGGGCGCTCGATGCCGGCAAGCATGTCTATTGCGAAAAGCCGATTTCCGACGACCTGCAGGTGGCGATCGATCTTGCCCGCAAGGCGCGCGGCTCCGGGCTCAAACACGGCGTCGTGCAGGACAAGCTCTTCCTGCCCGGCCTGCGCAAACTGGCGCTGCTCAGGGATTCCGGCTTTTTCGGCAAGATCCTCTCGGTGCGCGGTGAATTCGGCTATTGGGTTTTCGAAGGCGATTGGGGTGTGCCGGCCCAGCGTCCCTCCTGGAATTACCGCAAGGGCGACGGCGGCGGCATCATTCTCGACATGCTCTGCCACTGGCGCTACGTGCTCGACAATCTGTTCGGCGAGGTGAAGGCCGTCTCCTGCCTCGGCGCCACGCATATTCCGCGCCGCATCGATGAGCAGGGCAAGCCCTATGACTGCGACACCGATGATGCCGCCTATGCGACCTTCGAGCTCGACGGCGGCGCAATCGCCCAGATCAACTCGTCCTGGGCGGTGCGCGTGCGCCGCGACGATCTCGTTACCTTCCAGGTCGACGGCACGCACGGTTCGGCCGTCGCCGGCCTGACGAAATGCTGGAGCCAGCACCGCGTCAACACGCCGAAGCCAGTCTGGAACCCCGACCAGCCGCAGACGATCGACTTTTACAAGACCTGGGACGAGGTTCCGGACACGCAGGCCTTCGACAACGGCTTCAAGGTGCAGTGGGAAATGTTCATCCGCCATGTCGTCGAAGACGCGCCGTGGCCCTATGGGCTGGAAGCCGGCGCCAAGGGTGTGCAGCTGGCCGAACTCGGCCTGAAATCGTGGGCCGAACGCCGCTGGCTCGACGTTCCCGCACTGGAGTTCTGAGCCGTGACGACGATCAATCTCCCGCTGGACGGCAAGATCGTCCCCTATACGCTGACCGGCACGCCGATCGAACTGAAGAAACGCGACGCGAAGGCCTTTCCGCGCATCGCCTTTGCCGCCGCCCATGTCGTCGCCGATCCGCTCGCCGACAACGATCCCTGGCTGACGCCGGCGATCGACTGGGAGCGGACGCTTGCCTTCCGCCACCGGCTCTGGGATCTCGGCCTCGGCGTTGCCGAAGCGATGGATACGGCGCAGCGCGGCATGGGCCTCGGCTGGCCTGAGGCCCGCGACCTTATCCGCCGGGCGCTTGGCGAAGCGGCCGGCCGCAACGATGCGCTGATCGCCTGCGGCGCCGGCACCGACCATCTGACGCCGGGACCCGACGTG
Organism: Rhizobium acidisoli; assembly: GCF_002531755.2. NCBI lineage: Bacteria > Pseudomonadati > Pseudomonadota > Alphaproteobacteria > Hyphomicrobiales > Rhizobiaceae > Rhizobium > Rhizobium acidisoli. Next base: position 4,254,270 of record NZ_CP034998.1, on the reverse strand, counting down.
ACCATCGACACCATTCTCAGAGCTTATGAAGAGCAGATCGAAACGGTGGAGGCGGCCGGCGGCCGCATCATCCTGATGGCGAGCCGGGCGCTTGCCGCCGCCGCCAAGGGACCGGACGATTATGTCAGGGTCTATGACCGCATCCTCCGCCAGGTCAAAGAACCCGTCATCATCCATTGGCTCGGCGAAATGTTCGACCCCGCGCTCGAGGGATATTGGGGCAATGGCGACCACCTGAAGGCGATGGAAACCTGCCTCGAAGTGATCGAAGCCAATGCCGCCAAGGTCGACGGCATCAAGATCTCGCTGCTTTCCAAGGAAAAGGAAGTGGCGATGCGCCGGCAGCTGCCGAAGGCCGTGCGCATGTATACCGGCGACGACTTCAACTATGCCGAACTGATCGCCGGCGATGAAGATGGCCATTCCGATGCGCTGCTCGGGATTTTCGATGCGATCGCACCGGCAGCGTCGGCTGCGCTTGACGCGCTCGGCCGCAAGAGCAACCACGAATTCTTCGACCTGCTCGAGCCGACCGTGCCGCTGTCACGGCACATCTTCAAGGCGCCGACCCGCTTCTACAAGACCGGCGTCGTCTTCCTCGCGTATCTCAACGGCCTGCAGGACCATTTCACCATGGTCGGCGGCCAGCAGAGCACCCGCTCGCTGACGCATCTGGCAGAGCTCTTCCGGCTGGCCGACAAGGCGCGGGTTCTGGCCGATCCGGAACTGGCAACAGCGCGCATGCGCCAAGTGCTTGCCGTTCACGGCGTTCATTGAGCGCCGGCACGGCGATGGGAGGAGAATGACATGCAGGTCGAAGGACTTTCGATCAACCTGGCGACGATCCGCGAGCAATGCGGTTTTGCCGAAGCCGTCGACATCTGCCTGAAGCACGGCATCACCTCGATCGCGCCCTGGCGCGACCAGGTCGCCAAGGCCGGCCTCGATGAAGCGGTGCGGATCGTCAAATCGAACGGCATCAAGCTGACCGGGCTTTGCCGCGGCGGCTTCTTTCCGGCCGCAAACGAGGGCGACTGGCAGAAGAACCTCGACGACAACCGGCGCGCCATCGACGAGGCGGCGGCGTTTTCGGCCGATTGCCTGGTGCTCGTCGTCGGCGGCTTGCCGGGCGCTTCGAGGGATATCGTCGCAGCCCGCCAGATGGTGTTCGACGGCATTGCCGCGGTGCTGCCGCATGCCCAGGCTGCCGGCGTGAAGCTTGCCATCGAGCCGCTGCATCCGATGTATGCGGCCGACCGGTCCTGCGTAAACACGCTCGGCCAGGCGCTCGACATGTGCGAGCCGCTCGGCGAGGATGTCGGCGTCGCGATCGACGTCTACCATGTCTGGTGGGATCCCGATCTTGCCAACCAGATCGCCCGCGCCGGCCGGATGAAACGCATTTTCGCCCATCACATCTGCGACTGGCTGGTGCCGACCAAGGACATGCTGCTCGACCGCGGCATGATGGGCGATGGCGTCATCGACCTCAAGGGCATAAGACAAATGGTCGAGGCCGCCGGGTTCTTCGGCGCGCAGGAGGTGGAAATCTTTTCGGCCGAGACCTGGTGGAAACGCCCGGCCGATGAGGTGATCGCCACCTGCGTCGAGCGCTTCAGAAGCTGCTGCCAGATCTAATTTCAATATTCGTTTCATCACGCATGCAGGAGGATCATTCGATGGAGAAACGCCGTTTTGCCCTGATCGGCACGGGAAACCGCGGCACCACCATGTGGGGCAAGGATCTGCTGGCCGGCTGGCGCGAACATGTCGACCTCACAGCCATCGTCGAGACGAATTCGCTGCGCGGCGAGCGCGCCCGCAACATGATCGGCAGCAACGCGCCGCTCTATGAAAACATCGATTCCATGCTCGCCGAGCAGAAACCGGATTTGGTCATCGTCTGCACGCCCGACCATACGCATGACGATATCGTCGTGCGGGCGCTGGAGGCCGGTATCGACGTCATTACCGAAAAGCCGATGACCACCTCGGTCGAGAAAATTCGCCGGATTCTCGATGCCGAAAAACGCACCGGTCGCCGCGTCGACGTCTCCTTCAACTATCGCTACGCGCCGACGGCCGCAAAGATCAAGGAGCTGCTGAACGGCGGCGAGATCGGCCGGGTGACCTCCGTCGATTTTCACTGGTATCTCAACACCAAGCATGGCGCCGACTACTTCCGACGCTGGCATGCCTATACAGAAAATTCCGGCAGCCTGTTCGTCCACAAGGCGACGCATCATTTCGATCTGTTGAACTGGTATCTCGACAGCGATCCCGACGCCGTCACCTCCTTCGCCGACCTGCAGAACTACGGCCGCAAGGGCCCGTTCCGCGGACCGCGCTGCAAGCTCTGTCCGCACGCGCATGAATGCGACTATTATCTCGATATCGAACAGGATTCCTTTCTCGATCAGCTCTATGAAGATCCCTCGAAGATCGACGGCTATTTCCGCGACGGCTGCGTCTTCCGCGAGGATATCGATATTCCCGATACGATGGTGGTCAGCCTGCGTTACCGCAACAACGTCCATGTGTCCTATTCGCTGAACACCTTCCAGCCGATCGAAGGCCATCACCTGGCATTCAACGGCACCAAGGGACGCATCGAAATTCGCCAGTATGAGGCCCAGCCGTGGGAAGAGCCGAAGCAGGACACGATCCTGCTCATCCGCAATTTCCCGAACGGCAAGGAAGCGGTAGAGCGCATCGTCGTTCCGCATTTCACCGGCGGCCATTACGGCGGCGACGACCGGATGCGCAACATGATCTTCAAGCCCGATATGGAAGACCGGCTCGCCCAGCGCGCCGGCACGCGGGCCGGCGCCATGTCCGTGCTCTGCGGCATTGCAGCGCTGACGAGTTCGCGCACCGGCAAGGTGGTCAATATTGCCGATCTGATGCCCGAACTTGCCGATGACGGGTCGCCGAATTCGCTGAAAACAGCGCGCTGATAGCTAGAGCCTTTCCTGGTTAGATTGAAGCATTCTGTTGGCTCAAACGGAGTCGGATGGTCGACCGGCCGGCGCGCGTCGTAGCCAAGCTCTACGGCCAAGCCGGCCGGTCGATCAGCCGGCCCGTTTCAGCCAACCCGAAGGGCCGGGCATCTCTAGCCAGGATCAAAGGCGATCGGCTCGGACGTACCTGGAGGTATGCCCTTCGCCAATCGCCTCTGCCCTGACGAAAATCTGCTCCGGCAGAATGCGTCAATCTAACCAGGAAAGGCTCTAAGGCGCGTCGCGATCTTTCAGATTCGCTCCCAGCGCTTTCGGTCTTTGATTTTACAGCGCCTGAGCCGCTCGATGCGACTCAGGCGATGTTTTCGAGATTTGCCTGGTGGATCTGGTAGAGCAGCGGCCGGCCGCTCACGAAGCGCTCGACCTCGTCCACCGCCATCTCGCCGAGGCGCGCCCGTTCCAGCCCGATGGCGCCGGCAATATGCGGAGTCAGAAAGACGTTCGGCAGATCGTAAAATATAGAATCCGGCTCCGGGATTTCCGGATCGGTGACGTCGATGACCGCATCGATGCGGCCGGTCTTCAGCTCCGAAAGCAGTGCCGCCTCATCGATGAGAATGCCGCGCGCCGTATTGATGAGCGTCGCCCCGTCCTTCATCAGCGACAGCCCTCGTGCGTCGATCATGTGCCGGGTCGACGGCAGCGACGGCGCGTGCAGGGAAACGATATCGGCGCGGCGCATCAATTCGTCGAGCTCGACCTTCTCGGCGCCGAGGCCGGCCGCCTCGGCGGCATCAAGCATCGGGTCGAACAGCAGCAGCCTGTAGCCAAAGGGTTTCAACAGCTCGATCACCCGCCGGCCGATGCGCGAGGCGCCGACGATGCCGAGGGTGCGGCCGTAATTGCCGATGGCTTCGCGCTGCATCGGATAGGTTCGATCGCGGTTGCGGTCGGCAACGTAGAGATCGCGGAACCGGAAGGCCCGTTTGCCGGCGAAAAGGATCGCCGCCAGCGTGAATTCGGCGACCGGCACGGCATTGGCCTCGGCCGCGTGGCTGACCGCTATGCCGGCTTCGAAGATGGCGTCGTCGATGATGCCCTTCACCGTGCCCGCCGCATGGACGATGAGGCGAAGCCGCGGCGCGGCTGCGAGGATGTCAGGCCCGACATAGGGCGCGCCCCAGCCGGTCATCAGGATTTCGGCTTCGGCCAGCAGACGCCTCGCCCGCGCATAGTCGAAATGCTGCAGCGGCTCGGCATCCAGCAGACGGCCGATGCCATTCAGCCGGCGCAGGATCTCATCCGGCAGGACATGCTCGGTGCGCGAGGGCTGCATGGCAAGGACAATGGCCGGTCGGCTCATGGCATCTGTCCCGGGGCTTCGATGGCGCTGACGGTCACGCCCTTTTCCCGCACCAAGGCCTCCAGCGCTGCGATGTCGGGCGCCCTCGGCGGCTTCGTCCAGGCCGAGGAGACGGCAGCGGGATCGTCGAGCGCCAGTACCGCCGTCACCAGGATGGTTTCGCCGGCCGGGATCTGGCCGCGCAGTTGTGGCACCAGTGTTTTCGCAACGATCACATTGGTGTTCGGCTGCGCCTTCTGGGTCAGCCCGGTGCGCCTGACCGAAGAACCGAGATCGAGAATGCAGCTGAAATCGGCTTCGCCGATCGCATAGGCAGCCCCATCCGAAGCCGACAGCCTGTCGAGTTCGAAATCCCGGCGGTCGATGGCAAAGCCGCCTTCGGCGATGCGCAGCGGCCGGCCTGAGCTGATCCGGTGGAGGCGGATATGCCAGGGGGCTCGTGGCACGAGCCAGGTTTCGACGCCGACATCTTCAAAAGGCGACCATTTTGCATACAGCACGTCGCCTGCGAGCTTGGCTTCCTCATTGGTTTCGCGCACGCGGTAGTGCAGGCCATCATCGCTGAAGGCCAGCATCGAATCGAAGGCGGCGAGCGCAAAGCCGCGTTCGTCGGATTCGACACTGAAGCCGTAGCGGGAGGAATAAGCGAATTTCGCGTATTTTTCCGTGCCGAACCGCATCTGCAGGTTTTCCTGGCCGGAGGAAAGGGCCACGACATCGCCGCCCGTCCGCATCATCACCATACCGGGATGACGCTGAGGAACGACATCAGGTGCCGGCTCCGGCGCCTTTTCCTCAGCGGTCCAGAACGGATGATCCTCGGCGATCGCCAGCGGCAGGAAGGCCTTGAGCGCCCAATAGGGGGAGCCGGCGGAATTGTAACTTTCCGACATCAGCAGGTTCGGATAGCCGAAACCGATCGACAACACGCCGTCGCGATCGGCAATTGGCTTATCTTTCCACCAGCGCAGATGCTGCAGGCAGAGATGCTTGACCTCGCCCCAGGGCAAAGCCTCGACATCGGCAAAGGCGAGCGCCGACCAGAAGCCGGCGCAGGCGAAACGATAGGTCAGGCTGCGGCCGAAGGGGATCGTGGCGCCGTCGGCGGCGAACCAGTGGCGGAAATCCCGGGCGAAGAGGATCGCGCGCTCGCGATAGCGCTTGGCATAATCGTCGTCGACCAGCTTCGAATAGATCAGGCCATAGAAATGCATGGCGAAGGGAATGTAGTGGTCTATGCGGCGGACGTTTCCGTCGCGATACCAGCCGTCGCCGATATAGAAGCCTTCGAGTTCCTCCAGATATTGCCGGGTCAGGCTGCGGTCGAAATCGGCGCCGAGGCGATCGAGGGCGATATCGACGAAAATCCGGAAGAATTTCCAGTTGTTGTCGGCATAGTCGAACTGCCTGGCATGTTTGAGATAGGCGATGACATTGTTGCGGGCGCGCGCATCGAGCGGTTCCCAGATTTTTTCCGGCACCAGCGCCAGGGCAAAACCGAGAGCGGCAAGCTCGACCATCCGCTGATCGCGGCCGTTAACCGTTCCCCAATATTCGGGATGGGCGGGATCGGTGCCGTTTGCGAGGCCTTCGGCGAACCGATGCCAATGGGCGAAGTCGCCCTTGCCGGCGCCAAGCGGCGCCAATCCCCAAAGCGGGCGGGCAAAGCCTTCGAGATCGGCCGCCGCCCGGTCGAAATGGGCGGCAGCACCGCTCAGCCTGACGCGGGCATTGCCCTCCGAGAAGCAGGCAAGCAGTGGCTCGAAGAGTTCAAGTAGGGCCCGGCTCATATCGGCGCGGGTTTCGAGCGGATTGCCTGCGAGCGGGTTGGCGCTGGCGGGATCATAGGTCATCGGCATCACTCACGGGTTTCAGCGTTCGGAACGGTCCCTCCCGGAACGGGAATGACCGCCTGGCAAATGTGGCGCGCCGGCGCCGTCCTGTTGCGGAAACGGGACAGCATCAGCGAGATGGCCTCGCGCCCGAGGGCGGCACGGTCGACGCGCATGGTGGAAAGCTGCGGGTTTGTCATCAGCGCGCAGGGCAGATCATCGAAGCCGACGATGGCGAAATCCTCCGGCACACGCAGACCGGCTTCGGTGACGGCTTCGAGCACGCCGACGGCGATGAAATCATTCATGCAGAAGGCGGCGGTAAAACCGGCATTTTCAGCAAGGATCGCAGCCGTGCGTTCATGGGCTTCGCCGCTGGCGCTGCCCTGCAGCGCGAGATCGACGAAACGGCCCTCGGCGCCGGAAACGGCGGCGATCGCCGCCTCGAAACCGCGGATGCGCTCCCGGATCGTATGGCGGTGAGACCCGCTCAGATGCAGGATGCGGCGGTGGCCGGCTTTCATCAATCGGCTGGTCGCCTGATAGGCGCCGAAGAAATTAGCCGGCGAAACGCCGTCCAACTGCATCATCGGATCGGTACCATTGACGAGTACCGCCGGCGTCATGCCGTCCAGCAGCCAGGCGCGCAGCATCTCGTTCGGATCGATGCCGACCAGAAAGAGACCTTCGGCGCTCGCTGCCCGCATATAGTCGCGCACGGCATCCGGCGTTGTGCGATCCTCGCGGACCATGCGGATTTCGAAGGGCATGCCCGCTTCGGCAGCGCCGGCGCGCAAGCCGTCGACGATCGCTTCGTAAAAGACGCTTAGGCCGCCGGTGACGCCATCGCTGGCGATCAGCGCCAGCCCGCCGGCAACGGCTTCCGTCGCAGACTTGACGGGATAGCCGTGCTCGGCGGCCACTTTCAAGATCTGGCGGCGCACGGTGTCGCTGATGCCGGGCTCGTTGGCGAGCACCCGCGACACCGTCGAGACGGAGACGCCTGCCAATGTGGCGATATCGGCCTGGCGCGGCCGTCTGATTTTCTGTTCGTTCCCAATTTTTTCTTCATTCATGGGCCAAAGTCTATGCAAGTTATGCAAATTTGCAAGATAATCATTATTTCTTGCAATAATTATTTTTTTGCGTACTCTTTGTGACGAATTGCTCGCGAACGCCATTGGAGGATGGCAGCGGGCATATAGGGGCAAGGAGGATATCATGCAGGTCAACCGCCGTTCATTTCTGATGGGATCAGCCGGAGCAGCCGCCGGCCTCGCCTTTGGCGCGGGAAGCGCCATTCCGGCTTTTGCCGAGGACACCTCGCTGCGCGCCATGTGGTGGGGTTCGAACGACCGCGCCAAGCGCACGCTCGATGTCGCCAAGCTCTATCAATCGAAGACACCCGGCGTCACGATCGTCGGTGAATCGCTATCCGGCGACGGCTACTGGACCAAGCTCGCAACGCAGATGGCCGGGCGCTCGATCGCCGACATCTTCCAGCTCGAGCCGGGAACGATCTCCGATTATTCCAAGCGCGGCGCCTGCCTGCCGCTCGACGAATTCGTCCCCTCGACGCTGAAGGTCCAGTCCTTCGGCGCCGACATGCTGAAACTGACCACCATCGACGGCAAACTCTATGGTGTCGGCCTCGGCCTCAACTCCTTCTCGATGTTTTTCGACACGGTCGAATTCGAAAAGGCCGGCATCCCGCTGCCGACACCCGACCTTACCTGGGATGAGTATGCCAAGCTCGCCGTCGAACTCACAAAGTCTTCCGGCAAGAGCGGAGGCCCCTATGCGGCCCGCTACGCCTATGTGTTCGACGCCTGGCTGCGCCAGCGCGGCAAGAGCCTTTTTGCAAAGGAAACCGTCGGGCTCGGCTTCACGGCCGACGATGCCACCGAATGGTTCGACTATTGGGAGAAGCTGCGCAAGGCGGGCGGCACCGTTGCCGCCGATGTGCAGACGCTCGATCAGAACACCATCGACACCAATAGCCTCGGTGTCGGTAAATCGGTGATGGGCATGGCCTATTCCAACCAGATGGTCGGCTACCAGCTGATCATCAAGAACAAGCTCGGCATCACCATGCTGCCGCGGGAAAAGAAGGGCGGACCCTCCGGCCACTACTACCGTCCTGCGCTGATCTGGAGTCTCGGCGCCACGACGAAGAACGGTGAAGCGGCCGCGAAATTCATCGACTTCTTCGTCAACGATATCGAGGCCGGCAAGATCCTCGGCGTCGAGCGCGGCGTGCCGATGTCGCCGACCGTGCGTGAAGCCATTCTGCCCCACCTCAACCCGACGGAGCAGGAAACGGTCAAATACGTCAATCTTCTGAAAGATCAGGTCGGCGAATATCCGCCGCCCGTTCCGATGGGCGCAACCCAGTTCGACCAGCGCGTCCTGCGCCCGATCTGTGACGAACTCGCTTTCGAACGGATTTCGCCGGCCGATGCAGCGACCCGGCTCGTCGAAGAGGGTAAGGCGACACTCAAAGGATGAGCGATCGCCTGAAGCATGTCGCGCAAAACTGTGCAGCGGTTCCCAAGCAAAGCGCGAAGCGACATGCGTAAACAAAGAGCTAAAGCGCGTCGTGATCATATCGCGCGCCATGCTTTAACCTGCGAGGAGAGGCCCGCGAACCCCGGCGGACCTCTCCTTGTTTTGTGGGATCAGTTGCTGACGCTATCGACCACGCGCCAGTCCGGCCGGCCGAGATCGAACGGCCAGGCATGCACATCCCGATCGTTGAAATAGACGACTTCCTCCAAGTTCGGAAAGGCGCTCTGTTTCAGCGTCGCGGTTTCGATCCAGGGCCTGACATAGGCGTCGCTGCCTTGATAGCCGAGCTCCGCCACCCAGATCGGCTTGCCGTAGCCGGCGACGAGATCGTAACCCTGCTTCAGCGCTTCGGAGAACGTCCGATGCTTGTCGTATGCAAGCTCGTCGTAACGTTCGACGCCGAAGACCGAGAGCCCGACGAGATCGACATAATCGTCACCGGGATAGTAGTCCTGCAAGCCCGGCTCGCCCTTCGGCGACCACATGATCTGAGTGCCAGGCGCCTCCTGCCGGACGATATCCATCATCCGCTTGTAGGCGGCGATATAGTCCCGCGGGTTCCACCCGGACCACGAAAACCGCCCAGACTTGTCCTCCATCTCCTGGCCCCAGCGGACGATCACCGGGCTTTTCAGCTGGGATATCATCTGCGCGATCGCCCGCATATTGACATCGTAATCGCCACGCAGAACCTTTTGGCGAAGCTGGTTGGATGTCAGCCGCCAGTCGACGTCCCAGGACCACGGCTCCACGGTGATCAGCAGATTGCGGCCTCTGGCCTGGGCGTAGGCATCGGCGACGCGCAACGTCTCCAGATCGACGTCTTCCCAGGGCAGAAACAGCGCTTCGGTCGCGACATTCGATTGTGCGCCGAAATCGCCATGCGGATCGTAGGCACCGAACTTGATGCCGTCGGCATGAAGTTCGGGGCGTTTATCGATGATCGTCTTGACGCTTGCTGCCGGGTTCGGGGCTATGCCCGCATATTGCATCTCGCTTCGGCCGGGCATATCGGCGGCACACAGCAGGAGTAGCGCGATCGCTGCGGTGGAGAGGTTCTTTTTCATCAGCTTCTTCATGGCTCACCCTCCTTTTCGGGCTACTTCCTGCTCAGCAGGACCTGCTTCAGGTCGCGCGCCTTGTCGCTGACCGAATCCATGGGAACGAGCTTGCGAAACTCGTCATCCCCGCGCACCGACGCATGACGGAAGACGTACCAATTGCCATCCGGCTGGCGCCGCTGATAGATCGTGTTGCCGATCTTGCGATGGCCGAAACAGGTGCTGGCGCGGGCTGCACCTTCGGCATTCGTCCAGGTGGCGCGCATGCAGAGCTGACCGAGATCGTCGACCACCCATTTGCCTTCGGCAAAGGATTGCTTGCCCTTGTCGTCCACCCAGGCGACGAAACGCCGGCCGTCGTCCAAGAAACGGCCACCGCCGGTGTTCCAGATCCAGGTCTTGTCGCCGTAGATGCGGTAGAGCTCATAGGCGCTGAGCGGCGTCGACGTCGCCGTCGGCGCCATCTTGCCGGCTGCCTCGGCGCACTGTGCCGCCACCGGCAGACACAGGCTGAGAGCAAGGGCTGCTCCATAAAGTTTCGATCCGATACGCATTACTTCCTCCTGTTCGACACTTGCCGGTTCCGCCGGCTCAGACACCCTGTTGGTCCCGCCCCATGTTGCCGAACCCATTCCATTTGAGACGGAATTTCGTGATCTTGGTCTTGCCGCCGCCCAACCCGGCGCCGGCCACGGCAAATTGCGTTTCGGTGAAGCTGACGAATGGCTGGCCATGGGAAAGGGCTTCGAGGCTGCGGAGGCCATGGCCGCCCAGTTGCATGCCGCCGGTAACCCAGATGGCGAGCCCCATGGCGGTCGCGAGCCGCAGCCCGTGCGATTGCGGCAGCAGCGGCAGACCGTTCTCTATTGCATGGCGAACAACGATCAGCACCGTCAGCGACAGATAGATCGACAGATTCATCGCGGCGAAGATGTAGAAGCCCTGGGCGGCAGCGGCCTTGCTGGCGAGCGCCATGGCGACGGCGCATAGCCCGGCGAGCGCGATATAGGGCGCGACGACGCGCAGCGGCAGAGAATGCTGCTGCTGCTGTCCCTTCGGCGTGATGCGGAAATCGACGAAGGAGCCGGAGATACGATCGCGCATGGCGGCCAGGCTGCCGGCGAGCGACCACGGCCAGCGCAGGAAGATGAAGGCGAGCCCTTCCCAGCCGAACAGTTTCGCATCATACGGCCTGAAAGTTCCCGTCGCCCGCCAGAACACGGAAAACAGCGTCAGCACGACCGATATCGGTGCGAAATGCAGCAGGAAATCCGGATAGGTGACGTTGACGAAGACATGGCCCGTCAGCAAGGCGGCAACCGGCAGCAGGAACATGACGGCCATGAAAGCGGAAAAGAGCGGATACCACAGCTGCGAGAACACGAACTGAAATTTCAGCCGCCACGGCAGATGCTCGATGTAACGGCCGGAATGCTGCAGCAGAATGGTGACGAGGCTGCGCGACCACTGGAATTCCTGGACGACAAGATCGGCAAAATTCGCCGGGCCGTCGCCATGGGCGATCGCATCGACAGCATGCACGCCACGCCAGCCGCCGGCATTCATCATCAGCGTCGTCGAATGGTCTTCGGCAAGTTCCGGGCCGAGGCCACCGATCTGACGAAGCGCTGAGGTGCGAACGGCATAATGCGAGCCGATGCAAAGTGGCGCCCAGCCATTATTGTAACCCGTCTGCAGCGAACCGTGCAGGCTGGCTTCGGCATAGAGCCTGCCGCGCGCGGCCCAGCTCGCAGCCGCATTGGCATCGCAGATGCTGGGCGCCGAGACATAACCGATGCCAGGGTCAGCGAAGGGACGCAGGACCTCACGGAGATAGGTCGGCGTCGGCACATGATCGGCATCGAACTGGGCGACGAAATCGTAACGCGCATAGCCGAAGTGATCGTAGAAATAGGCGAGATTGCCTTCCTTGCAGCGCGTCCGGCGCGGCCAGGTGGCGCGATGATATTCCGGCACGCCCTTTCGGGTGGAGATCAGCACGCCGTGCTCCGCACACCAGCGCCGGGTTTCCTGTGAAGGATCTTCGTCGGCCAGCCACACATCGAAATCGACGCCGATCTGATCGAGCATCGCCCGCAGTGTTGCGCGGACCACGGCAAAGGGCTCGGATGGCGCCTTGGTGACCACCATCGCCACCCGCCCTTCCGGCAGCCGCGCCTGGGGGCTGACCGTTCTCGCATCGAGGAAGATCAGGATGAAATAGGCCGGCACAAGCGTAATCCAGCCCAGCACGAGGGTAATGAGCACGAAAGCCGTCCAGGAAATGATGTGAGCCGACTGGCACCACCAGATCCAGAAATAGCCGAGTGCCGCCAGCCAGCAGAGGATGCCGAAACCGTAAACGACGCGGCTCCAGCCGGCGAAGACAGCATCGAATGCATTCGCGGAGGCGGCTTTCGCCGACCTGGCGCGATGACCGATTTCCGAACCGATGCTCATGCCTTCATCTCCAGCCCGAACGTGGGACCGGCGGTGCGGATGATCGTATCGATATCGGAGAGAGCGGGCGCGAAGCCGAGTTCCGCCGTGGCTTTTGCCGTGTCGGCAAAGAGGATCGGCGGGTCGCCGGCCCGGCGGGGACGATAGCGGACGGGAACTTCACGGCCGGTCGCGCGATAGATGGCTTCGAGGATCTGGCGCACCGAGGTGCCGCGGCCGGAGCCGAGATTGACGCTGAGCGAATCGCCGTCGGCCATCAGGTGATTGACGGCGGCAAGATGCGCCTGGGCGAGATCGCTGACATGAATATAGTCACGCACACAGGTTCCGTCTTCTGTGGGATAATCGGTGCCGAAGACATCGAGCCGCTCCAGCCTGCCGGCGGCAGCGAGAAGGGCGCGGGGAATGAGATGGGTTTCTGGCTGGTGGCGCTCGGCAAGCTCGCCCTCCGGATCGGCGCCGGCCGCGTTGAAATAGCGCAGCGCAGCGAAACGGACGCCATAGGCGGCGGCAAAGTCCTCGAGCGCCATCTCGAAGATCAGCTTAGTGCGGCCGTACGGATTGACCGGGTGCTTTGGAGTTTCCTCGCGTATCGGCAACGAGGCAGGGACGCCATAGGTGGCGCAGCTGCTCGAAAAGACGATCCGGTCGATATCCTGGTCGAGGCAGGCCTCAAGCAGCGTCAGGCTGCCGACGACGTTGTTGCGGTAATATTTCCTGGGCATCTCGACGGATTCGCCGACATAGGCATTGGCGCCGCAATGGATGACGCAATCGGGCGAAAACTCGGCAAGGGTCCGGCGCAGCGTGGCGGCATCGGCGAGGTCCGCCCGGATGAGCGGTCCCCAGCGGACACTGTCGGCATGCCCCGTCGAGAGATTGTCGTAGGTGACCGGGACCATGCCGGCACGCGACAGCGTTTTGCAGATATGACTGCCTATGAAACCGGCGCCGCCGGTAACCAGAATGTAGCGGGGCATCTCATACGACCTCCGCCTTCTCGGCGCCGGCCTTCTTTGCGCCAGTAAGCAAGCCGTCGAAATAATCGACGGTGCGCGCCAGGCCGGTTTCAAGCCCGATGCAGGGCTGCCAGCCCAGATCGGCCATGGCCCGGGAAATATCCGGCCGCCGCTGGCGGGGGTCGTCGGTGACCGCCGGCAGATGAACGATCTGTGAGCGCGAATTGGTGAGGTCGCGAACGATCTCCGCCAGGCGCCGAACGGTGATCTCGGCCGGATTGCCGAGGTTGATCGGGCCATGGCAGGTGTTGCCGGCGGCCGAGAAACGCAGGAAGCCCTCGACGAGATCGTCGACATAGCAGAAAGAGCGGGTCTGCTGACCGTCGCCATAGATCGTCAGATCTGCATTGCGCAAAGCCTGTACGATGAAATTGGAGACGACGCGGCCGTCATCCAGGCGCATGCGCGGCCCATAGGTGTTGAAGATGCGGCCGACCTTGATGTCGACGCCGTACGTCCTGTGATAATCGAAAAACAGGGTCTCGGCGCTGCGTTTGCCTTCGTCGTAACAGGCCCGCGGTCCGATCGGGTTGACATTGCCGCAATAGGATTCCTGCTGCGGGCTCTGGTTCGGGTCGCCATAGACTTCCGACGTCGACGACTGAACGACGACCGCACCGGTCTTGCGGGCGCAATCCAGGGTGTTGACGGCGCCAAGCACGTTGGTGAGCAATGTGCCGACAGGATCCCGCTGATAGTCGGGCGGAGAAGCTGGTGAGGCGAAGTTGAAGATCAGCGACGCTTCGATATCGAAGGGTTGGCGAACATCGTGCTCGACGAGCTGAAAACGGGCGTTCGATGCGAGGTGATCGACATTCACGCGGCGCCCGGTCGAAAAATTATCGAGGCAGATGACTCGGTGGCCGCGCTGCAGAAGCCTTTCGCAGAGATGCGAGCCGAGGAAACCGGCCCCGCCATTCACAAGAGCGGTGCCCAACTCCTTGCGCACCGGCATGTCTGTCACTTCGGAATATCCTTCGCTGGGAACGAAACTACGCATTACAAACTCCTTCCCATGTTTTAGTCTTTTGTTTTAGTTAAGCACTTCATGCCGCCCTTATCCTGTTGGATATTCATTGTACCGACTCTGTACTGACTATCTCAACATGAATAACTTTTGAGTTATTCTTAGAACAACTGAATTACTATTAAAATGATAAGACGATTGCGGATAAGGTCAACTTTAAAAATTCCAAGTACTCAAAATAATTACGCAACTATTCTTTGAAGTAACAAATGATTAATCATTTTCTATCCATTTTACCCTTAGAACGAGTGTCCAGACCGCGCTCAAGCTTCACTCAATGCAGCTGATCTAGAAGTAACGGGGAAGATCGGCCGGGCTGAACCGCACGGCCGGCCTTGCATCCGGAAGCGCCATATGCGAGGGGTTTTGGCCATGTTGAAAAAACAAGCTGCAGCGCAGCCGAAAGGCTGGCGTCTATTTCATCTTGCTATGTTTGCCGGGGGAACGACGCTTTTTGCGATCGGGACAACGGCCTGTACCGTCGTGAACGACGACATAGCCGCCGTCGCGAAAAAGAACGTTGTCGTGGTCGAGGCCCCGCGCGTTGCAAAAGCCTACGCCTATCCGGCAAATCGGCCCGAACGCCCGGCTACATCGACGGTTCGCGTCGCCTATCACGGCTCAGCGCCTTATATCTGCTCTCCCAGCGGCTTCGGACAGAAGTCGCGCTGCTTCGCACGTCCGTCGATCTGACGCAGCAGTCAGTGCGACGGCCTTGTTTGCGCGTCTGAATGGCCGCGCGGCGCGCGAGAGTATTTGCGTTTTTCTTCGGTTCACGAAGATGCTCAATCTTCTTGTTTTCACGCCATTCCCGGCAAATGCGCTTTGTGCTTTGCCTGGCAAAAGCGCTCGGCAATTTTGCCGGACTTGCTCTGGATCAGTTGCGCCAGCGGCCGGACATGTCGTCCTCGCCGGCGGGATGCTCGTTGAAGAAACGGGATGCAGCTTCCGTGCGGTTTCGGACGTTCATCTTCTTGTAGATGTTGCGGACGTGAACCTTCACGGTGTTTTCGGAAAGATGCAGCTTGTCGGCAATGATCTTGTTTTGCGTGCCCTTGCATATGAGGTCCAGGATCTGAACCTCGCGCGTGGTCAAGGAGGAGATGCTGTCGCGTCTCAGCTTCAGCGCATTGGTGCGCGCCGCATCGACCGATTTTGTCTGATAGAGCGAAGGCTCCAGCGGGGTGTTCTTGTTGGTGAGGCGATTGAGAAGGGCTGACGGAAAATGTTCGCCACCCTTCATCAGCAGATCGACCGCGGCCATGAAGACATCGAGCCGCAGGTTGAGCGGCAGGACGCCATCGATGATCCTTGCCTCCACCAGGCGACTGACATAGGGTTCGAGCATGTCGATCGCTTCGACGACGAGTCCGACGGATGTTTCCGGGTGATTTTCGCGCGCAGCCTGCAGCGCTTCATGAAGCTCGGGCGCAGGTATATGATAGAATAAAACAAGCTTTATATCGTTGGCATCCTTGTCCAGCATCGGCTTTGTGCTCGTTATGCTTGACACCTCACAATTCGGAAATTTCTTCGCCAGCGCTTCTACCATGCATTCGGAAAACAGATCCGCCTTGGCGACCACTAGTATAGTATTTCTCGATGACTCCAACTTCCGTCCCTGGTCAGAATTCTCCGTCTCTGAGCCTGTCATGAACATATACGCCTCCCCTAGCGTTACACTTTACTCAAACGTGGAGCGATGGCGGGTATTCAATAGTATGAAATGCCGGCCCCGGATGTCACCGCCTTATTTTTTAGACATTTCTTAATTATGTTAATACGGATTGAGAAGGAAGGAAATGGCCCAAAGTGATTAGTTTTAGCGGGCGAAAAACAACAATATACTAAGCTTTGGTTGTATTTTTACTGTGATGTGTACTTCGAGGTTAAATTTGCTCCCAATATAGATCAGAGCCCGATGTAATATTTGAGTACAGATTGTTATATTTTCGTCCTCTAGCGGATATCGGCCGAACAACCGTCGAATGGCGCCACTCAACCTGGCGGCGAGCGCTGCAAGTCTTACTCTCGTCGCTCGGCAATACCCCGTCAGACGTCCCATTGCTCCAGCGACAGGGGCTAGACGAAGGTGGTCAATCTGCCTTAACCCGAATTGATATCTATCGGCTCCGCATTTTTTCCAGCAATCTGTGATCGTCGCCGAAGTGGCGGCATGGACGATCCAGGTATCGGCGTGTGTTTTTGGTACGTGGCATCCATTTAGGGCAAATCAACGACAATAAAGCCTGAATACTCCTCATCCTCGTCAGGATGCGGAGCTGGATATGTGCGGCCTTGTACTGAGTACGTGCGGTCCCAATACCAACGGTTTGACGAACAAATCGCGATGAAGCTGCAGATGACTGGTACCGAATACATCTGCCGATGTTAACCGCATCGGAGCGAGCGCGAGCAAAATCCCATTTGAGATGAGAGGGATTTCGAAAAGCTGCTCCGGTTTTTTTCTGGAGAGATTTTGATGTCTGACGCCTATAAACACGACCCGAAACCATCGGGCGACGTAACCGAAATCACGAAGGTCGGGGCGCTGGCCGACGGCTTTGCCAACAGCGCTATCAATTCAACTGAAGTCGACGACAGCTCGACAGGTTATGTCGGTGGCGTCGCCAATGGCGACAATCGTGACAATACCGACAACAGCGTCGACGTCGACGTCAAAGCCGAACTCTCCGCCAACAATGGCGACAACCGCGATAACGACTACGACTGGAGCTACAAGTCCGACGACGACACGAGCACCAAGACCACGACGATCACCGATACCAAAACCGACTACGACTGGAGCTATGACAGCAAGTCGTACAGCGACAACGACACCAAGACGATTACGGACACCGATACGAAGACCGTGACCGACACCGATATCAAGACCATTACCGATACCGACACCAAGACGGTTTCCGACAGCAACAATACCGCTGACAGCTTCAACAAGACGGACACCGACTTCGCCGTCATCGAGGACGTCAAGGATTTCGACAACCTCGGCGTTGCCGGCCACGACCTCACCTTCAACCTCGGCGACGACTTCTCCTTCACGCTCGACGTCGACAGCATTCTGAACGACTCGCTGTCCGGCGCGGGCAATGACAGCGGCTTCAGCGCCGTTCAGGCAAACCATCTGGCCGACCAGGACAGCGCCTGGAACATCAAGATGGAGAACGAAGGCGCCCAGAACCACCTAAACGCCAACGCCGGCACCGCCGATAGCGCGGAAGGCATGGAAATGGACGGCAGGGGCTGGGATCTCAAGGCCGGCGACGACGCCACCGGCTCGAGCACGGCCGATGCTTCGGCGATCCTTGCCAATTCCGGCTTCCACCTCGAGCTCGTTCAGGGCGCGAACCTGCTCAGCAACACCGTCGACTCCAGCGTCATTGGCGGCAATTCTCATGTCTCCGACGTCGGCGAGGATACCGGCACCTGACACTGACCTCCAGCCACCAAGACGAACTGCACCGGCCGGCGCCGGTGCAGTTCGACTGTTTGAAAACGGTTTGACGACCATGGCTCCCGGCGGGGCCGCTTTAAAGGCCGATCGTCATTTCGAATGGGAGGGCCGAACCATGCATATCGAGAAGATTTCGGAAATCATTGCGCACTTCATCGGTCTCTTCGAGATGACCACTGAAGAGATCAGGGCGCGCACCAAATATGCCGAAGGCGCAGGAGCCGGCGAAGATGGGCCGGTTCTGTCGGATCAGGACGCGTTTACCGCGGCCTTCACTTCCAATCTCCAGCTCAAGGACTACGATCCCGGGATCATCTACAAAGGCGGCAGTTACGAGATCGAATTCGGTCCGTCGCGTCATTTGGGCCGCGTCTTCGAAGAGAGCATCGAGAAGCTGGCAGCAATTGCCGCAAGGGACATACCGTTACCGCATTTCGGCTCGCCCACGGATATCGTGCTCTCGAATGAGCCGGAATTGAATGTCTTTGCCGGCCCCGGTTCGGCGATCAGTCACGTCCTTCAGGTCAACGTGCTTTACGACGACGACTATCTCGACATGACGGACGGCATTCATGCTGCCCGGGACACGAGTTTCGTCAGCGAACGGCTGGCGGAGTTCGGCACCAAGGCCGAAGTCTTCACGCCTTTTTCGGATCTCCACCGAACCGACAGCTATGACGGCGTCCTGAAAATCGCCCAGGATCTGGAAAGCTACATCCAGACTGCCCGCGATGCCCAGGATGCCGAGAATGTCCAAGGCGAGGATAGCGAGAGCAGTGGCGCAACGCCGCCAAGCACCGACGCCACGCATGATTTCATCCGCCTCGATCCCGAGGTCAACGGTCCCGTTTACGTCAACGGCAAGATCGAGGCCGAGATCCCTGTTCTCGATGACTTCCTGCCCGACCGCGGTCTCGCGAAGATCCCGGAGGAGCCGGACGACAGCAATTCATCCGTTGAGCAGACCGACCCGAGCGGCAACAACCTTGAGGTGACCGCCGGGGCGAACTTCGTCGTCAACGTCGCCTCGGTGATCAATACCGCCGTCATCACCTCGGTCACCGCTGTCATGGGCGACTACCATCAGGTTGACGCGGTTTCCCAATCCTTTGTCTATAGCGATAATGACGAGATCGCCTCGGCGCTGCGCGCATCCGCGCACTCGGCCGAGGAGGCCGGGACGGTCGCCAAGAATATCGCCGTCTTCCAGCAAAGCACCTTCGAAGCATCGAGCCACGCCGAAACCGATGCTGCCGATCCGACGTTCCCGACCAGCTGGCGCGTCAGTGTCATCGACGGCGATGTCTCCTTCGTCCAGTGGGTCGAGCAGTATCACTTCGTCAGCGACAACGACACGATGACGGTCACCACCTCGGGATCCGAAACCACGGTTCTGACAGGCGGCAATACCTCCATCAACTTGTCCTCCTTTTTCGGGATGGGCATGCAATATGATCTGGTGATCATCGGCGGCAATGTGCTCGACATCAACAGCATCACGCAGATCTCGCTGCTCTACGACAATGACTGGGTGCGGGCGGAAGACAGCGCCGATCCCGGCGCCGACATCGAGACCAGCGACAACCTGATCTGGAATTTCGCCTCTATTCACAATGTCGGCACGGGCAGCCCGTTCGAGGCGATGCCGGACTATATGGTCGAGACCCAGAAAGCCATCGAAGACCGCGATCCCAACATGCCGGAAGGGCTGTCCTTCGATGTGAATTTCCAAGGCTATGCCGGCCTCAACGTGCTCTACATTACCGGCAATCTCTACGACATGACTGTCATAAAGCAGGTCAGCATCCTCGGCGATTCCGATGATGTGACCCAGGCCGCATCGACGCTTCTGAAGAACAATCCCGATGCAACGGTCACGATCGACACCGGCAGTAATGCGGTCGTCAATATCGCCGAGATCATCGATTATGACAGTTTCGGCCAGACGACCTATCTGGCAGGCCAGCTCTACTCGGACGCCATCCTCATTCAGGGCGGGCTGGTAGAGCATGACACGACCCAGCCGCACCAGGCAGACGACAGGCTCGCCAACGAAGTCATCGCCTTTCTCAACGACGATGATCCGGCGGCCGGCGATTCTGCCGATGGCGTAATCAATGCAGGGCATGACCTTTCATGGTCGTCGGCGCATCCCGCCGACGTCATGCAAGCCGTGGTCGCGTGACCCTAAGGACTGTGAGAGAATCACGATGAACCAGATTTCGAAACAAGTCTTTGCAGCGGGCAGCGCCCTCGATTTGAGGTCAGGCAATATTCCCTCCGCTGCGCCCTCGGAAGCGGCGAGGAACGATCTGTGCATCTCTGCGATCGACGAAGCCGTCGAGAACCTTCGTCGGCTCACCGGCGCCGCCGCTTCGTCTGCGTCTTCCGATCGCAGCAAAGCGCCGGCCGATGTTGCAGCAAGCGACGTTGCCGATATGGCGCGCGCAGCCACGGTGCAGGCACCCCTCCCGCAAAAGACGGTGACGCTGGAAGCCTCACTGAAAGCCTGGAATGCAGAACCGGAGGCTCCCGCCGCCGTGATGCAAGGTCCGGCGCCAACAAAACCGGTGGAAGCAAAACTGGCGGAGGCATCCGCCCCATCGCCGATCGAGGCGCGGGCGGCGCCCGAACTGCCGAAAGAGAAAATCGAGCTTAAATCGAGCCCGACGATGCCTTTCGCCAAGACCATCGAAGGCGACAGCGGCCCGGTCAGCGAAACCGACAGGCGTCTGCGCACCGGCGGAGGCGGAAATGGCAAGCATTCCGATCCCGGGGGCGGCGGGGGCGGGGGCGGGGGAAGTGGCGGCGGTTTTCACAAGCGCAGCGAGCCTGTGAATTTCGCCGCCAGCCTCTCGCGCGGCATGGGGGCAGTACGGCGCAACATGGTGGTCGTCATGATGTTCACGATCGCCATCAACGTGCTTCTGCTGGCGATCCCGCTCTACCTCTTCCAGATATCCGACAGGGTGCTGACCAGCCGCTCGATCGATACGCTCGTCATGCTCTCGATCGCCGTGCTCGGCGCCGTCCTGCTTCAGGCCTTCATGGATACGGTCAGGCGCTTTATCCTGATGCGCACCGCGGTGGAACTCGAAGTGCAGCTCGGCGCACCGATCCTCAGCGCTGCGGCGCGGGCCTCGCTGCATGGCAGCGGCAAAGACTATCAGACACTCCAGGACCTGCAGCTGCTGCGTGGTTTCCTGACATCCGGCACGCTCATTGCGTTTCTCGACGCGCCGCTGATGCCGTTCTTCGTCGTCGTCGTCTATTTCGTGCATCCGCATCTCGGTATCATCATCATGACCTGCTGCGCGGTGCTATTCTTCATCG
The DNA here is from genome assembly GCF_002531755.2 of Rhizobium acidisoli. Lineage (NCBI taxonomy): Bacteria > Pseudomonadati > Pseudomonadota > Alphaproteobacteria > Hyphomicrobiales > Rhizobiaceae > Rhizobium > Rhizobium acidisoli. The sequence continues at coordinate 4,233,172 of NZ_CP034998.1, read as the reverse complement.
CCTATCTGAACCAGAAATTCACCGCCCGGCAATTTGCCGAATCCAACAGCTATCTCAGCCGGGCGAATTTCCACCTGGATTCCATGTCGCGCAATTCGCAGATCATCAACGCAATGGCGATGATCCCCGAGGCCGTGAAGATGTGGGGCCGGGAAACGGCGGGCTCGCTGAAATCGCAGGTCGAGGCGCAGGACCGCAACATCATCTTCTCCGGCATATCGAAGGCCTGCCGCATGATCACCCAGATCACTCTGCTCGGCTGGGGCGCGCATCTGTCGCTTTCCGGTGAGCTGACCGGCGGCATGGTAATTGCCTCTTCGATCATCTCGGGACGCGCACTGGCGCCGATCGAGGGCGCCATCGAAGGCTGGCACCAGTTCAACCGGTCAGCAGCCGCCTATTCCAGGATCAAGGGCCTGCTTTTGAACTCGCCGTTGAACTTCCCGCGCCTGCGCCTTCCCAATCCGGAAGGCCGGCTTGATGTCGAACGCATTCTGTTCGTGCCGCCGCCGCAGAAGAAGGTCATTCTCAACGGCATTTCCTTCTCCCTCAAGAAGGGCGAATCGCTGGCGGTCATCGGCAATTCCGGCTCCGGCAAGACGACGCTCGGCAAGATGCTCGTCGGCTCGATCGTGCCCACATCGGGAAATGTGCGCCTTGACCTGATGGATCTGCGAAACTGGGACCAGCGCCAGTTCGGCGAAAGCATCGGCTATCTGCCGCAGGACGTGCAGCTCTTTCCCGGCACGATCAAGGCGAATATCTGCCGCATGCGCGACGACATCGAAGATCACCAGATCTACGAGGCCGCGGTGCTGGCCGACGTGCACGAGCTCATCGCGGGTTTCCCGCAGGGCTACGAGACCATTGTCGCGGCCGACGGCGCTCCGCTTTCGGGCGGCCAGAAGCAGCGCATCGCGCTTGCCCGCGCCTTCTTCGGCAATCCCAAATTCGTCGTCCTCGACGAGCCGAATTCGAACCTCGATACACAGGGTGAGGCAGCCCTTGCCAAGGCGCTGATCCATGCCAAAAAGCAGGGCATCACCACCGTGACGATCACCCAGCGTCCTGCCCTGCTCCAATGCGTCGACAAGATCCTGGTGCTCAAGGACGGCACTGTCGCCATGTTCGGGGAGCGGATCGAGGTGCTGCAGGCGCTTTCGAAGAATAACAGCAATAACGGTCAACAAGCACCGCGCATCGAAGGGTGAAGGCTATGGCACGGAAACAACAGGAGACCGCCGGTCCGGTGCAGCTCGAATGGTACAGCGATGTACCGCGCTCGATCCGGATGCACAGCATCGTCGGCCTGACGGTTCTCTTCACTTCGTTCGGAGGGTTCGGCTTTTGGGCCGCAACGGCGCCGCTTGCCTCGGCTGTCATCGCCCAGGGAAGTTTCGTTGCGACCGGCAACAACAAGATCGTCCAGCATCTGGAAGGCGGCATCATCAAGGAGATGCGCGTCAGCGAGGGTGATACTGTGAGGGAAGGCGATATTTTGCTGACCCTCGATCCAACCGCCTCTCGCTCGAATGAGCGGATGCTGCAGCTTCGCCGCCTGCGCCTGGAAGCCGTCGTCTCGAGGCTTCGCGCCGAGGCGCAGGGTCTGCAGGAATTCCAGCTTCCCGCTATCGTGACGAAAGAGGCGGGCGACCCGGACATCAATGCGATCATCCAGAGCCAGAACATCGTCTTCCACAGCAAGCAGATCAAGCTCGAAGAGCAGCTCAATCTGATCGAGAAAAACATCCAATCGCTGGAATACCGTTTCGCCGGTTATACCGGCCAAAAAGAATCTTTCGAAAGGCAGCTATCGCTGCTGACAGAGGAACGCGACTCCAAGGCCCGGCTGGTCAAGGTCGGCTATATGCGCAAGACGGATCTCTTGGCGATCGAGCGGGCGATCGCCGATGCCATGGGCGACATTGCGCGCCTGAACGGCGAGATCAACGAGAGCGAGGCAGAGATCGCCAAATTCCGCCAGGAAGCCGTCATCGCCGTCAACTCCAACAAGCAGGCGGCACTCGACGCGCTCGAGACCGCCGAATCCGATCTCGACAGCGTACGCGAACAGATGCGCGAGGCTGCAGGCGTGCTCGAGCGCACCACCATCCGTTCACCGGTGTCGGGAACCGTCGTACGCTCCTATTTTCATACCGCCGGCGGCGTCATCACCACGGGCAAGCCGATCATGGAAATCCTGCCGGCGCATGTGCCGCTGATCCTGGAGGCGCAGGTGCTGCGAACCTCCATCGACCAGCTGCGCGAGGGAGAAATGGCATCGGTCAGGCTGACGGCGCTCAATCGGCGGACGACGCCGGTTCTAGAGGGCAAGGTCTTTTACGTCTCGGCCGATTCGATCGAGGAGAATGCGGGCCTCTCGGTCAAGGACGTCTATATCGTTCGCGTCGCAATACCGGATTCCGAGATTGCGCGGGTGCATAATTTCCATCCGGTTCCAGGCATGCCGGCCGAAGTGCTGATCCAGACGTCAGAACGCACCTTTTTCGAATATATCAGCAAACCAATCACGGACAGCATGTCCCGGGCATTCAAGGAACGCTGACCGCGCGATCGGGCAAACGACGGCGGTCCGTAATATGGTGTCGGTAATCTATCATCCCTTCGGGATGGATCGTCCCCTCCGGGGAAGAAAGGGCGAACATGGCGGCGATGTCGGATGTCCTGCTGCGGGTCGGGCGCCTGAACTATGTCTGGACGAATACCGAAAGCCTGCTGATCTACATCATTGCCCATCTGCTCCGGGTCGAAAAAGATGCGGCAATCGTCGTGTTCCTGACCCTCAACACGACCCGTGCGCGGATGGATCTCATCGAACGGCTTGCGAAGCTCGCTTCGACCCCGCCTTCCGACCGGAAAGCGATTCTTTCAGCCATGGCGCGGCTGAAGAAGGAATCCAAGACCCGCAACAAATACAATCATTGCATTTATTCCTTCGACGAGAAGGGAGAGATCTCGAGCACACAATTGATGCGACTGGTCGAGGACGACAAGGAGATCCGCTACGGCAAGATCGAGCAGATGGATGCGCGCGAGATCGACCATTTGGAGAAGTCGATCGCCGAGATCGTCGCCATCAGCCGGACACTCTGGGCCTTTATTCATGCGAGCCCGCGGATCTCCGGCGAGCTCTGATCTAATCCTTATGTATGGTGGGTGGCCGAACTTTGGACAGCTTGGGCGGCCTATATTGAAGCGTCGCGTTCCCTACAAATTGCGCAACTCTATGTGATTGAATTATTTAGCAGAAACATATCCAGATTCTGGGTTATTTGCCGGCTCAGAACTAATCATAATTAAGCCCTGAAAATCATCCGGATGGTTTATTTGAAGATCGGTTTTTCCCCTTAGAATGAAAAGCTCCCGAGTAACGTATGGGGTATTGGGGGCGGCCATGCGCATAGACATCATCGACACCGTTGCCGGGTTGGAGGCGGTGCGCGACAACTGGGATCAGGTCTTCATGGACGATCCCGACGCGCAGCATTTCCTCTCCTGGATCTGGCTGAAGAATTATCTGTCCCGCCGGCGCCGCTGGTTCATACTCGCCCTTCGCGAACGCGATCCCGATTCACCCTACGTTGCTTTTTTTCCCCTACGCCTCATCACGCATCTGAACGAAAAGACCGGGCTCTTCTACGACGAGATCATCATGGCCGGGAATTTTGCGGCCGATTATACCGGCTTCATCGTCAGGCCGGATTACGAACATCATGCCATTGCCGGCTTTGCCTCGTTTATCAAACATCAGAACTGGACCGACCTGAAGCTCGAATATTTCAGCGGCCCTGCCGGGCGGCACGAAAAGATGATCGAGGCGCTGCGGGGGCCGGAGGTGATGTTTCGCGACAGCTCGCCCAAAAACAATGAGAACATCGACAATACGATCTGCCCGATCGTTTCCCTGCCGGCAAGCTTCGACCACTATCTCGAACAGCGCATGAGCAGCCAGACGCGCCAGAAGCTCCGCCGGTTCCTGCGCAAGGTCGAAGGCGGCGATCTCTACCGCATCACGATGGCGACACCCGAGACTATCCATCGCGACCTGGACATCCTCTTCGATCTCTGGCGGACCAAGTGGAGCGCCCGCAAAGGCGCGGAGCGGACCGAGCGGCTGATCATCACCACCCGCGAAATGCTGATGGACTGCTTCAACAACGGCAATCTCGAGGTACCGGTCTTCTGGTATGGCGACCAGCCGCTCGGCGCGCTGGCGAATATCGTCGACCGGCAGAAGAAGGCGATCCTCTTCTACATCACCGGCCGCGACGAAAACTGGAAGACGCCGTCTCCCGGTCTCATCCTGCACGGTTACTGCATCCGGCGGGCGATCGAACAGGGCTTCAAGACCTATGACTTCCTGCGCGGAAACGAGCCCTATAAATATATGTTCGGGGTCGAGGAACGACACATCAGCTGCACGCTCTTCCGCACCCGCAATGGCCAGAATCTGCATGGCGCGCTCAACCCGCGCAGCATTCGCTTCGTCTATGAGCAGGCGCTCGACATGTACCGCAACGGCGCCCGCGGGAGAGCGGAGATCGTCTTCAACCAGGTCTTGCAATCGGCTCCAGGCCATACCGGCGCGGGATTTGGCCTCGCCAATCTGCTGTTCGACCGGGGCAAGCTGACGGAGGCACTGGCTGCCTATAAGGCGCTCGCCGAACAAGCGCCCGATCCGACACCGATCCGGATGCGGCTTGGCGACACGCAGCTTGCTTTGCATCAATACGACCAGGCCGCCGAGACGTTCCGCCTGGTCGGCGAGGTCGGGCCGCATCTGATCCAGGCGCATTACAAGCGTGGCATTGCCCTTGTTGCCGGTAAACGGCTGGCCGAGGCGGAAGCTGCTTTCGCCGCGATCCGGGACGTGCATTCGGACGATCCGGCCGCACTCGACTATGTTGCCAAGGCAAATGCCGCCCTCGAACGGATCCAGGCGAGCGCCGAACCCACGCCTCACAAGACCGATGTCGTGTCCGAGACCATCGCCCGCTGGAACCGGGGCTGGCAGCTCAGCGAGCGACGCCGGCCGCGTCTGCACTGACGAATACCTGCCGGCGGCGACAATGCGTTGCGGCGGTTCCTGGCAGCGAAGCCGCCATGGTCTTTGATTTCGAGCGGCGATCGTTGTTAATAGAGGCGCAAGCCTAATTTGCAACGCCTCAGTGGAACCTCATGCAGACCAATGCAGATGGCGCCGAAAGGGAACGGCTTCTGGCCATTCTCGATTTCTGGCACAAGATCGAGTTCTTCATTCCCTACGATCTCTCCAGCCGTATCGTCGCAGGTGAAGGGCGAAGTGTCTTCTGGCTGCATGCAAGGACGCTCGAGGATGACAGTGCCGCGCTCAGCCGTCCAGCAGTCCCCGCGGAGAAGCAGATCACGGGTTTTACCCTGTTCCTCGGCGTTTTCGGCAAATCCGAAATTACCGCTGTCCGCAGGCACTTCGATAGCGCTGCGGCCGGTATCGCCGAATATGAGGATGCCGAACGCGGCGATCTAGACGGCGATACCTGTTTTGCCAGCATGCAGCTGACACCCCTGGGGCAGCCGATCTTCGAAACATTTTCCGTTTCCACGCTTCCATGGGCTCTGGGACGGGTACGCAAATCCGGCCTCTCCTCGCTCAGCCACGAGGCATTTGCCGAGGGCAAGCGACAGCTGACGGAAGTGCTTCAGAATTTTCGGGCGCAGCGACAGCTGAGATCCTCATCCTTCGACGACGGCGCCGATCAGCCGCTCGATGCCGGCGAAATTCTGACGCTGCATGAATTGCTCTGCGATTGGGCGAGCTTCGCCGCGCATCAGGAGAAGCCGATCGCCGCGGTCGAAATACGCTACAAAGACAGGGCGGAAAGGCCCGAAATCCTCTCGCTGCCACCGCAGCCGGAAAGCCATCCGCCCGATGCCGACGATGAGGAGGATGAGAGCGCAAGCGCCGAGGAAGAGATCGGTATCCTGAACAGCTTCTTCATCGAGGATATCGAGGGGGCGATGATGCGCGTCAAACAGGGTGATATTCCCGAGCCGCTCAGGCGATATCTCACCCCGCTTGCCCCGGAGAAGCGGATCGACCTCTATTCGGAGGATGGGCGCAAGGCGATCGTTCGGGCCTTGCATCCCGGAAATCTCAACCGCGGACGCTGGCTCAGCGAACCTCAGCACGCGATGAGCCTCATGCAGCAATTCGCGATCAATTCGGCCATCGGCGAGCTTTCGGAAACCGGACTTTTCTCGGTCAACGGCCCACCGGGAACGGGAAAGACCACCCTGCTTCGCGACATGTTCGCGGATAATATCGTTAAGCGCGCCCGGGTGCTCTCCTCCTTGAAGACGGCGCGCGATGCCTTTGACGGATCGCCGCGCCGCGCCATCTTCGCAGACCGCAGCACCGCCTCGATCTCGGCGCTGATCCCGGCCCTTACCGGTTTCGAAATGGTCGTCGCCTCTTCCAACAATGCCGCGGTGGAGAATATCTCGCGCGACCTTCCCAAGCGAAGCGCGATCGCCAGGACGTCGTCCCTCCAATATCTGCAGACGGTCGCGCACAAGATCGCTTGCCAAAAGGACAATGGCGCCGCCGTCAAGCTCTCCGACGGCGACCGCCCATGGGGGCTGATCGCGTGTGCGCTCGGCAACTCCAGAAACCGGCGAGCCTTCAAGGAACGTTTCGCCTTCATGGAAATCCCCGAAAGGCCGAACCCCGGCTGGTCCGGCGCGGCCAAGCCGCAGACGATCTGGCAATGGCGAGAGAGCTACGAGGGGCCGAACTTCGCCGAAGCAGCGTCGGCCTTTCGTGCCGCCGACGACCGGGTTCGCGAGAAGATCGGTCAATATGCACGTTATGCCGATCTCCATGACGACATCGTGCGGGTCTCGCAGGATGCATTCTGCCGCGACGCGCTTGAACGGGTCGCGGCTGCCGCCGCCGACCTTCAGGGCACGCAGGAGCGCTGCGATAGGGTTGCGGCCGAAATGCTCCAGATCAAGGAAGAGTTGTCGCATCTGAAGGAAGAGGAACAGCTGCTCGACCGCAGCGCGCCTGCCTGGTGGGAGCGGGTGATGCCGAGCAGCCCCGCCCGCCAGCACCGGCAGGATGTCGGCGCCAATGCGCGCCGGCAGCTGAAATTGCGCAAGGCGCTGGCGGAATGCGAGCGGCATCTTGCGAAGATCCATGGGCCTCCGCGGGAACAGGCTTTGCGAGAATATGAGCGGGCCGAACAGGCACTGCGGTCACGGCAGAAAATCTGGGAGAGGAAAAGAGAGGAATTCGACCGTCTAGGGGAGGTGTTCGGCCATCCCGCCATACCCGAACGGCTTGCCGATCTCGAGACCGACCGGTTCCAGGTCGACGGTCTCTGGCATCAGGACGAGTTGGCGGGTCTGCGGTCGGCATTGCTGGAAGCGGCATTGACGCTGCACGAAGCATGGCTGGCGGAGGTTGGCAGGAAGGGCGGAGGTTTTGGCGGAAACATCGTCGCCATCAGCAAACTGCTGTCCAACAACAGTCCCGTCGATGACGAGCACATTTCATTGATCTGGCAGAGCCTTTTCATGATCGTTCCCATCGTCTCGACGACATTCGCCTCCTTCGCCCGGCAATTCCACCGGCTGGGCGCCGGTTCGATCGGCTGGGTCTTCATCGACGAAGCCGGTCAGGCGGTGCCGCAGGCGGCGGTCGGGGCCCTGTTGCGGGGGCGCCGCGTCATGGCGATCGGCGATCCGCAGCAGATCGAGCCGGTCTTTATCCTTCCCAGCGCGCTGATCACCGCCGCTTCGGCGCTCTCAACCCACACGGCGGCGGGGCAATATTCGCCGAACCGGGCGTCGGTGCAGATGCTCGCCGATGCCGCCAACCGCTATGGAACGACCGTCCCCGGCGAGGAAGCGGACGGGCTTTGGATCGGCTCCCCTCTCCGGGTGCATCGGCGCTGCATCGATCCGATGTTCGGTCTTGCCAACCGGATCGCCTATCAGAACAAGATGGTATTCGGGCTGGAAAAGCGCCGGCCCGCCGGAGACGCGCCGCCATTTTATGGCGACAGCGCCTGGATTGACATCAGAGGCAGGGTATCGGGCAAACAGACGGTTGCCGAACAGACGGGCTTCATCGTCGACGTCCTCACTGCCACCTATCGCCGCGACGGCGCATTGCCGGACCTCTACATCATCTCGCCCTTCAAAGAGATCAAAAACAACCTGAGGCAGGCTCTGGCCCATGCGCCATGGGTCGATCCGCTCGGAAATATGCGGTCTCCTCCATTGCGGTTGTCCCGATGGCTGCGGGAGCGGATAGGCACGGTCCATACCTTCCAGGGCAAGGAGGAAGACATTGTTTTCATGGTGCTCGGCGCCGATGCCTGGCATAGCGGAGCCGCAGCCTGGGCCGCATCGAAACCGAATCTCCTGAACGTGGCGCTGACACGCGCCAAGCGCCGCTTCTATATCGTCGGCGGCCGCAGTCTCTGGCAGACTTTGCCGTACTTCAGGGAGACAGCGAATGCCTTGGAGACGATGAAGGCAGCAGAATTCCTGGCCCGGAATGGGCTGGACTAAGGACAGCGCTGCCGCGGGCTGAATCCCGTGACGGCTCCCAGAAACGCCAAAACCCGCCATGAGGCGGGTTTTGAGGTATTGAGTTATGGGAAGTTTGGTTGCGGGGGCAGGATTTGAACCTGCGGCCTTCAGGTTATGAGCCTGACGAGCTACCGGGCTGCTCCACCCCGCGCCAGCGCAAGTCGTTTGGACTTGCTGAAGTATTGTAACACGAAAGGCCGCTTTGTGAGCGGCCTTTTGACGGCGTTTGCCGTTAGAATTGTTCTGAGAAGATTTAAAGTTGCGCTTTGCAGACCTGGCAGCGACCTACTCTCCCGCGTCTTAAGACGAAGTACCATGGGCGCAGGGGCGTTTCACGGCCGTGTTCGGAAAGGGAACGGGTGCAGCCACCCCGCCATAACCACCAGGTCGGCAAAGCGCAACTTTATGTTTGAGAAGCTGGGGATGAGGCAATAGTCAGCAGCCATTAGGCAGCAGTGACTATTGTCATCGTTTTTTTGAACACGTCTTTGATGCTTGTGATGGGCGAAGGCTGTAGTTGTTCCTACTGCCTCTTGCCTATTCACTTCATCAGCCTTTGGCTGATGAGCACAGTCAATGAGAACGATCAAGCCGATCGAGCTATTAGTACCGGTAAGCTTCATGCGTTGCCGCACTTCCACACCCGGCCTATCAACGTGGTCGTCTTCCACGGCTCTGATAGGGAATACTCGTTTTCAGGTGGGTTTCCCGCTTAGATGCCTTCAGCGGTTATCCCGTCCATATATAGCTACCCTGCTATGCCCTTGGCAGGACAACAGGTCCACCAGAGATATGTCCATCCCGGTCCTCTCGTACTAGGGACAGATCCTGTCAATATTCCTACACCCACGGCAGATAGGGACCGAACTGTCTCACGACGTTCTGAACCCAGCTCACGTACCGCTTTAATTGGCGAACAGCCAAACCCTTGGGACCTGCTCCAGCCCCAGGATGCGATGAGCCGACATCGAGGTGCCAAACAACCCCGTCGATATGGACTCTTGGGGGTCATCAGCCTGTTATCCCCGGCGTACCTTTTATCCGTTGAGCGATGGCCCTTCCACGCGGGACCACCGGATCACTATGACCGACTTTCGTCTCTGCTCGACTTGTCAGTCTCGCAGTCAGGCGGGCTTATGCCATTGCACTCGACGACCGATTTCCGACCGGTCTGAGCCCACCATCGCGCGCCTCCGTTACTCTTTCGGAGGCGACCGCCCCAGTCAAACTACCCACCATACACTGTCCCGGACCCGGATGACGGGCCGCGGTTAGACATCCATGACGATAAGGGTGGTATTTCAAGGATGGCTCCACGGAAACTGGCGTCCCCGCTTCAAAGCCTACCACCTATCCTACACATGCCGACACGAATGCCAGTGTAAAGCTATAGTAAAGGTGCACGGGGTCTTTCCGTCTGACCGCAGGAACCCCGCATCTTCACGGGGAATTCAATTTCACTGAGTCTATGTTGGAGACAGCGGGGAAGTCGTTACGCCATTCGTGCAGGTCGGAACTTACCCGACAAGGAATTTCGCTACCTTAGGACCGTTATAGTTACGGCCGCCGTTTACTGGGGCTTCGATTCAAAGCTTGCACCTCTCCTCTTAACCTTCCAGCACCGGGCAGGCGTCAGACCCTATACGTCGTCTTGCGACTTCGCAGAGCCCTGTGTTTTTGATAAACAGTCGCTACCCCCTGGTCTGTGCCACCCCATCATACTTGCGTAAAATGGGGTCACGCTTCTTCCGAAGTTACGCGTGCAATTTGCCGAGTTCCTTCAACATAGTTCTCTCAAGCGCCTTGGTATACTCTACCTGACCACCTGTGTCGGTTTCGGGTACGGTCTATACGGTGGAGCTATTTCCTGGAACCGCTCCGCTGCCCTGATAATCCAATAAACCAGAACAACTTGTGCAATCCGTCACTACCACCAGGCCCACGAATATTAACGTGGTTCCCATCGACTACGCATTTCTGCCTCGCCTTAGGGGCCGGCTAACCCTGCTCAGATTAACTTTAAGCAGGAACCCTTGGTCTTTCGGCGAGAGGGTCTCTCACCCTCTTTATC